>JBQNBL010000001.1:0-244855 GCA_052169955.1 Treponema sp.
GCGACAGGCGACAGGCGACAGGCGATTATGTGGCGTGAAGCAACTTTGTCAAGCCCCTTAATGCTTTTGTGTGTTCTTTTGTGAGAAAGTATACTGTCAGCAATTCTTCTATTCATCATCGCTAAGTAATATATTAGATTTTTGTGTAGTGTTCAACACTTTCGAGATTTTGGGGCATTGCCCTGAGACCCTTTTTATTTGCTTTGCAATAAATTGCAGAGTTGTAAGTGCTTTTGTGGGGAAGGAAAGGCACAACTGTTCGAAGCAGTTTTTCCTTTCCTTCCCCACACCCCAACCTATCCTTTTCACGTCGCTCGGGGAGTTCCCCGAGACCCCCGAATTGCTTTGTAATCTTCAATGCTACATACATAACAAGATGGTCGCGGGGTTCTTAGGGGCGGAAGCCCCTAAGCAGCGTTGAGGAAAGGTGGGGGATCGTAAGGGGAGAGGAAAACCACTTGCTCTGGCCAAGGGGTTTTCCTCCCCCTTACATAACTCGCCTTCATAAATGGCAATTTATAACAAGTCTAAACGAGGCCGTCCGCTAGGACAAAACCTTCTCAATCTGCCACTTGCCAAGCGTGCGTTTGTTTCGGCTAATTGTAGCTCCTATAAGAAAGATGTTTTTATTACTTGCTTTATGCTTTTCTGCATAGCCCATCTCTTTAATTTGAGTGAGTGCATCAATTGGCTTTCCACCCAGCTTAAACTCAAAGATATAAATGCTGTCCGCCGTTTCCACTTCCACATCACTTCTTCCCACAGAGCTATGTACCTCAGTTCTCACATACTGCCCAAGAAGACGAAATATTAGGTAAATTGTTGTTTGATAATTCTGCTCTCGCAAAAACTGCTTATTCTCGGGCAATGAGTCATAAGGAATGCTTGCCATTAAAGCCTTTATGAGAGTGAGCACTCGCTCTATGTCCCCTTTTCTCATAGCACTTTCAAACTTATCCACTTTGAAGTCCTTATCAAGCGAAGTGCTTGCGTCTATGTATATCTTCATCAAACTGTTGACCATTGCATATTTTACTTCGTCATTAGGATAGCCCAAAGTATACCACCCAACGTAACTTAGACCTTCTTCCCTGTAATCTTTTACTGTTAGATACCCCGTTTGAAAAAGAAGAGGGACTAAATTTCCTTGCCCTATTCTATACTCATCTAAATCATTAGCAGTAATTTGAATATTTCCTTCTAAATCTTGAATGTTAAAGTATCTTCGTTCTAGTAATTGGACTAAAAATGTGGGAGTTCCTGTTGCAAACCAATAGTCGCCTAGCTTATTTTTAGCAAACACATTGAATAGGCTAAATGGATTGTATATTCGTTCCTCTTTTTCACTAAAGCGATAGCCATCGTATCTTTGCCGTAGGATGTTTATCATCTCATCATATGTTTTATTGTATTCACTAGCTAGAGCTTGCACTTCTTCTTCAAAATTGCTCAACAATTCTTCTTCTGTTATGCCACAAAGACTCGAATACTCCCTATCAAAGCTAATATCATAAAGATTGTTTAAGTCTGAGAAAATGCTCACCTTGCTAAACTTGGTAACTCCCGTAAGGAAGCTTAGATGAATATAGTCGTTTGAGCTTTTTATTACACTATAAAAAGCCTTGAGTGTGGAGCGATATTGCTCGTGCAGTTCTTCATTCTCTAAGGTTGCAATGAGAGGTTTGTCATATTCGTCAATTAAAATGACCACTCTTTTGTTAAACTTTTCGTGTAAGAGCTGAATAATACGAGTAAAAGCAGAAATGGGATCAGGACATCTTGTTTTTACATTGTATTTCTCTTCCCACATACTTATATTTTCATTCAATATAGTTGTAAGGTCGTCTTCTCTAGTATATTTTTGAGCATTCAAATCCAGCTTTAACACAGGATATTTCTGCCATTCACTGCCCGCCTCCGCCTTAAACTTCTCGATGGCAAGCCCCTTAAAGAGCTCTTTTCTGCCTTCAAAATAAGCTTGCAATGTTGAAATAAAAAGGCTCTTGCCAAAACGACGTGGACGAGCGAAGAAGTAGGCTATGCTAAGCTTCTCCAACTTAGGAATGAAGTGAGTCTTATCCACATACACAAAGTTTCCAAGACGCATAGCTTCAAAACTTTGAACGCCTATAGGCATGTTTCTTATCTTTTGCATAGCCTCATCATAGCATAGAATGGGGGGAGTTGCAAACAAGACTAGGACATCCAAAATTAAGATATTTCACATTACGAAACTGTGTACGTTGCGATGGCTAAATACTGCGGTTTCACATAGGACAACCTAAAGTTTTTTCTTGCTACTAGGGAGGGAAAAATGTTAAAATACTCACATATGCAACTGATAATTTATCGATGGTTTTCACTTTCAAATATTCACTTTCTTATAGCATACTTCCTACATGCAAATTATAAAATGTCATCATCATACATTAACTAATGTTAAAACACTACATTAGCTAGTGTTACTATTGTACATTAGCTAATGTAGTGAGCCTAAATAATACAGTTTAGGGGTGCGAAACTGTATTATTTAGGGCTTACAAACTGTACAGTTTGCATATGCGAAACTGCATTATTTATGGCTCAGTAAATCATACGGTTTTGCATACAAAAACTACTATCTTCAAAAACAGCAGTTTTTTACATTTAAATTGTATTTATTAAAAAATTCCCTATAAAAAAACTAGCAATAAACTCCAATCTGCCATTAAGGCGATACTTGACAGAAAAGCATAATAAGGTATAAATAATAGCTATGAATAACAAAAGTTCACTACACAGTATGCTTACTGTTCTTTTTGCATTTTTCTTTTTTCTTTCAGTTGTGTTTTTGCCATCTAGGATGGTAGCTCAAAGTGAATATGAAAATGAATATCTAAAAGCTACTCATATGCGTTACATAAAATACGTATATGATTTTTTACAGGCTTATTATGTTGACCCTGTCTCTCCTGAAGTTCTTTATAAAGGAGCTCTTGAAGGAATGCTAAATTCGCTAGGAGACCCATACACAACGTACATAGCTTCGGACACCACGATAGGAAGAGATTTACAAGACACTCAATCGGGTTCTTTTGGCGGAATAGGAGTTACAATCACTAAAAAAGCCGTATCAACTCCTGAAATGCCTGCCTATGTTGAAGTTACATCTCCAATAGAAGGAACTCCCGGCTGGAAAGCGGGGCTACAACCTGGTGACTTTATAACAGAAATTGATGGAACCAGAACCGATAACATAACACAAGAAGATGTACTTTCAAAATTGAGAGGAAAACCCGGTACTGATGTGATGCTTAAAATATTAAGAGGAAAAAGATTAGAGTTTTCCGTTAAGATTACGAGAGCCATAATTGAAGTTCCTACTGTCAAATATGCAATGATTGATAATGAAGTAGGTTATGCTCGCTTAATCACTTTTAACCCAAATTCAGCTCCTCGTCTTGAACAAGCAATACAAGACTTGCAAAAGAAAGGAGCTAAAAAAATCATTTTTGACCTAAGAGGCAACCCAGGAGGTCTGATTACTAGTGCAATTGATGTTGCAAGTATTTTCTTACATAAAGGTTTTGTAGTCTCTACAAAGTCTCGAATCCCTAATCACAACATGGTATATAATGTAAACGAAAAGATGGAAAAACTCCCTTTAGATATTCCTTTAGTTCTTTTGATTAATCAAGGTTCTGCCTCAGCGTCTGAAATTGTAGCAGGAGCATTAAAGGACTATAAAAGGGCATATCTTGTAGGTTCCAAAACTTATGGTAAAGGTTTAGTTCAGCAGATTGTGCCACTCTCAAAGGAAGATTCTTTTAAGTTTACTGTCTCTCGCTATTATAGTCCAAGTGATGCAAATATAGATAAGCTGGGTATTCCTCCAGATTTAAAGATTGAATATGACGGCTTTAGCGAAGATGAAGAAAAAGAAGCTATGAGGCTTTTAGAAAGCAATGAAATAAGTAAGTTTACTCATTCTAAAAAAGATTTAACAAAAAAAGAAATGGAAATTTTTGCAAAAAAACTTAGTTCTTCATATAAGATTAGAGAAAAACTCTTGATGGCAATGATTAGGTCTGAATACAGTAGAAATCATGTTATTCCTACTTTTGATTTAGATTATGATGACGCTCTTAAAGCTTCATATGATCTTATAAAAACAAAAGATGTGTTGCAACTATGCAAAAGCACAAAAACCACTTATGAATTGCAACAACAAGAGAAACAGGCAGACAAATAGTTTTCTATGAGACAAGTTATATGCCCTACTTTCGATGAGAAATCAGGGCTAGTCATTTTAAAAGGAAATGAATACAAACATTTAGTTTCTGTCTTACGTAAAAGAGTTGGAGAGCATGTTAGTTTAAGACTTTCATCAGGGCAGTTGTTTGATTCTGAAATTGTTGAAATTTCAGATGGCAAGGTTCTCTGCAAACTACTTTCTCCATTAGATGGTCAAGACATGGCATCTCCACTATTTATTCTTTTACAATGGGAACTAAAAGGCTCAAAGATGGATACTGTAATTAGACAAGCTACAGAGGTTGGAGTGAGCCACATAATACCAGTTTTTGGAGACTATAGCATTTCCAAAACTAAGAATGAAAATGAAAAGACAAGAAGAGAAAAGATTATCCGCTCGGCAAGAGAGCAATCAGGTTCTCCTGTTGAAACAAAACTCTTTTCTTCCACTTCAATAAACAATGCTATAAATATGATGGAAGAAATTATCAAAGATAGAAATACTCTTTTTTTGTTGGCTTATGAAAAAAAAGAAATGTGTTCCAAAAATATTTTTTCAATAGTTGAAGGAAAAGAAGAAGCAATTGTCGTATGTATAGGGGCAGAAGGTGGCATAAGTGAAGAAGAATATTCAATTTTAACAAACATAGGCTTTAAAACAATTCATTTTAATACTAATATATTAAGAGCTGAAACTGCCACTATCTACGCTTTTGCTAGTGTTAGAGAAGCATATTATACAAAAAGATGAGGTTACTATGGCATGTGAACGTATAGACTTTTTAGGAGTTCCACTAGATATTTTAAAACAAGAGGATATTGAGAATACAGTTTTGAGTTTGTTGAATAAAAATGAACCTGTCCAAATTCTTTTCCTTTCAACATGGGATATCTTAAAGGCTAGAAGAAAGGGAGAGTTTAGAGATATGGTGCTTTCTAGTTCTTTATGCCTACCTATTTCAAAAAGTATCATTAAAGGTGCTTCTTTTCTAAAAAGACAAGTACCTGATAGACACTATCCTTTTGAGACTATAATTTCTATATTAAATGTCATTAACACCTACTCCAAGAGTTTATATATGCTGGGTGCTACAAAAAAAAGTTTGGCTATTGCAGAAGACAATGTTAAGTCAACATTCAAAGACTTGAAATTTGTCGGTCGTTATAATGGTTATTATAAGGCTAATATGGAGCCTAGCATAATTTCTGCTATTGTGAAATCTGCTCCTTCAGTTATAATTTTAGGCAATGGAATAAAAGGTGGAGCTAGGTGGGTATATCGCAATAAAGCAAAATTGAGTAGTGGAATATATATATATGACAACAATATAATTGATATTTTTTCAAAATATAAAAGGAAGACATCCCCCTTCCTTTTAAAACATGGTTTAGAATATCTTCCTCAAGTCTTTTTTAATCCTTTCAAGATCTTTACTATATTTAAATATCTCATGTTTAAGGTTCTATTAGTTTTTTATCGAATAAGAAATAAATAATGCTTTCATGTTTTGTCTTTATTGGAAAAAAAAGATTGAGTTACTCCTATTTTTGATTGTTTTTCTATTATTCTCATGTAAAACATTAAAAGATGTAGATTTTGATAATTATCAAAGCAATGTAGCCTCTAGCCTAGCCACCACTAAATTTGAAGAAAAACTTAATAAAAAGAATGAATTAATGTTAGGGCTAGAAAAAGCATCATATAATTCATTAATGAAAGTAATTACTACAATTCAAGAAAATCCTTTGAGCCTTGATGGAAATGAAAAACTTTATTTATATATTGCCTATTCTTTGATGAGTGAACTATATCCATTTCATAAACTAACTGGACATGTCCCACATTATTCAAAGAAAAATAATTATGTTGAAGGATTTGAAAGCATAAAAAAGAAAGAATATCCTTATAATCTTACCAAAGATGATTTTTTTTCTACAATTATTCCTGCATTATTACTTTTAAACCCTAGTTTTCCTAAAATGTTTAAAGATGACGCTTTTGAAAGAGTTAAAAAAGCAAAAGCAATGAATGCAACATCTCCCCTACCACACTATTTGGAAGGCATTTTATATGAAAAAGAATACAACATGTTAAAAGCATATGATGCTTATAAAATAGCTTTTTCGCTTGATTCTTCTTTCTATCCTGCACACTTAAAATATGCAAAACTTTCAACTAGCTTAGGATATCCTGATGAAGCAATTAAAGCATTAAAATTATTGCCATCAGAATATCAAGACAAAGAAGAAGTCTTATTTTTGAATGCCTTTGCATATATAAAAAATAAAGATTGGCAACGAGCTAATCCATATATTGATCGCCTTTTAAACATGGAAATAAGCGAAGGCGAATGTCTTTTTGAAAGAGTGAAACTTTTATTAGAAAAAGGTGAGTATATGAGAGCAAACTCACTTTTAAATATATACACAACCAAGAATAAAACAGACAAAACATACCTTCTTCTAAAAGCTAGAATTGCAAGAGAATGGAATAAAAATGATAAAACTGCAATTCAATATCTATCTCAAGCTTACACATATTATCCTAATGACTATGAAGTTTTACTTGAATGCACTAACATATGTTTTGATGCAAACACAAATATACAAGGAAACACAACAGAAGATTTTATAGCAAAAATATTAAGCATTGATGAAAGTAATGTGCAAACAATCAAACTCCTATTAAAAAGAGAAATTAAAAAAGAAAATTGGGTTAAAGCTGTTGAAATTGGAGAAGATTTAGTAAAAAAAACTAACACAAACGAATCAAAAGCATTGCTGGTTAAAGCATATCTAGGAAACAGGCAATATAATCAAGCATTGATTGTTGCAAGAGATTTATATAACTCTGAAAGTTCTCCGTCCATTGAAGTTTTTTCTGACTATCTTGAAGCCCTTTATAAAACTAATAGCATATCTTATTTAAATCGCATTATTAACCAAAATATAAACTCAGCAAAGGCTGAAAAAAAATCTATTTTGTATTATTATAGTGCGATGCTTACTTCTAAAAGTTCTAGCACACATCTTTCTTTATTGCGTTCTGCACTTTTAACAAATCCTAGAAATGAAAATGCTTTGTTTGCAATGTATCAATGGTATTTTCTTTCAAAAGACTATAGAAATGCACAATTTTACTTAAAGCAAGCAATAGGAATAGAAGGTGGCACCAACAAACACTATTTAAGACTCTATGAGAATTTAAATCAATTGCTAGGATTATAATAAAAATGTATAATTAATCTTTAAGGGGAGACTTATGGTCAAGTATGTATGCGATCTATGTGGCTATGAATATATTAGTGAGTTAGGTGATGTGGAAAATGGTGTAGCTCCTATGACTCATTTTGAAGATTTACCTGAAGATTGGGTTTGTCCTTGGTGTGGAGCTGGAAAGGATTATTTTCTAAAGATGTAAAGAAGCTACCTTTCAATTTTCTTTCTGGAGGGATGTAATGAAAAAAGAATATTTTATAAACTCAATAGGTTATGATGGAATGCTAGCAGTAATTGATAAAAAGCGTTTTAAGAAAAACGCCAAAAAATCACTTAAAGAGTTGTTGGAAGAAGGCTCGTATAGGGTAGCTGCTGCTGTGGCCATATATGATGATTCCGATGAAGAAAAAGAAGAAGTGGTGAATTATTATAATGAAAAAAGTGGCTCAAATTACACAAAAGAACAGATAGGGCGACTCTTTGGTGTTGCAAAAATTGATGTTAAAAAAGTATTGATGTTGTAATTTAATGGAAAACTCTCTTATAATTTTAGGTGCTACAGCAACAGGAAAAACACGACTTGCGGTGGAAATGGCAAGAAAGATGAATGGAGAGATTATATCTGCAGATTCAAGGCAAGTGTATAAAGGTCTTGATATAGGTTCTGGAAAGGACTTAAACGAGTATCAAGATATAAAGTATCACTTAATTGATATAAGAGAATTAAAAGATGAGTATAATGTTTTTGCCTTTCAACAAGATGTATATTCAGTTTTTCAAAAAATCATCTCTCGCTCTTCATTCCCTATAATTGCAGGTGGAACTCCTCTTTACATTGATGCAATAGTAAACTCTTATCCACTATTGCCTGTCCCCATCAATTCTGATTTTAGACACTCCATTGAAAAAACTTCTTTAGAAGAGCTTCAAGCTATGTTATTAAAACTAAAGCCAGATATTCATAACAAAACAGATTTAGAAAATCGAGAAAGACTTATAAGAGCTATTGAAATTGCCATGTATAAAAAAGAAAACTTTCATCTTTTTGAAAAATTAAAAGAAGAAAGACCTTTAATAAAACCTAGAATTATTGGAATTAATTTTGAAAAAGAGGAATTAGAACAACGCATATATAAAAGGCTTATTTCAAGAATTAAAGATGGAATGATTGAAGAAGTTGAAGCATTGCACTATGAAAAAGGAATAGAGTGGGACTACCTTGAAAGTTTAGGGCTTGAATATCGCTTTACTTCTATGTATCTTCAAGGAAAAATTGCAACAAAAGAAGAGTATATTGTAACTACATTTAGACATATATGCAAATTCGCTAAAAGACAAAAAACATGGTTTAGAAAAATGGAAAGACAAGGCATAAAAATTGAGTGGATTAATGGATAGGTACTTTTTAAGTATTTCTCATTTTTTAATGACTAGGAGGCATAGGTGATTTCTAAAAAAAAGATTATTTTCCTTATTTTAGTTTTTTCTATCAACTTTATTTTTGCAAGAGAAGTTTTGCAAGATGATTGTGGTTTTCTTTCTAATTCTTCTTTTAAAAAGATTTCCAAGTTGATTAAAGAAACATCAAAAGAAACAGGTGTGAATCATACAATAGTAATTTCAAAAGATGATAAAACAATCTATGACGCACAACAGTTGTGCGATGCTATGCTAGATGAAATGTCCTATTACGAAAGGGGTTTTAATGGAACGCTACTTTTAATTTTAATTGGAGACGATGAGAAAGTTTCAAACGTTTGTATGTCCTTTTTAGGTAGAAAAACTAAAAAGGTTCTCAATGAGAGACGCATAGACAATATCCTAGACTTAAGCCTAGATTGTGGACTTAAACATGGAGATTTTAATAGGGGAATAAGAATATATCTTGAGCTTTTAGAAGTGCTTTTTGAAGACGAAAGATAAGTTCTTGCAATATTCACTAAACATTGCAAGCCTTTGAAACTCATAATTAATTTATGAGTTTCATAAGCAATAGATATTTCTTAGCTTTTAATTAAATACGGAGCTTTATCCTCTTTCTTTAATTTCTTTTAACACTTCCATTTTTAGAGCTTTTGTTTTTTCTGTTAGGGAGACCTTGTATATGTGTGGATTTAAAAGTCTTTTTGAAGTTGCATCAAGAGAATCTAATTCCTTCATGGCAAAAGTTTTAATCTCTTTTAATGTAGGCTCACTTTCAACAATAGAGCCATCTTTGATATATTCTTTTAATAGAGGTCGCACCTTGCTTGCACTAAAGTTAAAATATTGCCATTCATTATCTGGATGGTAGAATGTATAAAGTTTTTCTTCTTCAATTATTTCTTCTTTTAAGCTAATGATGTCAGCTTTCATGCTTCCATCTGCATTATAAAGTCTCCACACTTGCTTTATTCCAGGTGTTGTGATTTTAGAAGGATTATTCGATACCTTCATAACAGCCTTCCAGTCGCTTCCTTGTTTTTTGTAGGCTGACATCTTATAAACACCTGTAAAACTTGCCTCATCTCCACCTGTCACTAAGTGTGTTCCAACTCCCCAGCTATCTATCGGAGCTTTATTTAAGACTAAAGACTCAATAATTTGCTCTGTAAGCTCATTAGAAACTGATATAAAAGCCTTATTACAACCTTCATCATCAAGTCTTTTTCTCACATATTGACTTAAATAGTAGATATCCCCTGAGTCAAGACGAACACCAAAGTTAAAACCTTTTTCTTGCAATTCTTTTCCCACTTTAATAGCATTTTCAATTCCTGATTTTATTGTGTCATAAGTATCAAGGAGAAAAATTGAATTAGTAGGATACATGTTAGCATAACTTCTAAAAGCAGCCTCTTCACTTTCAAAAGACATAATCCATGAATGAGCCATTGTTCCAAGACATGGAATGCCATATTCTTTACCTGCAAGAATATTGCTAGTGCCATATGCTCCACCTATAAAGGCTGCCCTAGATGCACTCATAGCTCCATCAGCTCCTTGAGCCCTGCGTAGCCCAAATTCCATGATGTTTCCTTTGTTAGAGCTTAAAAAAATGCGTGCAGTTTTTGTAGCTATAAGACTTTGAAAATTAATTGTGTTTAAGATGACTCCTTCAAGAATTAAGGCCTCTATTATGTTTCCTTCTATGCGAACAATTGGCTCATTTGGAAAAATAAGAGAACCTTCTTGCATTGCAAAAAGAGTACCTGAAAACTTAAACGAAGAAAGGTATGACAAAAAACCTTCTTCAAAAATATGTAAACTCTTTAGAAAAGCTATATCATCAGCATCAAAATGAAAATCTTTTATTATGTTTAATAGTGGCCAAAGCCCTGCAAAAATAGAATAGCCAGAACCAAATGGGTTGCGTCTAAAAAACATATCAAAGGACACTTTCACTTCTTTTTTTTCTTTCCAATAACCTTGTGCCATTGTCAGTTCATAAAAATCAGAAAAAAGTGCATTAGTTATTCCTTGCATACCATCTCCTTTTGCCATTTAATATTTTTTATAGTCCAAGTAGTTTTATTTTCTAAACTAACATCTGCAAAATACCAGCTTTTAGATGATAATACTTCAAATGTTTTTAGCCTTGATTTTGCCTTTAAATGAGGAATCTCGGTTAATAAATACCTTGCTTTTTCTCCTGCATAACCTAACACAAAGCCCTCTAATTTTTGTCCTTTCAAATGATTTTTTGAAAGATCTACATTGCAAACACGTACGATATACCCCTTAATTGCAATAGGAGGATAGATGACAACTCTTTCAAAATCATTATTTGTCTTAAAGATTGGGAAAATACGCCTGAACGGCTTTTTTAGTAAACTTTGAAAAAGGCATTGTTCTTCTAACATACATGCCATGAGGTTATCAGGTAAAAATAAAACTCTCATTTTTAATATAAAAAATCAGCCTAGCTGCATAGACTACACAACTAGGCTAGTAAAAAGATTAATTTTTTAAGTGAGATATGAACCAATCGCTTATTTCTCTCAAGCGTCTAATTCTATGTTTAGGCTTTCCTGAGCGAGATAAATCATGATTTTCTCCATGAAAGAGTACCAACTTTGCCTCACAACCATGATATTTTAAAGCAGTGAACATTTGGAAAGCACAAGCTTCAAAACAACGATAGTCCTCGTCCCCTTGAATAAAAAGCGTTGGTGTCTTGCACTTATCAGCATACTTTAATGGACTTCTATCCCACATAAACTCAACATTCTTCCAAGGAGTTGCTCCTGCATTTTGGTCAGAATTGAAATAATAACCAATATCAGTAATCCCAAATTTAGAAATCCAGTTTGCAATAGAACGTTGAGAGCATGCAGCCTTAAATCTATCAGTATGTCCTATAATCCAGTTGGTCATAAAACCACCATAAGAACCACCTAAAACACCCACTCTTTGAACATCAATTTCTTGATATCTTTTTAAGACTTCATCAGTAAGTGCCATAAGGTCGCTATAGTCTATTGTGCCATATTTTCCGCGTATATCGGCAAAAGCCCTACCCATTCCATCAGCTCCACGTGGGTTAGTATAAAACACAAAGAAACCTTGATTTGCTAAAAATTGCATTTCATGATGAAAAACAGAACCAAATACTGTTTTAGGTCCACCATGTATCGAAAGCAAAGCAGGATATTTCTTTCCTTTTTCAAAATTAGTGGGCTTTACTACAAATCCATGTAAGTCAATTCCATCATTTTTAAACCAAAACTCCTCTGGCACACTCTTATTAAGGCTATCCCCATAAGAATTGTGAGAGGTAAGCTTTTCTTCCTCTTTTGAAGACTCTTTAATGTATATTTCTTGTAAATCTTGCCCTCTTAATGCAACAAAGGCAATCTTTCCATCTTTTACGTCAAAGCAATCCACAGAACCTTTCTTTGTTATCACTTTCTCCATGTTTCCTGAAATATCAATTGTGTTAAGATATGAAGAGTCGTCTTCTGTAGTAATAAAATAGTATTTTCCACCTGAGACAAAAGACTGTTTTCCACTTCCTAACCTCACGTCTGTTCCTACTGAATTCCATAAACTCTTATCATAGTCTTCGGGACTTATCATTTTAGGAGAAGAGGAAAGATTACTTCTATCTATAACATAAATATCTGCATCTTGATTTACTCCATATTTTTTCCCGTCAGCACCTGTAAACAAGATGTGAGAGCCAAAGAATTGAATGTCTGCATACATAAAAGGCATATCTTTATTTATTTCTGTCATATTTTTGTCTTTTATGCTATACAACATGAGACTACTATATATTGGAGCTTTATCCTTATATGTTGATTTAGTAAATAGAATCTCTCCTTTTTCTTTATCTAACTGAAAGTCGCCAACAGCAGTAAATTCGTCTGTTAAAGATTCTCCCATCATGTTTTTGATGTCATAAAGATAAAGCCTACTCCTTTTTCTTGAAACAAATCCCCCACCATTTGCCCAAAATGGGATTTCTTCAAATGTTTCGTAATCTTTTTCTTCCTTTTCAGCTTCTTCTGCTTCTTCTTTTCCGTGTGCTTGGATCTTATCTTTTTCCCAGTATAAAAGAGCGACAGCTTTATCATTGTTTAAAAACTCTATCTTTTGTAAAGGATATGGAAACTCATACAGTTTAACTGCTTCGCCTCCGTGGACAGGAAGCCCGTAAACAAATGTCTTCTTTGCATTTTTTTCTTCTTTTTCTTCCTTTTCTCTCCTCGTTGAAAATAAAAGGTATCCATCATGGAAACCATAAAAAGATTCAACATCATATGAAGAATAGGCTTGAGCTTTTTTTTCCTCAAAATCAAAAGTAAAAAGGGCATTTTTATACCTATTTTCTTTTAGATCAACCTTTGAAACCACATAAGCTAGACGACATCCACAATCAGAAAAATGCAAACTATTCAAGAAATTATAACGTGTGAAATCATCAATAAGAATAGGTTTTTTTTCATTACCAGACACAGACACACCTCCAACAAAGCAAAATGTTAGCCTAGAATATACAAGTATTAATGTTTTTTTGCAAGAGAGGTAAGAAAATAGCGATTTAATGCTTAAAGAATGTTATTTATGTTGTTGCTAAAGTGACTTACAATTGATGGACTTTATCCTTGTTGATTAACAAAAAGTTTATTTGACATGCTGCACTCGTATTTATGACTGTAACATGCACAGTTTCGCTATGCAAAACAACGCAGTTTACGATGCCTAAATAATACAGTTTCGCATATCAAAACTGTACAGTTTTGGGTCAGTACATTAGCTAATGTTCAATTGTAACACTAGCTAATGTACGACTTTAACATTAGCTAATGTACAACAATTATCTTTACTAATGGATTTCGTTAAGTAGTTTTTTAATCTAATTATGGGGCATGAGAGTTGCATAGTGTATTATATCATATATATGTTAATTAATCTTAAAAAATGCCCTTAAAAAAAGAAACTATAAGATATTTTAATAAGTATTGCTCATTCTAATTCTGTAAGTCTAGTTTTAACCTCTTCTAGTCTCACTTTCATCATGTCAATTGTTCGCTCCAATCTAAGTCTTTCTTTTTCTAGTAAAGTCTTTTCATTTTCTTCCTTTTTTTTATTTAAGGAAGTCTTAACCACTGCAGGACTATTATCAGCTATATACAAGGCTTCAGCTTGCTTTCGTTTTTCAATGTTTGATATGCTGGCGACCTTTTTCATAGCATCATAGCCAATAGATGGATCGACATCAAATGCATACATTCTTTCCATAGATGTGGCAGTGCTTCTAGGTAATTTTAGAACACGGTCAATATAATCTTCATAGCGAACATGGGCTTCTTTGCATAGTTTTCTAGCTTTTCCCAATAGTTCACCCAACTCTTTCATAATGCGTCCATCTTCTACCATCAAAACAGAACGAATACGCTTTGTTATTTCTTCTAATTCTGAGCCTTCTTCCAGCCCAATCTTATAAAAACCTTTTTCTTCTGCAATACTTAAAAGACGATGGAACATAGCCCAAAAGTCATTTGTATGTTGTCTACTTGAACGTGGCAAACCTTTTAGCTCGCACTGCTTATGGTGGGTGTATTCATGTATTGCTGTGTATATCATCTCATTATCGTTCGCAAAATTCTTATTATGCAAGATAATTTCTCTCTCATTCGGTTTATAAAGCCCATTAACTTTCCTACTTTCTTTTCCAGAAAAAATGAGAGAAAAATCGAGAGATGTATCTTCTATTTGTAATAAAATATTTTTAACTTGGTCTTGATTCATGGCTTTTTATCGCTGGTTTTACCTAGTAATATACTTTATTTTGATATTGAAAGATTTCTAAGTCAAAAGTTGGAAGAATTGCGAAAAGATGATCAAAAATATTTGCTTGAATTATTTCATACTCAGCCCATTCAGTAGTTGAAGTAAATAAATAAAGCTCTAATGGAATTCCTGTAGGACCTGATTCAAGCTGGCGAACAAGTAGGGTTAAATCTTGTCTCACTGTAGAAAGACTTTGTAAATATCTTAAAACATATATTCTAAAAGTTCCAATATTGGTCAATCTTCTTCCATTAAGTGTGTAGATGTCATCCACATAATGCTCACCTATATCTTTTTCAATATCTTCAAAATAAGGCTTTAATATTTCAATATTGCCTAATCGATCTCTAAGAGGCTTATCCATAAATTTAATAGAATGTGCGTTTAAAAAGATAGAACGCTTAATGCGTCTTCCCCCAATCTCTGTCATCCCTCTCCAGTTTTTAAATCCACTTTGAAGAAGTTCATTCGTTGGAACTACAGATATAGTTTTGTCCCAATTGCGTATTTTGATTGTATGCAAAGAAAGTTCAATGACATCTCCATCAGTGTCATACTTTGGAACAGAAATCCAGTCTCCAAGACGCACTAGATCGTATGAAGAGATTTGAAGACTGGAAACAAAAGAAAGAATTGTCTCCCTAAAGACTAACAGCAAAACTGCAGTCATTGCACTTATTCCACTAAGTAAGTCCCATGGAGACTTTCCACTTATCACACCTGCAACAATTACAAGCGCAGAAAGATATACTAGCAAAATGAAAACTTGTATGTAGCTTCTATAAGAACGACCTCTAAAGGCATCAGTGTTTTCTGTGTATGCTGCAAAGCCATCTAATATTTCGTGTAAAATCCTAGTAACAATGTATATAATGTTAAGCGATGAAAGCATTGCAAAAAGCTCGCCTGCATAGATAAAGCCTTGTTCCAATAACTTATTTTTTAACAGTATAAACGCAAAAACATAAACAAAAAGAGATAGACGCTCAAACTTAACCTTGTTAAAAATATATTGCTGAATCTTAAGATGACTAGAAATCTCACTTGTTTTAATTCTATTTGTTATAATTATAAGAATCCTTCTAACAAGCCTATGTACCAAAACTGCAATAGCAAGCACTATAATAGGATATAGTGTATGAGTACTTTCAAGAAAATTGGCAATAGCATTTTTTAATCTTTCAAATATTTCTTGCATAAGTTCACCTATTCTTTTCTTTCAGAGAGTTTTATGTTAAGTTCCCATTCTCCAGAAGAGCGAACGATACGCACTCTAACAACGTCTCCCGGCTTTTTATCTTCTAGTGCTGAGTAATAATCTTGCAAAGTCTCTATTTTGTTTCCTGCAATTGCAATTATTATATCTCCACCGACATAAAAAACTGAAGCATATCTTCCATAGCCTGAACGTACCGCCTCTGTTCCACCTTTTAAACCAGAAGAGGCTGCATTTGTTCCCTTGTTTACTTTAGAAACTAACAAACCTTTATCCACAGGTAAGTTGGCATAACGAGCAAGAGAACTACTAATTTGCACTAATTCTGCGTCAATTGCACCTCGCCTCACCTTGCCATATTTAATAATTTCACTCACAACCCTCTTGGCTGTGTCGACAGGAACTGCAAAACCTATACCAGCAGAGCTACCTGATGTTGAGTATATCATCGTGTTAATACCTATCATTCTCCCGAAAGCGTCTAAAAGAGGACCTCCTGAGTTTCCCGGATTTATTGCAGTGTCAGTTTGAATCATGTTTTTAATTATTATGTTTTTTTTGCTTTGTATGGGACGCCCCAAAGCTGAAACTATTCCCACTGTCAGTGTTCGCTCCAATCCAAAAGGGTTTCCTATTGCTAGCACTTTCTGCCCTACTTTCAAGCTACCTGAAGAACCAAAAGGAATTGTACGAAGTTTTAATCCTCTGGGAGCTTCAAACTTTAACACAGCTAAGTCATTTTCTGTGTCTAATCCTACAACACTCGCCTCAAATTGAGCTCCGTTAAAAAGAGATACATATATTTTGGAGGCTTCCGCAATAACGTGTGTGTTGGTAAGAACATAGCCAGCTTCATCTATGATTGAGCCAGAACCAGATGCTCCTTCCATAGGAACAGGGTCTAAAAACCAATTAACTCCCATAGTTTCTGTGGTTATATTGACAACAGCTTCGTTTGCATTTTCATAAACAGATATGTTTTGTGCCTCATCTTGTGTAAATGAAGAATTTTGTGTTGCAACATCACATAATGGTGTATTTGTACCTTTAAGTTCAAAACTTTCAAATGTTTTTGGCTCTCGCGAAAAAACCTCTTTTCTATCTGTAGTCTTGCCAAGTATAATTCCTATAAAGAAGACAAACAACAATATAGCAACAAAGATTATAGCTTTAAATCTTTTCATATATGCTCCAAATGAAAAAAATATTATAGGTTAACTAGATAATGATAAGAAAATTTAAATACAATGGCAAGTAAAAAAAAAGGGAGCATTTTATAAAATGCTCCCTAATATTGAAAAGATGAAACTATCTATGTCTTATATAGAATGGAATCTCAATTATTCCAATGCTACCATATGTTCCGTTAACGCGTACTATACACTTTGAACCAAAACCTTCATTACTAGGAACTATTTTAGTAGGTGTTATGCTAGAAAAATTAAACATCCCCGCATCAAGTCCTCCAAATTCCACTTTTATGTCATCTACTGTAAACTCCTTATTTGCATTGGAAGGACTAACCGTAATAACAGATATTCCATCTTCCACTTTAGATTCATAATATTGCCCCCAAGCATATTTTAGCTTTATGCACTTAAAATTTACAGGAGAAGCTCGTTTTACGATAGTAATGTTGTGAGATGTAGAATTATATTTTTCAGTTTCTTTAGTTTTTATTGTAAAAATAGTACCTAAAGGTGAAACTGTTACTTCTGCAGGATCAATACTTTCTACTTCCAAAGGAGTCGATGTAGCATCTCCAAATGCTTTGCCCTCAACTTTCAAATCATCCTTTGTTATTTTTAGGTTAGCATTATAGGTGTCGATGGTGATTGTATTAGAAATCATATCAGCATTTTTATCTTCATTATTAATTTTAACTGTTATTCTTGTAAGAATAACATCTTCTTTATTTCCAAGTTTTTTCACCATCACATCAACAGTTCCAGCCTTAAATTTTGTATTTGCTTTGGTTGTAATAGTAATTTTGGTGCCTTCTTCCGTTGGTACTATAGGTTCTTTTGAAATAGTATCCACCTCTAACTCTTCAATTGTATCTGTTGTAGTTTTAGCTCTTGCCCAAACTCTTACTTTCTCTTTAGCAAAGCTAGTAGAATCTTTTGGCATGATAATCTCTTTAGTAGATGAGTTCCACTCTTTATTATCTATAACCACTTTTACAATCTCTACTTCTTTAGGTTAAGCCTGTTTTTGTCTAAATGAAACTGTTACAGTAACTGCAGAATCTGCTTTTATGCTAGCTTTTGTTCTGTCCGCTACATCTTCTTGAACTCCACCTGTCCACTTATCAACTTCATAATTTTCTTCAGGACTAGCTTTAAAACTAACTGTAGAGCCTTTAGCTATTTTATCACCTGTTTGTTTTTCACTAGCTCCAACAAAGGCTTTAAGCGTACCATTTTTTCCTTCTACATTGAAGTTCAATGTAACCTTTTCCTCTTTTGGAATTGGAGTATCTCCCTTAGCTCCATTTCCACGACAAGATATCATTGCTATTAAAAAAGCAATAAACATCACCGACTTAAGCAATTTTTCCATATAAATCTCTCCTATTCACGATATTTTAAACAAATATCAATAAAGCGGGAGCGAGTTTAAGTATTTTTTAATGTTAATCAAGTATAACTATAAAAATTTGTATGGATTCATCATTATAAATATTGTTAAAAGCTGATAATAAGAAAGGAAAACAAAATAAGAAATCTATTTAATGTAGATAGTTTTTGGCTTCATTGATAGGTGTGTCATAAGCAACACCTTTTCAATAAAAAGGAATATTATTTTGAAAAACTACAGTCTTTATAATGAAGAATCCAGAAAAAAAAGGAGTGAGCTTATTTTAAATTAAACAAGCTCCTCCCCATGTTTCATAAAGATTAGCAACTATTCTTTATATCTTAAATAGAATGGAATCTCTAAATTAGTAAAAAATACTTTTATTCTTGCTATACATTTTTTCCCAAAACCTTCATTACTAGCTTTCATTTTCTCTGGTATTACTTCTTTAGTCTCAATAAAAGCAGACATAGCATCTTTAATTTTAAATTCTAGACTATTTTTTGTGTACTCTTTATCTTTATATTCCTTATCAACGGTAATAACTAAAATGCCATCCTCCACTTCAGACTTAAAGTCTTTACCTCCTCCAATTTTTATATATTCAAGAATTATGTCATCCATACGGAGTGAGGCACTAGCACCATGAAAACACGCATTGTATTTTTCTGTTGATTTTGTTTTAATTGCGAAAAGAGTCCCTAAATCTTTAACCTCTATTTCTTCAGCAGGATTAGAACTATCTAAAAGATAAATATTTTCCACTTCTAAAGCTGTAGAAGTAGTGTCTCCAAAAGCTCTTCCTTCAACTTTTACATCATCTTTTGTAAATTTTAAATTTTTCGGATAGTTATCAGGGTTAAAGATTACAACATTAGAAAGCATGTTAGCTTGTTGTCCTTTAATTGTTATTTTCGTTAGAACAACATCTTTTCTCTCTCCTAAATCTTTTGTCCCTAACTTTTTCACAACAACCCTAACACTGCCTACTTGTAATTTTTCGCTAGATTTGGTTGTAATGATTAGTTCGATACCTTCTTCAGTTGGCACTATAGGATCAACTGAAATAGTATTTACTTCCAACTCTTCAGTTGTATCTGTTGTAGTTTTAGCTCTTCCCCAAACTCTTACTTTCTCTTTAGCAAAGCTAGTAGAATCTTTTGGCATGATAATCTCTTTAGTAGATGAGTTCCACTCTTTATTATCTATAACCACTTTTACAATCTCTACTTCTTTAGGTTCAGTTTGTTTTTGCCTAAATGAAACTGTTACAGTAACGTCAGAATCTGCTTTTATGCTAGCTTTTGTTCTGTCTTTCACATCTTCTTGAACTCCACCTGTCCACTTATCAACTTCATAATTTTCTTCAGGGCTAGCTTTAAAGTTAACTGTAGAGCCTTTAGCTATTTTATCACCTGTTTGTTTTTCACTAGATCCAACAAAGGCTTTAAGCGTACCATTTTTCCCTTCTACATTGAAGTTCAATGTAACCTTTTCTTCTTTAGACTCAGTTTGTTTTTGCCTAAATGAAACTGTTACAGTAACGTCAGAATCTGCTTTTATGCTAGCTTTTGTTCTGTCTTTCACATCTTCTTGAACTCCACCTGTCCACTTATCAACTTCATAATTTTCTTCAGGGCTAGCTTTAAAGTTAACTGTAGAGCCTTTAGCTATTTTATCACCTGTTTGTTTTTCACTAGATCCAACAAAGGCTTTAAGCGTACCATTTTTCCCTTCTACATTAAGGTTCAATGTAAGCTTTTCCTCTTTTGGAGTTGGAGTATCTCCCTTAGCTCCATTTCCACGACAAGATATCATTGCTATTAAAAAAGCAATAAACATCACCGACTTAAGCAATTTTTCCATATAAATCTCTCCTATTCACGATATTTTACCCAAATATCAATAAAACGGGGGCGAGTTTAATTATTTTTTTAATGTTAGTCAAGTATAACTATAAAAAAAGCACATATTGAAGTAACTGATGTTAGTGTTATACTATTAGTTTTTAAAGGAAGCATTAAGCATAATGTTTGTGATTGTTACATATTTTTCTATATTCATTTAGTTTCCATGATTTGTGCAATAAGCAAACATGAAGGCAAAAAGCGTTAAGATAATCCGTATAAAAACAATTTTAGAAAATTCATGAGATGAAGTATAAAATGAAAGATGATAAATACAAAGAAAATAAAAGATAGGGACTTCTAACAAAACATAGAAGTCCCCTTAATAAAAACTACTGAACCAAAGCCAGTGTTCCACTTATAATCATAACATTGAAAAGATCTATAAACAAAGAACCAACTATAGGTACCACAAAGAAAGCAATTTCTGAATATCCATATTTTTCACAAACAGAACCCATATTTGCCATAGCGTTAGGAGTTGCAGCAAAGCCAAAGCCAATATGCCCTGCTGTAATGACAGCAGCATCGTAATCTCGCCCCATGACGTTAAAGGTAATAAACTTTGCAAAAACATACATCAATACAATTTGAGCACCTAGTATTATAAAAAGAGGAACAGCTAAATCAACAAGTTTCCATAATTCAAGAGAAACTAAAGCCATTGCTAAAAATAAGTTTAAAGCAACACTTCCTAAAGTATCCATGGCCTCCATCTCAACTTTGAATAAATTAGTTGCATCAGCTATATTCCTAAGAACAGCTGCAACTAACATAGCTCCAATATAAATAGGAAACTGAGCCCTTGTTGAAATATTGTTTAAGTGATTAGTTATAAAAATACCAATACCAACTGCAACAACCAAAACCATAAAAGAAGAAGCAATTTTTTCACTATTCAAAGTCTGTTCCAAGCTAGGTTTAGTGTTGTCAGCTTCTAGTCTTGTAGCCTTTGTGTGAATTACTTCTTCATGAACTTTTACAATTTCTTCTGTTTTCTTAGCTCTTGAAAAGAGTTTTTTGAAAAAGGGTCTACTATCCACAACAGGAACTGTGGTAACTTCTGTTGTTTGCTTTATAATGCTACCTTTTTCGTCAACCTTAACTTGAATGTTTGAATGCGTAGGGGAAAGATTATACTTACTGATTAAATTATTCCCAACAGGACCACCCATTATTGAACTTATGATGGAACTAAATGTTGGAACTGCAACAGCAAGAGTTAAAGCTCCCAAAGTTCCATCTGGATCAACTAATGGAGCAAAAGCGGCTGCAGTACCAAATCCACCTGTAAAAGAAGTAGAGCCTAACATAACTGCAAGTTTAGGACTAAAATGAATTAAATGTGCAACACTCTGAGCTACAACATGTTGCAAAACTGCAAGCAAAATGGTAGCAACTAAAAATATAAAAACTTTCACTCCACCTTTTTTTAATACAGAAAAACCTGCATTATAACCTACAGTAGTAAAAAACATCACCATCCAATACTCTTGCAATGTTTTATCAAATTTGAAATTAAGAACACCTGTGTTATGCCCAATCAATGATATGATTGCAAACAAAAAGCCCCCGATTATAGGGGCTGGTATACAATATTTTTGGAAAAACTTGACATGATCTTTTAAATACCTACCAATTAGTAGCCAGACAACTGCAAAACCCAACGATTGGTACATATTCATTGTGATATCCATAATAGGTCTCCTAAAGCCTTATTTATACATAGAAAATCTCTTCAAGGATAATAAAAATATAGCATTTATGTCAAGGTAAGCCTTAATTCAAGAAAATTCTAATAAGACTTAAAACCTTTTTTTCTTTATATTTATTTTAATTGTTATGACGTAATCATATCTAGCCGAATATCTATGTAGATTATTTTAAATACCTTATGTAAATGCCTAGCTTCTTTGTTAAAGGAGATAAGAAATGACTAAAGTTGTTACATTAGGGGAGCTTATGCTAAGGCTAACCCCAAAATTACCATATAAGTTTTTGCAAGCTTCATCTTTTGATGCAGTTTTTGGCGGAAGCGAAGCAAATGTTGCTGTCTCCCTATCTTTATTAGGACTTTCTGCATATTATGTTACAAAATTACCAGATAATGACATTGGCGATGCTGCTTTTAATGATTTAAGAAAATATGGAGTCAAACTAGATTTCGTTAAGCGAGGAGGACAAAGACTTGGAATCTATTTTATAGAGGCAGGCTCTTCGATGCGCCCTTCAAAAGTAATTTATGACAGAAGTCATTCTGCAATAGCGGAAGCAAGCATTGATGACTTTGATTTTGTTGAGATTTTTAAAGATGCTACACACTTTCATTTTTCAGGAATCACCCCTGCACTGAGTAAAAATTGCTATGAAATTACAAAAGAAGCCTGTCGAGTGGCTAAAAATGCTGGTGTAACTATTTCCGTTGACTTAAATTATCGAAAAAAACTTTGGAGTGAAGAGGAAGCAAGAAAAAAAATGTTACCTCTCATGCCTTATGTGGACATTTGCATAGGAAACGAAGAAGATGCCTGTAAAATGCTAGGCTTTAAAGCAAAAGGGGTGTCTCCTGAAAAAGGTATTATATCGCTAGAAGCCTACTACGACGTATTTAAGACCATGAGGGAAGAATTTGGATTTAAGTATATTGCCACAAGTTTAAGAGAAAGCTATTCAGCTAGTGAAAATGGTTGGCAAGGTCTACTATACAATGGCAAAGATTTTTATTCGTCCAAAAAATATAAGATTACATTAGTAGATCGCTTAGGCGGAGGGGATGCTTTCTCAGCAGGTTTAATTTATTCATTTCTCACAAAAAAACCTTTCCAATATGCTGTTGAGTTTGCAACAGCAACATCTGCATTAAAACAAACAATTGTGGGAGATTTTAATATCTCCAGTCTTGAGGAAATTGAACGCCTTGTAGAAGGAGATAGCTCAGGAAGAGTTTTAAGGTAATAACTAAGTATTATCTTCTTGCTTTACTTCATCCTCTTGAGGCTCATCATCTTGTTGTGCTTCCTCTTCTTCTATTTTTTCGTTTTCTTTGTTAGGTGCATCAATCACTTCGTCTTTTTCTTCTTCAGGTTTTGCATAAGAAGAGTTAAATTCTATTTCCTCATCATCTAACACGCTGTCATTTAATTTTTTTGTGTTTGCTACAGCTGGTGCTTTCTTGCTAGGCTCCGCTCTTTTAGTAAATGTTATGGGATCTTCAAGAGGTGTTTCATCTTTTATTGGAAACCTAGACTTCTTTGGGGTAGGCTCTTGAACATCTTCATCATCTTCTAGCCCCAAATATCTAATTACATCGCTAGAAAGACTAGGAGCAACTTCATCAATAATATCTTTTTTGTTTTCTACACTATCCTTTTTATCCACTTGTGGTAGCTTTTTCACTTGGATTTTCGTTATCTCTTGCTTTTTTATTCTGATATCTTTAGCTGATGTAAGATAGACCTCACCCTCTTCTGTACCAACTAAAATAGCCCCTGTAACAACATTGATGTCAAAAGAACAAATATTTTCCAACGAGTTGATAGCCCCCTCATACTGCCCTGTTGCCACATTATAGAACTCCAATCGTTTGCTTTCAGTTAAAACAGCAATTCGATCTTTTTTTTCAGTGAACTTTGCCAATCTAATTCCATCCATAACTGCAATTTCTTTTTGTAATTTTCCATCAATATCTGAAATACAAAGAGTCTGCCTCGAAGAGCAATAAATAAAACTATCATCAAATTGAGAAAAAATAGCAGGACAAAGATTTTCCGAATAAAAAGAAAACTCTTTAACGAGAGTCAAAGTTTTTGTATCCCAAATCTTTATTGTTCCATCTTTTCCACTTGTAATAAAATACTGAGCCATGGCATTAAAATTGACTGAATAAATGCAGTCATCATGAGCTTTAAAATGTACATCAAAATTCTTTTTTGAGCGTTTTAAAATGAAATGTATTTGAACAAACCCATTTTCAAATCCAACCACTTCCATTTCATCATTTGGACTAATTGCTATGCTTTTTGCAGAAAGCTTTTCATGCACTTTTCTAGTTGTATATTTTTTTAAATCATCAAACCTTGCTTCTAATACAATATTTTCATCATCTAAAGCTACAAATTGTGCATTTGAAATATAAAAACTATTAGAAATTATGGAAGATGTGTGTTCTTTATATATATGAATAATAGGTCTTTGTTGATTTGTAGAGCTTGCAAAAATAAGATAATTATCATCATACAAACAGTAGGAGCCATCTAATCTTTCCTTTTGATAGACCCAGCCTATTATATTTGCAGAATTCTTAACCTTTAGTATAAGTTCTTGGGAGAATAAAAACACAGTAAAAAAAAACATTAGAGGCATAAGTAAGTATTTTCTCATAGCTTTTATTCCTCACATCACTTATAGTTCTCGGCAAAACATACATCAAACATTGACCAGTCTAACACTTAGTCATTATTTTTATCTAGTAGCATAGCTTATCAATTAAGTAAACCTTTAATAATATGGCTAAAAAGTAGCTAATGCAAAATTTTTACCTTCTTACCTTTTTTTAACTTGACTATTTTAGGAGAGACAGGAATAATTTTTATTACTCTTGTACTCATACGACTCAATTTAATAGTTTTAACAAAAACTTCTTCACTATCTTTTTTCCAATGAAACGTATAATAAATATTTTCTTTTTGTTTTTTGATGTATAATGTTTGTTTTTTCCATATATATAAAATCAATATAACAAAAAGTAAAAGTGGAAGCCAATCCTTAAAAAGTGCATATGGAGTGGTTTTGTGAGAATAGATAGGAACATCTACAGACAATGTCCCTTCTCTAAAAAGAGGTAAGCTATTAAGAACTTCTCCTTTTGGATTTATAACACAAGTGTAACCTCCATTAGTGGAGCGAACTAAGCTAGTACGCAATTCAATTGCTCTAAAATATGCAATTGCAAAATGCTGATATTCTGCACTTTCAATCTTTGACCATGAATCGTTGGTCAAATTAATCAATAAATCTGAGCCTTTTTCATGCAATGAAGCACAAAGAGAAGGAAAAGCATCTTCATAACAGATTGGAGTGGTAAAAAAAACATCATCACCTTTTTTTGTTTTAATGCTAAAAAGTTTATAGATCTGCCCCTGAGCCCAACCAGAACTAAAACCTACTAATCTATTAAAAAATTTTTTAACAATTGGATGATCAATGAATGGAAGAAATTCCGCAAAAGGCACTAATTGCATCTTAGCATATGTCTGTAAAATATCCCCACTTTCATCAAGCAAGGCAACTCCATTATATCTTTGAGAGCTATCTTCTTTACCAGTCAATGGAGTTCCAATCAGTATTGGACAATCTATTTCTCTTAAGAATGGAATAAATGGATCATCATTAGGTATAAGCTCATACCAATCCTTATAATCTTCGTAAGAGCGTGAAAGAGAGGATTCACTCCATACAACCAAGTCAATATCTTTATTTTTTTTTAAAGCCTCTCTTGTTAGTCTCATACCTACTTTTACACTTTCTTCCATAGAGTCATACCACGGATCAATATTTTGTTGCACTAATAATAAAGATATATTTTTTTCAGGACTTTCTGAGTTTCGTAAAGCAAAAAAACCATAAATATTGATTATGGAAATAAGAAAGATAGTTATTAAAAGAGGAATAACTAATGGACGCTTTTTACATTTTTTAAGTCCATCTGTAAGCCCAAAAATAGAAAGTAGTGTCTCAGTTTCTACAGCTCCTATCAAAGCCAGAATGTATGAAAGCCCCCAAACTCCAGTAACATCTATAAATTGAATAAATTGGTGCAAACTCAAAGCTGTCATAGAAATGACACCCCAAGGATAGGCTGTAAAACCACTAGACTTAAAATATTCCCATAAAGTTATAGTGAGAGCAAAAAGAAAAGGTCGATGTTTTATATCACTATATTTAAATATGTAGTAAAAAAAAAGTCCAAAGGGATAGGCTAAAACAAAATATGCAACAGAGGATGCCCCAAGAGTAAAAATTGCAAAATCTTGAAAATGAATAAGCCAAAAACTAGAAAACAAATGCGTTAGTGTTACAAAAAGAGAATACATGAAAGCTGTTCTATGTTTTGAATTACTCATAAAAAAAGCATAATAGAGAGGAATAAAGCAAACTAAGCCCATTATGCTATTTCCAAAATTAAAAACCTCATTAGGAATGCCAAGAGATAGGAGAGAAGCAGAAGAAATTACCATGATTAGAGAGGATAAAAAATTCATAATTAAGTCTTAGGCTTAATTCAAACATATTTATTGAATTTTTTCAATATATGAGTTATCATAGTAGGCATGCACAATATTGTAGGATTTCATGTTAATGAGTATGGAGATGAGCCGTTTTCTTGCGTTGCGGTTCCTGGTCGGTTTCATTTATTAGGAGAGCAAACTTGGTTTGCAAAAGGGAATACCCTTTCTGTTACAATAGATAGTAATCTATATTTATGTATATCAAAGAGGCAAGACTCTAATTTTAGGTTTTACTCTCTTTCACTAAACGAAAGAAGGAGGGTTTCTTTAGCAAATTTAAAGTATAGAAAAGAAGATCGTTGGGCTAATTCATTAAAAGCTATTATTGCAAGTTTTAACGAAGCAGGGTACGAAATCCCTGGACTTAACTTTACTATACTTTCTGAAATACCACCTAATGCTGGACTTGGCACTCCAAATGCACTAAAAGTTGCAACTGCTATGGCGTTAAGTAAGCTATTTCCAAATAAACTTTCAGATAATGACCTTGTAAAAATAATTGAACATGCAAATGTGGAATATCTAAACACATATCCACACACATCAGATATCTTGTGTGTGTTGAATACCGAAAAAGACCATTGCGTTAAAATAGATAGTAAAAAAAGGCTTGTATCTAGCTACCCATTAGAGCTGGATGGGTATTCTGTAATTTTAACTGATTCTTGTGTACCTCGCTCCGTTGTACGTGAAGAGCTTGGAAGTAGAATTGCAGAGTGCACCAACGCTTATGAAACTGTCGTAAATAACGCAGACACACCTAAAAATACCTCAAGAATCAGTGAAGCTTTACTAAAAGAACTAGATATAAGTGAAATCGTAAGACGCAGAGTTAGTCACATAATAAGGGAAGCTAGTAGCATTGAAGATGCTATTGATGCAATTAAGAAAAATGATAAGGTAGCTCTTTCTCGCATATTCATTCGCTCTCACGAAAGTTTAAGAGATCGCTTTGAAATCTCTTGCCCAGAACTTGATTGGCTTGTTAAAAGGACTTTAGAGTTTATAGAACCAGTCCCCTCAAGCCTTATCTGTGCAAGAATGACAGGAAAAGGCTTTGGTGGCTGTGTTTACTCAATACTAAAGACAAAAGACGTTCCTCTTTACAAAGAAAAACTCGAAGATTATGAACGCATTTTTGGCTTTAGACCAGTTTCTTACGAAGTAAAAATAGCAGGAAAAGCAACATACCTAATTTAGCCTCCTTAAAAACTTCTCCCACCTCCTCCATGCACCTTTCCGCTAGAGGAGGTATGCGTTGTGCTACCTCTTGAGCTACTATTATGCTTCCTTTCAATGACATGCGATGTTGTATTACTAGAAATAAAAGCATCAGTAACGTTTGCAAATGAAACAACACTATTCTGTTTTACATCATAGAATGGTTTACTAGCAAAAGCTCCCTCATTTTTATATACCCTTTTAGTACCGAAAAACTTAAAAAGAAAGACTAAAATAGCAATAATTAAACTAATTACAATTTCAAAAAGAGAAAGGCTGTTATAAAATCTTCTACTCAAAGCATTAAGATAAGATTTTATACCATTAAAATAGTCATTTTCCTTTAATCCACCATCTATAAGAGAATCTAGAAGTTTTTCGATTGTCTCATCATCAATAGTTTTTATTGTCTTTTTACCATGTGTTGAAATGTGAGCATACCTACCACCTTGTTTTCCATCCCCTGTTACGATAAGCAAAAGACTTCCTTCTTTTTTCTCACCTTGCCCATAATTATTATAATCAAAATAATCATCAGCATAGTCTCTAGGACTTCTATCTCCTGTATCTGAGACCAGCACAATAACAACATCAGATGAAGCCTTTTCAGAAATGCCTTTAAGAAGAGCTTCTATCTTACTAAAATCTTCTTTTTGCAAAACTCCTGCCTCATCTATCAAAAACTTTTTCTCAGCTTCTGAATAGACTTCAGCATAAAAAGAACTTGCTATTAAAAAGAACAAAACAAATGAATAAAGATTCTTTTTAACTACCATATAAACCTACCACCTAAAAGTAGAATAACAAAAGTAACAACTGACATAAGAGAGGAGACAATAGCAAGCTTCCCTTTATTTAATGGAAGCTCTCCGGAAGATTTTCCTGTTTGTCCATTCACAGCAAAAACATAAGTTTTGCCCTTATAAAGATAGGTGAGAACCCACGAAGGAAGTAAAACATAGCTATAATTTTTTACCACATATGAAGTGTTATCTTTCTCACCTTCCACACCACCTGAATAATTTATAGAAGCACTAATGAGGCTCTTAGTATAATCTTCAGCCCTATATTTTATTAAAGGCTCCATATCTTCTTTTTTAATGTCATATTGCTCTGAAAAAAAGCCTGCAAGATAACCTTTAGAAAAATCTTTTTCTTCCTTCTCATCATAAGGTGTTATCCCATTTATAAGGTTTTTATCTATCTTTGTAAAAGCTAACTCTTGAAACTTATCCAGCTCAATTTTTCCTTTTCTATCAATATCATACCTATCTATCTTTGTATACCTTAAATTTCCTTTTACCCAAGAAGACGTTTTAAGCCCAATAGCATGATAGTCAACATTAGCTGTAACATCAGCTTGCCAATGTGGAAGATAAATACCTGTAATCTTTTCTTGTGTACTTTCCCTTGTAAAATCATTAGGCACATATTTTTTCCCCTTAACCCAAGAAGCAAAACATTTCAAAGCCTCCTTTTTATCAAGTTTGAAAGGAATAATCTTATCAGGCTTAAAATCTCCTTTAAGCCTATCAGATAAAACTACAGGACTATGACAATAATAGCAAAAGAGTGCATTTGAAGTGTCCCCCACCACAACCTCTGCTCCACAATTATTACAATGATACTGCTTTACTTTCTCCCCTTCACTATCCTCAAAAGAACCTTCATTTGCAGCCTCTTTCCTTGCTTTCAACTCTTCCATATAAAGAGAAAGCTCTTCTTCTGTATAAGTTGAAAAACAATAATCACATTTAAAACCTGCAGTTTTAGGATTAAAACTTATAGGAGCTCCACAAGACGGACACTTATAATTTTCCACATTCATATTTTTGCCTCATACATTAAACTATAATTTTGCTCCACACTCACCACAAAACTTTGCCCCAGCTTTCACTTCAGCACCACAAGAAGAACAGCTATTTCCTTGAGGTCTAGGACTTCCACATTCCGCACAAAACTTCCCACTATTTTTATGACCACACTCTGTGCAAAACCATTCCCCCACAGCCTTAACATTTGCACCAGCTCCTTTTTGACCAACACTTCTAGCTACTTGCTGCATTTGCATTTGTTGCATATTACTTTGACTAGCTTGCCCCATAAAATTACCTGCATTATTCATGCCCATGCCCATGCCCATAAAAGCCATCCCAGCTCCCCCTTGATTTGAACCTGCGGCCTCCATTCCACGTGCAATTGAGCCTTGCACATAACCTTCACGCACAGAAGGATCTCCTAACATAGCCCCTTTGTTTCTCATATTGATAAGTTTTTTTGACTCATCATCATAAGAAATACTTGCAATACCCACCGAAACCACTTCCATTCCACGCAGCTCTTTCCATGAATCGTCTAAGATTTCAGACATATGCTTACTCAAAACTGAACCCTTTGAAGGAATAAACGAAATACGCTCTCCTTCCATAGACATCTGATTAATTGCTGCCTGCAGCGCTTCTAAAAATTCACTCAAATATTGCTCGTTTATTTCATCAATATGAACATGTGTAGCATTTCTATTAATCACTTCTTTAAAGAACTTGATTGGATCAGTTATCTTAATTGAATAGTTACCAAAAGTACGCAAAAATAATTCTGCATTATAAAAGTTATCAAAATACTGCAATGGATTAGGTGTTCCAAATTTAATCCCCTTAATCTCTTGCAAATTTACATAGAAGACTTCTTGCTTCATTGGTGTAGTTCCACCAAATTTAAAGCGACTAAAAGTTTCCCTCAACGAAGCCCCAAATTGACCATTAAACAAAGAAGGAGAGCTTGAATTTTCCACCTTAAAATATCCCGGTTCTGCCGTATAATCTACAATCTTTCCACCGTCAACCAACATCATAAATTGATTTTGATCCACATGGATAATCGAACCATTTGAAATAACATCAGATGAACCCTTTGTATTTTTGTTTCTTCCATCAGTTCGTACAGCGACACCTTTTGAAAGAACCACACCCTCTCCCATATCATCCGCTTCAATAACTTCAAGCCATTGATCTGCTAAACCGCCACCTACTGCTCCCATAGTAGCTGCTATAAGTCCCATAATATTCTCCTTAAAACCTAAAAATAATGGTGGCATGATATAATAAAATGATTGAAATATCTATAAATTAAAGTATCCGGGATTTTAGAATTATAAATATTGAGGAATTTGAGCCATTCCCTCTCGCTCGGAATAAGATGCCCCTCTCGCTCGGAATAAGATGTCCCTCTCGCTCGGAATAAGGTGTCCCTCTCGCTCGGAATAAGATGTCCCTCTCGCTCGGAGGGAAGAGCTCACTTCGCTCGAGGGGAAAGTGTCCGCTCGCCTTATTGAATGCTCTTTGCACGAGCGAGCAAAGGGTCTTTGCACGCCTTATCAGCGTAATCTCTTCTAATGAGAATGATAAAGCAGCTCTTTTTAAAAAGCTATGAATATACAAAGAGAAAAAAATAAATTAGAATGGCTTCCAACATAAGAATAAATAGAAGGGAGGGTTTAAGTTTTGTATCTTATAAGATTAGATGACGCTTGCGAGTATATGGATGTTCCCAAATGGCAACGTGCAATTGAATTATTAGGTAGCTTTGAATGTTGCCCGCTTATTGGCATTATCCCAAAGTGTGAAGATCCTGATTTTGTTAATAGGTATGAATACAACGCATGTTTTTGGGATGTTGCACGAGCTTGGCAAGAAAAGGGTTTTATTCTAGCCTTGCATGGTTTTAATCACATAACCAAATATTCAAAGGGAGGCTTAAATCCTATTCATAATAGGTCTGAGTTTGTTTGTTTAAGTCTTGAAGAACAGAAAAAGAAAATTAAAGACGGTTATGATATTTTTCAAAAGCAAAAGATAGAAGCAAAGGTGTTTTTTGCTCCATCTCATACGTTTGACCAAAACACTTTGCAAGCATTGAAAGAAGAAACTAGCATAAGAATCATTTCAGATACTATTGCAAATGATGTTTATAGAATGGATGATTTTTTCTTTTTGCCGTGCCAAGAGGGAAAGTGTAGAAGTTTGCCACTTAAGTTTGTTACAATTTCTTTGCACCCTAACGAAATGAAGGAAAATGATTTTGTAACTTTAGAGCTATTTCTAAAGGCTAATAGCTTCGTAAAAACTTTTAATGATATTAAACTAAACAACCGCCATCTTTCTTTTTATGATAGGTTATTGCGGTTTTTCTACTTTTCGATACGCAGAATAAAAAGAATTATGAGATGAAAGATGTGTTTACTATAGCCTTTTCTTGTTGTATCCTTAACCGCTATGCAAGAAGCGTCCCCTATTGAGATTGTTTTTGAAAATGAAGATTTTGCCGTTTTGTCTAAAGAAAGAGGAATGCCTACAGCTCCATTGAAAGAAGGTGGGTACTCCTTATTAACTGAGTTCTTAAAGACACATCCGGTAAAAGAAAAGGTTATTGGTAAAAAAGAAGTTGAGCATGGTCTTTTGCATAGATTAGACACTGCCACCACAGGTTTAGTTTTAATTGCAAAGAAACAGACCATCTTTGATTTTTTTTCCTTTATGCAAGAAAAAGGCAGAATAGAAAAAGAGTATCTAGCCTATTGTGATATAGTTAAAGCTAAAGGCTTAAAAAATAACACTAACATCAAGGGTAATAACGAAGTTATTGAAATAAAAAGTGCATTTTTACCATGTGGAAAGCATAGGAGAAAAGTAAAAATGTCATTCATGGAAGAACTAAAAACCTACAGCACAAGGGTCATTTTAGAAGCCCCATTAAAAGACATATTTAAAAAAGAAGGCGAAAAAACTGCTGTTAAATGTCGTCTAAATCTCGGCTACCGTCATCAGGTAAGATGTCATCTTGCAAGTATAGGGCTTCCTATCCAAAACGATGCCCTGTATAATCCTTTATACATAGAGAAAAATAAAGACAAGATAGAAGATGAAATCAAGGCACAAAGTTATAACCTAGAACTCTATGCCACACACCTTACATTTCCTTCCCCGTATAATCCTAATGAGAAATTATCTTTTTCGCTTCTGCCACTAGATAAAAAGAGCCAGTAATCAAAAGAGGGCATTCCTCTTTTTTTGCTTCTTCATAGCATTTTTGAATTACTTTTTCATATTCTGAAGAAGATTCAAGAGATATAGAAGAATTAGCATAATAAGCATGAAAATCCTTTGTGGTTTTTTCTATGTTACTTTTTTTAAAAGTTCCGGGTATGGTTATAGCAATTTTCTTTGCTATATCTTTAAAAAGAGGGGCAATAACGGAAGAATCTTTGTCATCCGCACATGCAAAAAGAACAATACACTTTTCATTTGTAAGCTTTTTCATTGTGTCCACAGAGTAGCCAATACTTTTTTCGGTATGAGCACCATCCACAATGACCAAAGGTCTCTTTGAAAGAACTTCAAACCGTGCTGGAAGCCACGCCCTCTTTAGACCTTTTTCAATAGTATCTTCTGAAAGAGAAGGAATTAAATATTTACAAACCACTGAAGACAAGGCTGCATTTTTTGCTTGGACTGTATCTATAAAAGACAATGTAGTTTTAATAGGCCTTGTAAAAAGAGCTCCTACTTCATCTGCGTCATTAAAATATATTTCAAGTTTTAAGCCATTTAATGTAACTTCTGTCTTAATGTCCTTTATGATGGATGGTAAATAATAAAAAGGACTAGACATTTCGAGAGCTTTTGTCTTAAAGACATTCAAAACACTCATTTCTTGCTCAAAACAAAAGACCGGCTTAGCCTTTTTTATGATACCAGCTTTTTCAAACGCTATTTTTTCTTTGGTATCACCTAGATACTGACAATGTTCAAGTTCAATTGGAGTAAGTACACTACACATAGGATTTAATATATTCGTAGTATCAAGGCGGCCTCCCATACCTGTTTCAAACACCCCCCAATCACAGTTCTCTTCTTTGAAAAGCAAAAATGCAAGCATTGTCACAATTTCAAACCATGAAGGGTCAAGGGATGAGTCTTTTGCAATAAGAGTTTCAAAACCTTCTTTTATTTTATCATAGTTGGAAGAATAAACTTCATCAGGAAAAAACTCCCCTGCTAGCGAGACTCTCTCTCTAAAATCATTAACATGGGGCGACATATATAATCCAGCTTTAAGTCCTGCTTCTCTTAATATGGAAGAAATCATAATAGAAAGAGAACCTTTTCCCTTAGAGCCTGCTATATGAATACTTTTATATTCATCTTGAGGATTCCCAAAACAGTTTGCAAAAAAAAGCATGTTTTTTAAGTTTAGGATACTTTTCTGTGGCCATCTTTCAAAGTTGATAAACTTCTCTAACCATTGAGTGAATTCTATTGTTTTCATAATGTTTAAACTTTTTAATTAAGACGGGACTCCTCATGCAGAAGTCCCATTGTGATATATTTCATAATATTTTAAGAAGATTTTTCAAGAATCTCAGAATAAAGTTTTTTGTATTCTTCTATTCCAATTTCCTTTGAAAAACTTTCCTCTCTTATAATGAGAAGCAACATAATAGCATAAGAAAAAAGAGCATCCGAAGAAAAAGAATCACTACTTTTAATACTATCCAAAAATTCAAACCTCTTTTTGTCTAAAAAAAGCTCCGCCTGAAGTGGATCTTCCATTGCAAAAGCTTGAGATGCAATACTTTGGGCATAATATGAAGATATAACCTTACTATGCTCTTCATAAGAGACATCTACATTTTCCCATTTCAACTTATTAGCTCTCAATTCTCTTAAAGCAAGACGCACAGCACACTCAAACTCATTCCATTTGTTCAATAAAGAAGAAGAAGTTTTTTTTCCATTACGAATTGGTTCTAGAGAAAGAGACCTCAACAACTCCCCATCTTTTTTATTGACATAACGAAAAGCCAATTGCTCAAACTCCTCATACTTAAATGGAGGCTTAGAACCAAAGCTAATACTAGGAAGCTGTGCCATCAAATAATAATAGTTTGCCACCTTTATATCTCCTTAGCAGCTTCTTTTAGAATGTCTCTAAGACGTGGACTCAAATAAGCAGAAAAAGCTTCAGCCACACTTTCATTTGTGAAATCACAATAAGATGATGCCCCTTTCTCACTAACCTTAAAACCTGCTTTAATATTATAGTCCGGCAATATATTAATCCCTTCCATCAATTTAGCTTTAAAAGCTGCAATTAAAGATTTTTCTAGGGCTTTTGCATCTTTTTCTTTTAACATAACAGATGCACCTTCTGAATGCTCTTTTTTAACAAGAGCTAAGACAACTTCCTGAATTAAAGTCGTTAAAACCTCCCCATCATAACGATTTAAGGTTTCTATCTTTATCAATGCATCAAGTTGAGCTACAAGACTTTCCCTAAAAGAAATTATGGTATTTCTTGCGGCCTGACGTATCGAAGAAGTGGAAGCCTTTTCAAAGCGTTCTTCTTCTTCTTTTGCTTTTCTAACAATAGCCTCAGCTTTGCTCTCAGCTTCTTTTATAATTGCTTCTGCCTTACTTTCAGCTTCTTTAATGATTGAAGTAGCCTTTTCCTCAGCAACCCCAACACCTTCTGTCTTTATTTTCTCAATAAGTTCCTGCAATTGCACTTCCATAAACTTCATCCTCCTAAGTTGTAATTGTCAATATACTTACAAATTCACTATAGCAAAAAATAAAAATAAAAACAATAGACATTTTTAATATAACCGTACGTTAAAAACAATCTTAGGAAGTAATAATCTTTTAGGGAAGAATAAAAATTAAGTCAAGTATTAATAATAATGGGCAAAATGATAATTTAAGAAAAACTAAAAAAATACCGATATCTTCTTGTATTAAGGTGGATATAAATGAAAAAACTCATAGCTTTTTCTCTTTCGTTTATTTTTTTAGTTTTTGGTTGTGGTCTAAAAAAAGATTCGCTTCAAGATTCTAAACTAGAAATCAAAACACTCACTCTATGCGGTCGATACATTGAAGTAAATCATGAAATAGAAGTTAAGGACATCACTGAAATTAACACACAAGATATAAAAGCTACTTTTTCATACAACAAAATTGATGGGGCAGTTGAACTCCCAATATTTCTTCGTAAAGCTCCTATCCTTTTAACAAAAGATGTTCCCGTAAAAGTTGAAGTTTATATTCCTCCCAAAAAGGATGAATATAGGGGTTGGCAAGGTTCTTTTAATGCAATTTTAAAATAAAAGTGAGGAAGATATGTTTTCAGTTTCTTTTCCAAATGGCAAAAATATTGAATTTGAATTTCCTATTAAATGTTTTGATTTATTAAGTTATTTTGAAAAAGATGAAAGTAGCATAGTAGCTCTTAAAGTTAATAATGAAGTTTTTTCATTAAATAGGATTATCGATGTTGATGCAAAAGTAAAGCCAGTTTTTTTGGACACACGTGAAGGAGCTGAAATATATAGAAGAACACTTTGTCTATTACTAGCAGCAGCTTCTAAATCTTTGTATCCTTCTTTACGTCTTTTAATATCACACAGTTTGGGATATGGCTATTTTTATACATTTGAAGGTGAAAAATCAGACGAAATAAATCTAAAAGATATAGAAAAAAAGATGCGTGAAATGATAGCGTGTAATTTACCCATAAAAACTTACTGGCTTTCTTATGAAAAAGCGTTATCTGATTTTTCTCAGTCTAACCAACCAGATACACATAAACTAATAGTGCATACAAGTAAGCCTCGCATCATGGTCAATAGATTGGGAGACTATCAAGATTTATATTTTCAACCTGTTTTACCAAGCATAGGTGAAGTAAAATACTTTGAATTAAGAGAATACCATGAAGGTTTTTTGTTGCGTTTTCCAAGTCCTAAATCTCCTTTTGAAGTACCACCTTTTGAAGATGTACCTCATCTTTTTGAAATATATAAAGAATCTAAGAATTGGGGCAGACTTGTAGGAGTTTCTTCTGTTGGGGAGCTTAATGATTTAATTCTTTCAGGCAAGGTAAAAGACTATGTCGAAATTAGTGAGATAAGGCAAAATAATAGACTTTCTAGCATTGCAAATGAAATTTTGCAAAGAAAAACTGTAAAAGTTATTTTAATTGCAGGACCTTCAAGTTCAGGAAAAACAACTACTGCCAAAAAACTATCTATGCAATTAAAAGTGCTAGGAATTAATCCTGTAGTTATTAGCTTAGACGATTTTTATCTTGGAAAAGAAAAAGCTCCAAAAGATGAAAAAGGAAAGCCTGACTTTGAATGTTTACATGCTCTAGACGTTGAACTTTTGAATAAATGCTTAATTGACCTCATGGCAGGAAAAACTGTAGAAATGCCCTCTTATGACTTTAAAATAAGTGCAAGGCGAGACATAGGAAAACCTCTTTCCATTTCTAATAACGACATTTTAATCCTTGAAGGAATCCACGCATTGAACGACGAACTCACCTACAAGCTACCAAAAAACACAAAGTTTAAGATTTATCTTTCTGCTTTGACACAACTTAACTTAGATGATCACAATAGAATCCCAACAAGTGATAATAGGCTAATTCGTCGCATAGTACGAGACGCAAAGTTTAGAGGAACCAATGCTGACTACACCATTGAGATGTGGAAAAATGTAAGAAAAGGAGAGGCAAAATACATCTTTCCATTTCAAGGAACAGCCGATGCTATGTTTAACACAGCCCTTGACTATGAGCTTTCAGTGTTAAAGATCTATGCAGAACCTTTACTCAAAGGTGTTAAGCCAACAGACAAAGGGTATAATGAGGCATCTAGGTTATTAACATTCTTGAATAATTTTTCTTCTATGCCTTCATCTTTTGTGCATGGACAATCAATTTTAAGAGAATTTATTGGAAATAGTGAATTTACATATGACTAATTCATTTTTTACATGGGAAAAATTTTGGAAGCTATAATCGAACAAATTAATGAAGAAATTAAAAAAGCTATTGACGAGAAAAACATTAGTAGCTTTTTATCAAATGATTTAACTCTATCATCTGATTCTATAAGAACACACATCATAAGCCCATGTAATGATATAATCTCGCGTGGTGGAAAGCGTATTCGTCCTCTTTTATTAATTCTTTTAACACAGTTACTTAATGGAAACGAAAAAGAAGCTTTTAAGATAACTCCTATAATTGAAGCTATACATACAGCAAGTTTGATCCATGATGATATAGAAGATGCCTCTCCTAAAAGACGAGGAGAGCCTAGCATACATATTAAATATGGTCTTGATGTAGCCTTAAATGCAGGTTCTGCCCTGTATTTTTTTGCTTTATCTCTCATTCAAAAACAAGAAAAAAGTATACAATGTTCATTGTATAACCTTTGCATAAATGCTTTAAGCCTACTTCACATAGGGCAAGCGATGGATATTAAACATCATTCAAACTATAACCTTCATTTTGATATAGAAATGTATGAACATTTAGCATCCCTTAAAACAGGCACTCTTTTCTCTCTAGTTGCAGAAATTGCACTCGTTCTTTCCAATAAAGAAGATAAACTATTGCCTAAAATATTTAGTGATATTGGGATAACTTTTCAGATGTTGGATGACCTTAAAAACATCACAAAAACTGGTATAAAGGGAAAAAATATAGGAGATGATATAGTTGAAGGAAAATTGAGTTTTCCAATCGTCTTATACTTAGAGGAAAATCCCAAAAATAAAGAAAAGATAATCAAGTTTTTCATTCAAGCAAAAAAAGAGGGGGCATCATCAAAAGCTGTAAAAGAATGCTGTTTATTGCTTGAAAATTCTGGTATCCTTAAAAAAGGATTTGATATTGCAAAAAATAGACTTAATACCTCTTTAAATCTTTTAAACACGCACTATAAAACATCTTCTAGTATGGATAGAATAGTCTATATTTTTGAAAGTTTAATATAATTTTTTTTCAAACATAAAAAATAAAAGTTAAAATGTAATTAATATTGCCTCTACACTTCCTAGCTTTTCTAATATCTTAGCTGAATAATTTGCGGTATATTCCTTCATCCTTTTCTCCAAACACATCAAAAATAACTTTTATATTCGTTTTTGTATTTTTCAAATATTCCTTTACTGTTTCAACAGCTATTTTTGCAGCCTTTTCTTGTGGAAAAAAGAAAGCTCCTGTTGAAATACAACAAAATGCAATGCTTTTAAGTTCTGCCTCATCAGCTAATTTAAGTGAAGAAAGATATGAAGATTTTAATAGACTACAATCTTCATCATTAACTTCACCACTAACTATAGGTCCCACAGTGTGAATCACATATCGAGATGGAAGATTATACGCATTAGTAATTTTAGCCTTACCAGTTTCTTCAGGGTGTCCTTGTTTTTTCATAATTGCATCACATTCATTTCTAAGTTGAATGCCTGAAAAAGTATGAATAGCATTATCTATACAAGCATGTCCTGGAAGAAAACAACCTAACAAAGCATTGTTTGCAGCATTAACAATCCCATCTGTGTTAAGCCTTGTTATATCTCCTCTCCACAAACAAATATTCTTTTGAATCTCAGGTATATCTTTCCATTCCACAATTCCCTTTTTTCTATTTTCTTCCTTTAAATACTCATCTTGCACTTTTAGAAAATCATCACTTATTGGGGATGGAGGGCGAACATTAAATAAGGCTCTCAACAATTGCTTTTGACTTATCTCATCTTTTGGAATGGCAATGTTTCCATAATTCCTATTTTCTTTTATTAATTCTAAAATTAAATACTTTCTTCTTTCTTCTTGCATCATCAATACCACCTCAATTGTCTTAAACAATATTAGAAATTCCGATGTTACAAAACCTAATATCCCATTATAGCATTCAATAAAAACTTGAAAAATAAAAAAAACTAAAGTAAGATATATAAATATTTTGCTAAGGAGATATCAATGGATTTTTTTTGGTATTCATTACAAACTGAAGAAGGTTTGCAAAGCTTTTTAATGTTACTCATTCCTGCTTCAATCATAGTAGGACTCTTGATTTGGCAATTTATAAGAATCATGAAAAGAGATCCATTAAAAGAATATTTAGAATCTCCTGAAGGTAAAAAAGAGACAGCTCTTGAAGCACTTCATGCTAAAGATGAAAGGTTTAAGAATGCTGAGTTTTTTCCTTGTGCTAAAGGTTATTTTCTAACAATATCAAAATCAGGATATTTAGGACTCAGCACTAAGTATGACGAAACTGAAAAAGTCTATCACATTAAAGATATAAATAAGTATAAATTAATAAAAGATGGCTATCATAGTGTACCTAATTTGAGTGCTGCATACATGGGTAAGTTTTTTGCTGGAGACGCTGGTGCTATAATAGGAGGCTTAGGCTATTCTTCAAACAACATTAATCGCCTTGCAATTTCTTTTTCAATAAACGATTTTGATAATCCATTAGTTGAGATAGAATTCATAGATGGTAGCATTTCAACCTCGTCTCATTCTTACAAACTTCAGCTTTCAAATATAAATAAGATATTATCTCTTTTAAATATTCTTCAAAAGGAACATAAAAAGGAAGAATAACAGTTTTTTGAGTGTGTCTTTTAAATAAGAAACAATGGACTTGAAAGGTTTAGAACTTATCAAGTTCATTTTTAATGTATACTTTAAGTTTAATAATTCTTTTCTTTTTTGCACTTAAAAATACAGTTTGCATATCCATATTCGGCATTATCAAAAACTCTTGATATTCGCTTATTAGTAAGGCCATCACAAATAGACTTATAATTTCCTCGTGGACATAAAGATAAAACTTCTTTTATGTCTTTTTTTTCTTTTTTGAAAGTTACATTTTGCTCAAGAGCTTCAAAATATTTTTTTCTATCAGAAAGATTAGTCATATATTTTGAATAAAATTCAAGCAAAAAAAGTTCTTCTGCACTAGCATCAGAATAATAGGTTAATTTTTCTAACACACTTTTAATATAGTCTAAATCATTTTTTGCATTTTGCCTTAAAGCTTCATCATAATGAGAGCCATAAACTTCTAAAAGTGTTTGAATAAGCTCTGTTTCGCACTTGTATATCAGAACAGGCTTTTCGGTATTTGCTTTTAAGGCATTGGTAAAACTGGCACAAACATTTTCTAAAACATACATCTTACAAGAATATAAAATAGGACATTTTTGTGTTGTAAGATATATTAGAGTGCTTTTAATCACGGAGCAAAAGTTATCCCACTCCCCTTCTTTTCCAAACTTAAAAATGTGAGAATCAACACCTTCAATAGGAATAGGAACCACCCCACAAGCATAAAACACTTCTTCAGGCAATCCATCACCAAAAATACCTACAATTGTATTAGTACTTAAATAATTTTCAGTACATTCAACATAAGCATTTCGCCTTAAGTCAACTAAAAAATCTTTATCAATCTTCATTTTCTTTATTTTCCTAAAAGAGCAGCTCCTATGGCTCCCGCATAAACAGCTGTTTCATTACTAAAAACTTTTTTCTTTAATTTCTTTTCTATCTCGCTTATAACGTAAGGACTTTTGCTAAAGCCACCTGTCAAAAAATATTCATCTACTTCTGGCTTTCTATTCACTAAAGAACTTACCTTTGCAACAATTTGGTTAATAACGCCCTTTGCAATATCTTCCCTTGGCGTTCCCTTTCCCATAAGCGAAATCACCTCAGATTCTGCAAAAACAGTACAAGTGGAAGAAAGATTGATATCTTTTCCTTCTTTTGCAAAATTAAACATTTCATTTAAGTTTAAGCCTAGCCTATTTGCCATAATTTCTAAAAACTTTCCTGTTCCTGCTGAGCATTTATCGTTCATAATAAAATCAATAACCTGACCATTCTTTAAGACAATTACTTTCGTATCTTGCCCACCAATATCTATAACTGTTGTGTCTTTTCCACATAGAAAATAAGCCCCTTTTCCATGACACGTAATTTCTGTGACAGTTTTATCTGCAAATGGAACACTAATCCTCCCATATCCTGTAGCAGTTACAACAAATTTTTCGCCCACTACAACTTCTTTTACCCATTCCAAAATATTCTGCCCTGTTTCTTTACTATTCCATCCAGATGGAACAATCTTTTGGTGCAAAATCTCAACCTTTTCTTCATCCATAATCACTGTTTTACTTGCAGTAGAACCAATATCTATTCCAACATAATACATTATGTCATCTCCAATTATTTATTCTTACAATATTTCCATAAAAGCTTCAATTCTAGTTGAAACCTGCCCAGAATCTTCCATCGAATAATCTGACTCTATATACATATAAGGCTTACCTTTCTTCTCTGAAACAAATTTATGCACTGATGTAGCTTCTATCGCAAAAGTGTGACATGCTTGCAAAACTATTTCTATTACACCATCAACCTCGTATTCATCAATTAAGGAATCCAATTCACTAAAACGTTTTGGGTTTGGACTCATCACAGAGCAACAAACATTAAGATATTTTCTTGCAATTGCTTCCATTGGCTCAATATTTTCATCTATTAATTCCATCTTTTCTCGCACTCCACTGCAATTTTCATAAACTACAATGTCTCCACCTGCTTTTTCAATAGTTTTTAGTATCTTTTCACGCACCCCTATAACAGGGCAACCTGTAATTAAAATGCGAGGACGTTTTGAAGTAGTTCCTTTTAATTCTTTTTCCCATTTTTCGTATATCTCAGCTGTTTTAAGTTTTAAATCAACATTTCGTTTTTCTCTTTCAAAATTAAAACCAAAACCTTCTTGAATTGCACTCATATCAGCACCACTTAATGGAATAGGATTAAGACGACCTAGCTCAAAAAACTTTTTCAAATTTTCTCTTTCTATATTACCTATTCTAATTGCTTGCCGAAGTTTTTCTTCTGTAATACTCACTCCAAATCTTTTTTCAAGCTCACTTTTAAATTTGTAAAGCTCATTTAACCAAAGCTTAAAAGATGCATCATCAGTATAATTTTGTGGCAAGTGCAAAATATAAGTATCTTTGACTTTTCCCATAAGTTCATACATTTTTTTCTTGCCATCACAGGTTGTCTCCCCCACTATCAAATCTGCAAAATAAAAATATGGGCAAGTATCACTAACAGCCACACCATAGCTTGCTTTAATTAAAGGGCATAAGTTTTTTGGTAAGTCAATTTCTGCATGCCTAATTGCATCGTTACTAGAAGAACATAAAGAAACAGGAACAAGCCCCGCTGCATAGATAATCTCAAGTGGAGTATATGTACAATAAACTCCAACAACTTTAGCTCCTGTTTCTTTTAAGTTTTTCATTTTGATAAAACCTGCACGACGAGCTTCACTAAACTCTTCAAAAGCCTTAGGCAAAAGGAATTTCTCTTTGTTCATATTTATTTCCTAAAAATATTTTTTACCTTGATAGATTATTTAAGAAAGGTGATCTAACAAAACTTATTTCTTTCAGGATTATCATCATTTTCGCATTCCCAAAAGCGTTGTATAGGAAAACCAGTCTTTTTTGAAGTTTCTTCTATTATTTTTTTATCTTCAGCTTTATAATAAAGAATGCTCACCCCACAACAAGCATCAGCTTGACGTGGAGTTGGACTCGGTACACATTTTATGCCTTGTTTTTTTATTTCAGAATAAAGAGAACAGGCAGTTTTAGAATCTTCAAACAAAGCATAATAATTTTTCATAAACTTAAAGCCTCATTAAAAGAAAGGCTTTTAATGCCTCTCTAAGAGTTATTGGTTAAATCATTTCGATAAATGCACCAATTCTAGTCTTTAATTGCTCGGCATCTTCGTCAGTGTAATCTGTTTCAATGCCAAGACAAGGAATTCCCATCTTTTTAAGTTCTTTTTCAACAAAATAACCTTCTGTGTCATAGATGTTACAGAACTTCAAATTAAGGTCAATAACTCCATCTACCTTGTATTCTTTTGCAAGACGGATTATATCTTCAATTCTAGCCTTGTTTGGAGTGAAACATGCACAATTTATATGTCCTAGATATCGATTTGCCAGATTATTCACCATCTCATCCATAGTATTGCCACTTTCTTCAACTAAAGCTTCGCAATAGCGAATGCCAGTACACATTTCTTCGCAGACTACAGCTCCACCTGAAGTTTCAATGATATGGTGCATCTTCCAATTTGGAATAGAAAGCGGTGTACCTGTCAAAAGAATTCGCTTTGTTCCTTCTTTAAAAACACTCACTTTTTCTAGTTTACGCTTTTCAAGTTCATCACAAAGTTTATTCACCATTGTTGTAAAACGAGATGGATCATCATAGAATGCAATTTGATGAATGAGTAACACATCTTTTCCTGAAATTGGAATGTGTTCTGACTTCCTAAAATTGTTCAAACGTTGCAATGCACGCCTCTTATTGTTCAAAAGAATGATTGCATCTTTTAATGACTTTTCTGTGATAGTATTCCCTGTAAGCTCTTCAATACGTTTAATGTAATTTTTGATTTCTTTTGCCCATTTTTCATAGTCTTCTGGACGCTTCATTTGTGGAATGTCCATGATATACATAGGAGCATCTTCTGCCAATATCTCCCATGCTTTTTTCTTGCCATCGCAAGTGGTTTCTCCTGTGAATAAATCACAGATTCTAAAGAATGGACATGTGCGGTCAAAACGAGCTCCTAAAGACGCTTTGATTAGTGGACAAGTCGCTGTAGGTAAGACTTTCTCTCCGCCCGGCACCCAAAATTGAGAGCCACTACAAAGCCCTGTTGCAATTGCCCCTCCTGCCACAACCACTTCATCAGGCACGTGAATGCAAAAAGAGCCTACAACCTTTCCGCCCTTCTTTTGAAACTCTACGAGTTCCGCTGGTCTTATGCCGTGAATATCGGCAACAACCATGTTAAAATAGTCCATACCTTCAGGGCGATTGCCTTGAGATAAGAACACGTCTCCAAATGCCTCGGGCAACACTGCACAAAGCATGTCGTGTGTCTGAAGATCCATCCCAAGATCTTCCCACATCTTTCTGTTATCAGCCATATACATACTCCTAAAACCTTGCAAATAGAATAACTTTGACAAGGTTTAAAATAACTGAATTAAGTATTGTGGAAAGAGAGGGATTTTTAGCTTTTAAGTTACCTCACTTTTCCACATGAAAGTTGTTAAAGCAGACCTCTGCTTAAAGCTCATGCTTCAACGATTTCATTTCATTATCAAAGTGATAAATAACATATCAAACCATCTCCAAAAATAAATTGAACTATCCAGATTTTCCCTTATAAATCTGAATAACCTAACTCCTTAACTACCGAATAATCTCCGTCGGAGCTAAGCATAAAAACTTCATCGTGTTCAATGCTAGAGAACACAGCCATGTCAAAAGAGGATTCTGTTTCAAGCTTAATTGCAGTGCCACAACTAGAACTCAATTCACGAGGAACAGGAATCATTTTGACTAAGTTTACACCTTCTTTTGCAACACCTTCGAGGCTACGCTTACAAAGAATAGCCTCATAATGAGTGTGAAAAGTGATGACATATTCTTTTTTCATTTAGAAACTTCAATCTTCCAACCGTCATCAATAGCCGAAATACTAGTTTTTGCCTTCATATTGTTGCAAAAACGCACTACATTTTCTTTTGCTGTTTCGTTATCAACCAATACAGTGAATGAACTATTTTTTTCAAACGCTTTTTTTGTACGAACCACTGGCTCTGGGCAAGAAAGCCCACGTGCGTCAACTTCTACCATAATTTTCTCCTTTATTTATTTTTTATTAAATAATAAACACTTATAAACGCTGTTATAACTAAACCAATGACTACAGCAATCATGCCTTCAACAGTTGGTCCTTTGCCAGAAGAAGCAAGACCAAAGTTATGTGCAAAAGCAGCTCCTGCAACCAAGCCTACAACAGTTATGGCAGAGTCTGTGTTGCCTTCCCCTGTTAAAATAAGTTGTCTTAATGGGCAACCACCAAGCAAAACACTTGCCCAGCCAACGAGTACCATGCCAAGTGCATTCCATAAGCCGTCTGTATGGGCTACAGGTTGACCTTGCATACCTAATTTGAATGAGTTCAATACGAGAGAGCCTACAAGCACAGTAAGAACAATTGCTACACTTCCCCATAAAAGATGAAAGTCTTTTAACATAATTGCATCCCTAATTCCACCTGCTGTGCATATTCTACTTCGTTGTGCAAAAACACCAACCAAAAGTCCTATACCAAGTGAAAGAATGATTGGAGCTTTCATTGAGCCAGGTCCTTTTTCGCTGAAAATGAGAACAGAAGGAAATGCCACTAATAGAACCAAAAAAACTATTGTAACAATTATTGGCATAACACCTTCTTGGGCTTCTTGCTTATAAGAGCGACTCAATGAGAAATTTTTATTTAAGAAGAATACCCCTATTACAATTCCTACAACAAAGCCAATAAGACCGAAAACTGCATTCATGTCTCCAGCACCCAGCCTCAAGAACATACGTAACGGACAACCTAAAAACACCAAAGCACCTATCATCACAAAAAAGCCTAATGTGAAGCGAGTGAAAATAGCAGAACCTGCTCTTGGCTTGAATTCTTTTTTTGCAAAAGCAATAATGAAAGCTCCAAGAATAAGCCCAATCACCTCAGGACGCATGTATTGCACTACAGCTGCATTGTGTAACTTTAATGCTCCTGCCATGTCACGCAAAAAACATGCAATGCAAAAGCCCATGTTTCCAGGATTTCCAAACTTAACCAGAACAAGAGCTGCAATGCCAATTAGCACGCCTGTTAAAATAACCATAAGATGTTTTTTCATATAATCTCCTCATTAAAATAATTGCAAAGGTAATGTATATTTTTTTACTCAAAATGTAAAGAGGTAAACAATGTCCTCTCTTTTCGCATTTTTACTTTTCCACTCCCTATTCTTTCAGTAAATCCATTAAACCTTTGTTTATAAATAGACTATCTTTTCCCACCTTAATACATTCAAGAATGCCAATATCTTCTAATTTGTGCAAATAACGAGAGGCCGCTTTTCTCTCCACACACAAATTTTTTACAATAAAATCTATTTTGCAATAAGGATTTTCAAAAAGAGTTTCTACCAGTTCTTTTGAATATATTTTTGTAGCTTCGGATTTTACCTTTCTGATTGTGTTATCTAAAACTTCCTTTATAGCTTTCACTTTCTGAATTGTTTCTCTAGCTGTCTCCTCTATTCCTTTAAGAATAAAAATAATCCAACTTTCCCAATCTTGTTCATTACGAACATTGCGTAAAAGTTTGTAGTAGTTTTCTTTATTTTTTATGATATATGAGCTTAAATAGAGAATCGGAATATCGAGATGATGTTTTAGAATTAAATAGAGAATGTTTATAATTCTTCCTGTTCTTCCGTTTCCATCATAAAAAGGATGAATGCTTTCAAATTGATAATGAAGAATTGCAAGTTTTGCAAGGCTATCATTATCATTGTTTAAATATTCAGTAAAGTTTTTTAGAAGTTCATCAATTTCTTCTTTTGTCTGTGGCGGAATATATATAACCTCATTGGTACTTTCATTTATAAGTTTTGTTCCGGGCAAAGTTCTAATTCCTGCATTATTTTGGACGAGTACTTTTTGAATATTTATAATATCGTTTATAGAAATAAAATCATGTTTTTTAAGCTCTATAAAACCTTGGTATAAAGCTTCTCTATAAAACATAACTTCTTTTGTGGCAGGATCAACTTTTTTTGCTGTTTCAGACATAGCTTTATATAGTTCATCTCTAGTAGTAATGATATTTTCAATTTCTGAACTATCTTTAGACTCTTTGAGTACAATGGCATTAATAAGAATAGATTGACTTGGAATTACATTTGCAATGCCTTTAAGCTCTGCGAGTAGTCTCAAAGCCTTGTTTTCTTCTTTAAGAATATTAACAGTTTCAACTTTTTTAGAATCGATTGGTAGTTTTTCTAATTCCAACATGTACCAATTTTAGCATTTTTGGTACACGTTGTAAACTCATGTACCAATTTTAGCATTTTTGGTACACGTTGTAAACTCATGTACCAATTTTAGCATTTTTGGTACACGTTATAAACTCATGTACCAATTTTAGCATTTTTGGTACATGTTATAAACTCATGTACCAATTTTAGCATTTTTGGTACATGTTATAAACTCATGTACCAATTTTAGCATTTTTGGTACACGTTATAAACTCATGTACCAATTTTGGCATTTTTGGTACACGTTGTAAACTCATGTACCAATTTTAGCAAAAAAAAGACATATTAAAATTGAAATTATACCTTACTAGCAAATTATTATATTTTTTGAATAAAACTATGGACTTTTTTAAAAAAACAGATGACAATCTTTACCATGAAAAATACAACTTTATTTGAATTTGTAACACTCAAGGCTTTTAATAATCATATAAATAAAAATCAGAAAACTATAAAAATTTACATTACCAATTGTTATGACAATACATTAGCTAGTGTTATGGTTGTACCTTAGCTAATGTACTCAAGCAAAACTGTACAGTTTAGGGGTGCGAAACTGTATTATTTAGACATCATAAACTGTACAGTTTAGCTATGCGAAACTGCACTATTTAGAACTCGTAAACTTAACAGTTTGCATATATGAAACTGTTAAGTTTTGATATACACGCTAACACTACTTTTACATATCAATTTCTTCCATATAATGTGTAGATATCCTTCCTAGCAACAATATTTTTATATTTACATGTATAGATTAAAAAGATATACTTCCACTCTATCATTTATTATATTTATTGACGATAATAGAGTTCTTAGGGGGTGAAGATGCGGATTAAAACAAAAATCAATACATTTTTCACAATTAGCTTTGTAGTGATTATAGCTACAGTTTTGACATTAACTTCTATAAGTGCCAGAGCATACTTCAAAGAAAATCTATACAAAGCCATGCCTTATGTAGCAACTTCAAGCTGTGCTAGTTTACAAAACAAATTAAACCTTGGACTTGCGTTGAGTAATGAGTTTATTTTCCAAGATTATCTTATTAAATACATAACAAGCTTAGAAAAAGATGAAAATGCAAGAGAGTTAATGCTTCGCTCAATGAAAAATCTGAGTTCTAGCAAAGGTTTTACCTCATGCTTTGTGGCCTCCGCTCTTACAAACAGTTACTTTGTAATGTCTAAAGGTGAACTTAAAACAGAAAAACTTTTAAGTTCTGCAGAAAAAGATACATGGTTTTTTACCACAATGAAAGGTAACAAAAACATAGACTACAATGTTGACTATAATCCTCTCTTAAATGAATTCAATCTTTTTTTCAACATTAAGATAAAAGATTTTGATGGCAAGAACATAGGACTTGCAGGAGTTGCTATAAATCTTGATAACATTGTTGAAAGCATAAAAGCAAGCATTCCAAGTCCCTCTTCACAGATCCTATTAATAGATGAAAATAATCAAGTTGCCATAGCTTCAGATAAGGAAATGATAAAACAAGATATAAGTGCCAAATTGCAAAAATTAAAACCATTGGAAGGATATCCTGAAATAAAATTTTATAATGATGAAAAACTTGGAAATATTGCCGTGAAAGAACTTCCACTTGAAAATGTATCATATAAATTAATGCTTTTCATGCCTGTAAACGAGAATATTCCGCCTCTTTCTTCAATACTGGGATATTCTATTTTAGGAAGTGTTACCCTTTTAGCAATTGTTATAATATTAAGCACTCTTATGATGAACCTTATTTTTAGTAGGTTTAATCAAATGAATTTCATATTCCAAGAAGTTGCAACTGGGAATTTCACAGTAAGAGCAAAGCATACAAAAGATGAAATAGGAATAATTAACCAATACTTAAACAACATGGTTGAGAAGTTAAGAATTAGCGTTCAAAACATACTACAAAACACTAAACTTATGGAAGAAACAGGAACAAGATTGTCAGAAAACTCAAGCCAAACAGTTGGAGTTCTAAAAGAAATTGTAGATAGTGCAAGCAATGTAAAAAAGAGTCTGGAAACACACAACAACAATGTAATGCACACAGTTTCTACAGTCTCTGAAATGATTTCAGGACTAGAAAGCGTTTCTACTTCCACAAATATTCAAACAGAGCGAATTGAAATCACTCATAATGCAATAGAAGTTATGGTGCAAGGAATAAAAGAAGTTACCGAAACTGCAGAAAAAAACATTGAAGCAGTAAAAGGTTTTGATGAAGACATGGAAAACGGCAAAAAGCTAGTTGAACAAATTGTTGAAATTGCAAATATAATGCAAGAAAGGTCTGAAGGTCTTTTAGACGCTATAACAGTAATTCAAAATACTTCCAATCAAACTAATCTTCTTGCTATGAATGCAGCAATTGAAGCAGCTCATGCAGGAGAAGCAGGAAAGGGATTTGCAGTTGTAGCTGATGAAATAAGAAAATTGGCAGAAGCTTCTGCAGAGCAAGGAAGCAATATAGTTAAGGTGTTGCAAAACTTAAAAGAAAAAATTGAATACTTAAATAACATAGGTCCAAAGATGGAAAGTAGCTTTGGAAAAATTGGTACAATGATAAACTTTGTTTCTTCTCAAGAGGAAAAAGTCATTCAAACAATGAAAGCTCAGTATGAAAGAAGTGAAGAATGTCTTAAGGCCATGAATGATGTTAGCAAGGCAGGCATTGAAATGAATCACGGCTCTGAAGAAATGCTTAACGAAGGCTACATAGTCCAAAAGGAACTCAAAGTGCTATCTGAATTAGCTAGCACTGTTACATATACTGTGGAGCAAATGATTGAAAACATTGTTGCAATAAATGACAGAGGAATGAAAGAAGTTGACTTTATCGCACAGAGCAATAAAGAAAACATTTACAATGTTACTAAAGAGTTAGATCAATTTAAGGTGTAATAAAAAAACAGTATAGACTCTTGGATTTTTAGAGATTTACCTTACTTTAATTGAAAAATATTTTAAATAGTTGTATGATGTTAGCCTAGCGAAATATTTTTCTAATTTTTAAGACGATTCTTAAATGATGTGGTGTTCATCAAAACCAAGAGGCTATCCTTATAACTAAAAAGGTTAAAAAGCGTTTTTCTTTAAGCTATAAATTTCTTATTATTTTTGGTACAATAGTTCTCGTTGCAACTGCAACAGAGAATGTTCTTGCAATTAAAAAATCTAAAAAGGCTATACTAGAAAAGGTAGAGAGTCATTTGATAGATAAGGCAGAAAACACAGCCTACATCATAGATGGAAGAATATCTTCTCTTTTTCAATTTCTTGAAGGCATCTCACGTCTTCCCTTATATTTTAATCAAACTATAAAAAAGATTGCCAATAGCATTAAAAATATCACAAAAAACGTTAATTCAATGACTAAAATAGCTTCAGACCTTAATACCAATATGCAAGAAACTGCTTCTAGCATAGCTGAGATCAGCTCTAATATTTCAAATGTTAAACAACAAACGTTCACACAAGTGGATAGTCTAAACGATACCATGACTACAATTGAAAAAATCATAAAAACAATTGAAAACTTAAATACTAGAATTGAAAGTCAAGCAGTCACAGTTATGATGTCTTCATTTTCCATACAAAATATGGTTTCAAACATTGGCACAATCACTGAGATACTAGATGGAAGCAATACCTTAATCAAACAACTGGGAGAAGCAACAGCTGACGGAAAAGAAACCTTAACTAGTTCCAATACTGTAACCAAAAAGATACTAGAAGAATCAGGAGCTTTGATGGAAGCATCAGGTGTAATTCAACATATAGCGAGCCAAACTAACTTACTTGCAATGAATGCAGCAATTGAAGCAGCTCATGCAGGAGAGGCAGGAAAAGGTTTTGCTGTTGTTGCTGATGAAATAAGGCAATTAGCTGAAGATTCTAACATGCAAGGAAAGACAATAACTTCAACATTAAAGTTGGTTTCAAGTGAAATTGAAGGTTTATTCACATCAAGTCAAATTGTAGAGCATAAATTTAATGCAATTTTTGAGCTAGCAGAAAATGTAAAAGAGATAAGCAATAAGCTAACAGAAGCAATGAAAGAACAAGAAAATGGAAGTCATGAAGTATTGCAATCTTTTAAGAAAATAAACGAAGTTACCGCTGAAGTGCAATTGCATTCAGGGCAAATGTTACAAGGAAGTGAAATAATTACAAAAGAAATAGAAAAGCTAAACAATGTTAGCCAAGTAATCAAAGATAGTATGAATGAGATGTCAGCTGGAGCTGTGCAAATTACTAATGCAGTAGAGGAAGTTGCAAGTTTAAGTGAAAAAAATAGAGAGAGTATAGAACTCCTAAGCATTACAATAAGTAAGTTTAAAGTGTAGATTGTTTGCTTTCTATATATATACCAATTTTGAATGATTTCTCTATTGACATGATGACTATTTTAGTATTACAGTTTTACATCTTTTATAAAGCTATTTTTGCGAAAATGGAATGCGGAGGTTAAAAAAAAGTATGTGTAATCTACTTGACTTTTGTGACATGGCTTATGAATCTGAAGAATGTCTTATTAAATTTGGAATATATGAAGACTCTGACGATGATGATTATGATGACGATGACGATCATTATGACGATGATGATGAGCGCTATGATGATGACGATGATGACTGGGACGATGACGATGATGATTGGGACGATGACGACGACGATGGCTGGGATGACGATGATGATGATTGGGATGACGACGATGATGATTACGATGATGACGATGGAGACTGGGATGATGACGGAGACGATGGGGACTGGGATGAATAACCCCATCTTATAAAGAAAAAAGGAGAAGAGTTAACTCTTCTCCTTTTTTTATTCTCTTTCAATTTTTATTTATTTAGAAGTTGCAATTCTTTCTTGATATGCTTGAACTCCTTCAACAAAAATATAGACGTTTTTTATTGAAGGAAAATTCAATGCTAAGCTCTTTTTAAAAAGATTATAGAAATCTTCAAAAGAAATACCGCTAGGCATGTGTAACATAGAATCTCTAGGAAGATCAAGATAAACTACTTCATCTCGAATAAAAAGGCTTTTATATTTCATTCCACGTGGAAAAAAAGAATGTAGTTGATGGTTTGAAGGGCCTAATAAAAATTCTTCTACAAAGCAGTTTAGACTTTCCTTATCATGGTTTAGCACAACATACCTATTTTCAATCTGAACTTCATTAGTTATCTTATGCTTAAAAAACATAAGATAACGTTCATGCCTTTTTTCATAAGAATGTAAAAAGCCTAAAATACTCAAAATAGAAATAATGCACACAAAAAGAAAAGCCTTAAACCACTTCATAATTCACCATTCTTATTTCGTTTCGTTTCTAAAACTAGTAAAGTTCTTTTTTTCACCACTACTTGCATCTTTTAAATGAGTTTTATCTAAAAGATGTATTGAACTACTTTCATCTTGTACCAATATTCCCTGCTCTGTGATAGAAATTGGAGAATATGGCAATATTGCTATAGGAGACAAAGACTGCCTTTCTAGTTCTGCATTAAATTTGCCAAGATAGTATTTGCCATTACTACTTACTACAGCATAATAATAGTTTTCATCTTGCACTAAAACACTTTCTTCTGCAATTACATCGCTACTTTGTTTAACAACCTCAAGAGTTCTTGCATTAATCAAAACCAAAGAGACAATTCCATTTCCAGAAGAAGAACCAGCTATTGCAAGAAGATTATCACCTACTTCATAAACACGCCTACCTCTAATTGTATCAAGTGAAGAAGTCTTAATTTGTCTTGCATCTCTTAAATCTAACATCACAATACTAGAAGAAAGCGTTTCTTTATCAACAACTTTCAAAGCATAAGCTCTAACAGCTGAAGCAATCAGTGCATCTGTTTCTGCTTTCTTTTCTGCTTTTCTATCTTCTATAATTTTTTGAGTATCTGCAGCAATGTCTTTCCTATCGCTTTGAGCATCTTCTTCTTTATCTTTAGCCATTTTTTCTTCATCACCAGCTTGTTCTGTTAAGCGATCTACTTCATCTTGCTTATTTTTAGCCTCGCTTGCCTTTTTATCTTGCTCTTCTTTTGCTCTGTCACGCTCCTGCCTTGCTTTCTCAGCTTCCGCTCTAGCTTTGTCTGCTTCCTTTTGCTTATCATCTTTGTTGCTTGCATTATTCTTTTTCGCATCATCTGCATCTTTTTGAGCCTTTTGAGCTGCCTTTTCCTTATTTTGCAAAGCTTTTTCTTTATCTTTTAAGTTTTTATTTGCATCTTCTGCTTTTTTGTTAGCCTCTCTAGCTTCCTTCTCTTTTTCTAATGCTTTTCTTCTTGCCTCTTCAGCACGCTTTCTAGCTTCTTCGCTTTCCTTTTCTTTTAGATCGACCATATCTTTTCTAGCTTCAATATCTTTATCATCTTGTTCTTTCATTTTGTTCACAACATTCTTATCAGAGATAATTCCTGTGTCAACTGAACTGATAGTGCCAGAATATTTTTGATCGGTTAATGGAATAACAATCTGTGTTTTACCAGGCCATTCACTATAATTTGTAGATAAACCAACCTTATCACTAGAAAGATGTTTTAACACAACACTTTTGTATTTCTTTGCAAAAGCCTGCATGTTTGCACGATAGACAGCATTATAGATTGTGATAAAGTGAGCTAGAGTCTTTGCATCTTGGCGTGAATATCCATAGCTAGATGAAAGATAGCCCTCTATAATGAGCCTTAAGTTATCAATGTGGTCAACATTTACTTGAGAGCCTAAAATGATGATATCTGCATCTAATCCTTCTTTAACAGACTCATCTACAGCATGAATAATAAGATATCTATTGCTAGAACCTGCTTGTCCTGAAAGGCTAGCACCACTTAAATCAGCTCCAATTTTCCTAATTGCTTCAACAGTATCTATTTCATCATGTCTACCTGTGTAATTGATAAAGTCAATTGTACCACTTCCTCCCTCTCTTATTTCTCTTTCGTCAACATCTATTGCAAAAAGAGATGGAATAGTAGTAAGCAATATAAATGTAAAAAATATAATACCCCTTTTCATAAGGTTTCCTCCAATTATGTTGTGAATGGTTTATTATAGCATTAAATTATTGATTAAAACTAGGTAATAATAAAAGACTAGTAAATCAAAAACTTGCAAGCAACAATTAGTGTAATTTCAAGAAAAAAAATAAGGATTGTAAGCACTATCTTCCTATGTCTTTTATTTTTTCTCTCACGTAATCTCTAATAACGGCGGGATATTCACTATTCATTATAGCAAATACACTCTTTACAGCTCTTTTTGCAGTTACTTCATCTCCAAACTTAGCTAAACAAAAAAATGCATCTGCAACACCTTTTACAATTTCTACGTTAGAACTAGAAAATCTATTTAAGATAAAATTAATTCCTTCTATTGTCCTTCCGTCAGGGTCGTAAGCTAAGGAACTCAAACCTTTAAGAATTCCTAAAGCAAGCTCTACATCCATTGTCATATTTATTTGAGATAAAAGCACATCCCTATATTGATATAAGCCAAGTTGCCCCAATAGAGCTGCAGCTCTTCCTCTCTCAAAAGAAGAAAAATCATGAGGAAAATAAGCCAGTTGTGCGTCGTTTTGAATGATACCTGTAAGCATCTGTGCATAAAAACCTTCTCTTCCTCCAACTTCACCTTTATTTATGTCATCTTGAATATTGTTAAAAAAATCAAATGTTGAAAAGCCTAATAAATAAAGCATAGAAGCTCTATCAGAAAATATTTCTTTTTCATTTTTAATTGTCTCATCACTTATATAGACCTTAGATGGATCAACTCTTTTTTCATTTTGCCTTAATAACTTTGTTTCCACGCGATAAGCATTCAAAATCTCTTTTTTTATTCCAACCAATAGCCCATTTTCTGTTATGATAGGTGAAAAATCTTTTTCTGGAATACTTTTTTTCCATTTTAACTTTCCTTTATCTGTTAAAGAAGCTCCAAATCCTTTATCAGTTATGTTAAATTCATTTCCATTAGCATAGCATTTAGTTTGCTCTCCAAAACTTAGTCCTAAATTAACCTGCCAATATAAGCTGCCATCATTTATATTTTTTAAAATGACATCTCCATTAGAAAGCACACACAATAGTTTTCCATCTTTGTAGCAAAAACTTCTACAAATACTTTTCTCATTTGTCTGCCATAAAAGCTTAGAAGGAGAGGCAATTTGGTAGTGCGAAATTGATGAGTCATCACAAGAAATAACATAACCTTTTGGAGCTTTATGAATTAAGTTTATATTCTTTTTTAGTGACAATTGTTCCAACACTTTTCCAAACATAGAAAGACGCAAAAAACTCTCGTCTTGCAAGATTAAAATAACGTTTTGTTGGTCAACTTCAAACGGAGCTTTAACCGGCATTTCAGGCAAATCTAATACCCATTTTAGTTTTCCCTGTCGTGTAAGACACAAAAGTTTTTTTTGGAATGTAATAAGTAGGTAACCATCATTTGAAACATAAACAGGAAAAAGTAACTGTTCTTCGCATTTATAATTCCAAATTGGCATTCCCTGTGAAGAATAGGCTTCTATATTATTGCCTTCTGTAACTAGATAAACCACACCATCGCTAGAGGTAGAAATAAAACTAGTGGGATAGTTTTTTGTGTTTCGTCGCCATAAAAAAGTTCCTTTTGTGGTGATGCAATTCAAAGCCCTATCTGCTCCTGCAGTATAGATTTTTCCATTAGAAAAAACAGGAGGTGTGATGTTTTTTCCTGCAAAAACTAATGTCCAAAAAGCTTCCATTTCTTGAGCAAAACTAAAAAATGGAAGAAACAAAAAAAATAAGATAATTTTTCTCATAGAGTAAAGATTCCTAAACTTTCAACATGATGGGTTTGTGGGTAAAAATCTAGTAAATAATATTTTTCCAATTTATATCCACCTTGATTAATTAAAACAAAAGCGTCACGAGAAAAAGTTACAGGGTCGCAAGAAACATAAAAGATTTTCTTTGCATATCTTTTGCAAAACCACTGAATGCTAGTCTTATCTATTCCCGTACGCGGAGGGTCAACTATTGCAATGTCATAAAATAGCTTTGAGGCTTTTAGGTGTTTCCAATTCTCAGAAGAAATTGCATGAAAAAAAGTCTTTATATTTTTATATCCATTTAATTCAAAGTTCTTTTTAGCCATCTCCATAGAATATTTATTGTGTTCCACTAAATGTACTTCACTAAACCTATCTGCAAAAAAAAGAGAAAAAGTCCCAATGCCTGAATAAAAATCTAATAACATGTCGCCCTCTTTTATATGATTCCCTAATATTTCTATTAGTTTTTCCAACATACCGAGATTAGATTGAAAAAAGCCTTTGGGTGAAAATAAAAAATCCTTATTCATCATTTTTAATGAAACGTTTTCATCTTTTAGGTCAGTAAACACACGACCATCACATGCAAAAACATGAAGTCTATTGCCTTCTACATCGTCAAAACTAGGGGATGTTTTAAGCCATGCCCTTATTTCTTTACAAGCAACAGGACAATCAGTTATTGGAATAAAATTAGAACTTTTTTGTCCTAAAAGAGATAGTTTTTTTTTATGTATGTGAAACTGAAACCTCGCTCTATATTCCCAGTCTTTGTCAAAAACCACTTCTATGGATGAGTCAATATGAAATTTGAAAAACGTATCTTTAATGCTTTGCAATCTTAACTGACGTTGCACTTCATCTTTTGCCATCTGCATATTGCAACCACCACAACGGTAAAAATATTTACAATAAGGTATGCACCTAAAAGGTGATGGCTCTAACACTTCCACAATTTTAGCATTGATATAATTTTTTTTCTCATTTTGAATTTCAATTTTTATTCTTTCATTTGGCAAACTAAAGGGAACAAAAGTAACCTTTCCATTCAAAAGACCTAGAGAAGCACCTGAAAAAACATATTTTGTAGTCTCAATGACATAAAACATAAGAAATTATCATTCCTCTGCATAAAAAAGGGAGTACCAATTGGTACTCCCTAATAAGCTATTAGACTATCGGTTATTTTCCTGTAATTTCACCACAAACCATTCTAAAACCTAGAAATTTATGAGTTGCATTAGTACTAGCTCCTGCCCTATATTCACACCTTGCACGAGCAATAAATAGATTACCCACAGTTTTATCAGGATAGAAGAAATCACCTCCCTTAAAAACATTCGTTGAATTTGATTCTGTTGGAGTTGGACCAAAATAGTCAACTAAAACAATATCTTCAGGAACTGGTTGTTCAAGTCTTATATAGTCAGGATATTTATATTTACCGCCAATATCACTCCAAGTGTCCCAACACCATTCACTCACATTTCCACCCATATCATAGAGTTTATATTTATTAGGCCTCTTTAGCTTAACTTGATGAGTTTTTCCACCCGCTTTATCTCCCAACCAAGCATAATCATGAACCAGTTTTTTACACTTGGCAGACAATTCCAAACTCTTCTTATTATATGCCTCTGTACCTGGCTCTCCAAGGTCATCAAAATCTTCAGATGGCAAGATGGGACCTATATATTGTGGATATTGATAGACACCACCTCTACTAGCCCACTCCCATTCAGACTCTGTAGGAAGCCTAAAACCTTTTCGAGTGATTTTGCCATTTTTATCACGAACTATGCCAACTCCATCCTTAACAGCAGGGCATCCACCAATGTCATAAACACATTCCTCTTTTCCATAAACCAGCTCTGTAAGCTTATTACAAAATTCCACAGCGTCAAGCCATGAAACAGTCTCTACAGGACGTTTTGTTTGCACTTCACCTTCCTCAAGACTAGAATCTGTAAAATTTGAAGGATTTTTTCCCATCACCTTCTGATATAATTCTTGCGTAACCTCTGTTTCAGCCATATAAAATGGAGAAAGCGTTATAAATCTCAAAGGAGAATCAGAATACTTTTCAACACCTATTCTTTGTGCTTTGCAACCAGGAATAAGCAACATTTTAAACTTAATACCATCACCTGCATTAAAATCCAATTCTTTTTTAACTTGATTTGCGGGATTTTCTTGTGAGCCATGTGTGTCTGTTGTAGCACCTTGATTTTGTTTACAAGCTATAAATGCAAACATTAAAAAAAACACAAGTAAGAAAGAAATACATCTTGTTCGATAAAAAAACTTTCTCATATTTTCACTCCTTTGGAAAAGTCAAGAAAATGCACACACATTTTCTATTATACATGAGAAAAATCTTCAAGATTACTACAATCTTAAAAATCTTTCTTATATGTATGTTATCATTAAAAACACAAAAACGCTAGATGTCAAAAGATTTTAGTTTTCTTCTTTAATAAGATAAAAAATATGCAAATAAAAAAAAGGGAGTACAACAGTACTCCCTTTAATGCAATTAAAAAATTATTCTTCAGTCTCTTCTTCCGCTGCCACTACATCAAGCCCTATAAGAAGGTCAGGTTTTTCAATGTCCAATATTCGCACTCCACTTGCAGCACGCCCCATAGTGCTAATAGTATTCACATGCACTCTAATAGTTTTGCCCTGCCCTGTAATGCAAACAACTTCTTCATCATCGCTCACCATCAAAGCCCCTACAATTTCACCTGTCTTTTCAGAAATTGTATATATACGTTGCCCCCCAGTGCCTCTTCCATGTGGCGAGAACTCACTATAAGCAACACGTTTTCCATAGCCATTTTCACTAATAACCAAAATCTTCCTATTGTCAGAAAGTCTCAATGCAGAAGCTAGCTCATCAGTTTTACTAAGCCTAATACCAATAACTCCATGCGATGCCCTTCCCATAGCCCTTATCTCTTGCTCTGAAACACGCAAAGCCTGCCCTTGCCTAGTAACCAACATAATTTCATCTTTTCCACTCGTCAAAATCGCACTAACAAGCCTATCTCCATTATCAAGCTTGATGGCAATAATGCCTCGTGTTTTAGCATTAGCAAAATTATCTGTTGTAACTTTCTTTATAATTCCCTTTGCTGTCACCATAACAAGACAGTCTTTTTCGTTAAATTCTTTTAATGAAACAACTGCCGTAATTTCCTCATCATTAGAAACAGAAAGAAGGCTCTTTATGTGAGCTCCACGACTTGACCTACTAGACTCTTGAATTTCATGCACTTTAAGCCAATAAGCCTTTCCTGCACTGGTGATAAACAAAATGTAATCGTGAGTAGTAGCAGTAAACATTTGATGAATAAAATCATCTTCTGCTAAATTAGCAGAATTAGAACCCTTTCCGCCCCTGTGTTGACTTTTATATGCTGAAGTTGCCACTCTTTTTATATAGCCAAAATTAGAAATAAGAATGACCATCTGCTCTTTTTGGATTAAGTCTTCTATATTAAGCTCTTCAACAGCTTCGCTAATAATCTCTGTTCGCCTTTCATCACCATATTTTTTTGCAATTTCAGAAGTTTCACTCTTAATCAAATTCAATATCTTTTTAGGAGATGCCAATAAGTCTTTTAACTTTTCTATTAAAACTTCTAATTCTTTTAATTCTTCTTCAATCTTTTTAATTTCCAAAGACGTAAGCCTTCCTAACCTCATGTCAACAATTGCTTGAGACTGCACTTCAGAAAGATTGAATGCCTTCATCAATTTTTCTTTTGCAACAGGCACATCTTTAGACTTCTTTATAATTTCAATCACTTCATCAATGTTGTTTAATGCAATGACTAAACCACGCAAGATGTGAGCTCTTTCTTCTGCTTTCTTTAAGTCATATTGAGTGCGTCTTGTAACAACATTCACTCTGTGCTCAACAAAGTATTTAATCAATTCATGCAAATTAAGAAGTCTAGGTCTTCCATCAACTAAAGCTAAGTTGATAACTCCAAAAGAAGACTGCAAAGGTGTCTTTGCAAAAAGCTGATTTAATACAATCTTTGTTACAGCTCCACGTTTTAGTTCAATAACAATCCTTAAACCAGCCCTATCAGACGTTTCATCATTGACGTTAGCAATGCCTTCTATAATCTTATCTCTTGCAAGCTCCCCTATTTTTGCAACTAATTGAGTCGTATTCACCTGATATGGAACTTCATGAAATATTATTGTTTCTTTACCCTTTTTGTCAGTTTCGATTGTAAAGCGACCACGCATTACAACCTTGCCTCGCCCTGTCTTAAATGCTTTTAAAATGCCATCTCTTCCATATATAACACCGCCTGTTGGAAAGTCAGGCCCTTTCATATAAGTAGCTAACTTTTCGATTGTAATGTCAGGGTTATCAATGTATGCAGAAATTGCCTTTGAAATCTCCCCTAAATTATGAGGAGGCATATTGGTTGCCATACCAACTGCAATTCCACTAGAACCATTCGCTAATAGGAACGGGAAAGCTGCAGGTAAGACAGTAGGCTCAACAGTAGATTCATCAAAGTTTGGAATGAAATCAACAGTTTCTTTTTTGATGTCTTCCACCATAACTTCAGCAAGGCGAGCCATCTTTGCTTCCGTATACCTATAAGCAGCAGGCGGATCTCCACCTATTGTTCCAAAGTTTCCTTGTGGATGAATAACAGGATATCTTAATGAAAAATCTTGCCCTAAACGCACTAGAGCATCATAAACGGATGCATCTCCATGTGGGTGGTAACTACCAAGCACATCACCTATAATCTTTGCACACTTTCTAGTAGGACCAGAATTACGCAAATTACGTTCTTCCATAGAATATAAAATGCGTCTATGGACAGGCTTTAAGCCATCTCGCACATCAGGCAAAGCTCGGCTTACAATAACAGACATTGAATAATCTATGTATGCTTTCTTAACTTCATCCTCTATAGGAATGGGAATGACCACTCCACCTTCTTTTGTATTTATTTCTTCCACTTGTCTTAAACCTCAAAAAAGAATGTCTACCGTTAGAGCAAAGATGTTAATGTATATATGTAGTAATGTCAATGTAGAAAGCCTTGAATGAACATCTAAAGCAATCAATTGGAGTAGCACCAACAAAAAATGCCTATCAAGAGAAAACTAAGCATCTAAGTTAGAAAGTTGAAAAAACGTAATCTTCCACATTGTTCAAAAAACTATTAAATTTATCACGAATTAAAGAAACCTCTTTTTTCTTTTGCCTTTGTTCTAATGTAGTTTTAACTTTCTTTGAATCTAGAAATTCCTCTGTCATCCTCAAAAGAGGGCTCACATCTTCTGCAAACTGATTTAACATAACAATAACTGTAAAATCCATCTTATCAGGCAAAAGATTTTTCTCTTTAGCATAAGAAGTGATTGCAATCATTCTTCTAAATAACTGGAATATAGAAAGAGATAATTCAATCATATCCCTATTCTTAAAGGGATTAAATTTTTTAACATGTTTCTTGTATTCTTTTTTTACTATTGATAAAATTTTTTTGTTATGTTCTTTATATTTTTCTTCTGAAAAAAAATCTTGAATAATTGATTGTAAACATTCAGTTTGAACTTCATCAGGATCATCATTTAATTTGACATAATTTTCATCAAGAAAACTATATATCGCAAGCCTTATAATATTAATAGTCAAGGGAGAACCTATAGTACAAAGAAAATCATCATATTCATTTGAAACTTGTAATATATTTGGTATACCATAGACATAAGAAAACCACTCACTATCTAAAATGACTGGAGCATCTTTTAACCATATCTTGTCTTTAACTCCGAAATCAATAGTTTCTATAAGATTTAAGTTTTTTAGATAATTTTCCAAAGAAACAAAATATTTTTTATGAAAGAATAAACCAGGGTCTAAAGTCGCCATATATGCAATAACATCTTCAATTAAATAATTTTCTGAAGGACGGCAAGCAATTGCATGTTTTAACAATTGTTCAAACCTAATATTCCATTTTTTCTTATAAATCTTTCCTATAGTACGTGGAGTTTTATTCACAAGCTCAAGCTCAACATGCCCCCAATCTTTAACTTTTAAAACTATCTGATCTTCTTCAGTAAGACACATATCACTATAAAATGCTTTTATGTTATATGCAGGAACATAAAAAATATCATCATCATCCACAAAATCCTCTTGAATAGTTCCATTATCAATACTAATAGATTCAAGCATAGAAAGTAATTCATGCTCAGGGCATAGATAGTAATATTCTTTAACTTCTTTAAACGTAATAGGAAGTAATTTTTGTTTGATATGTTTTCCCTTATATTCAAGAGTCATATGTCTATATCTAAAAAAATGATTTGTATAAGGAGTAAACCTAGAACCAGGAATTAATATCTCCTTTTTATGCTCTAGGTCTGTAAGAGTAATTGAAAAGAGTCGATCATTAAAGAAACTTGACCTACTTCTCCAAAAATCATAACCATGATGCTTAATACCAAAATCATCCATTTTGAAAGCAATCTTATTGTAATAAAGCACCATTTCACAAAATTCTCTGTTTAACTTTGTGTTTTTTATTCCCAAATCAGAGAGCAAATTCTTTATAGTGAAAACAAAATTATGATCCAACCATTCCATTATATCTAATATATTTAAGATTACAGTACTCATAGATAGCCTCGACTATATAGTATTTTTTTGATAATTAAAAGAGGATATAAAAATTTATTAAAAATAAACTCAACAACTCTCAAATTAATACTGAGTTGAATAATTTTTAAATAGCCTGCTATAATAAGACTGGCAGTTTTTGCTAGGAGGAAATTATGGCGGATACTATTTTACTCGGTAAGGCTACTATTAAAGATGGACTTAAAGTTAAATGCGAAGCGGCAAATCATGTCTTTTATACTGATGAACCTCGCTCATCAGGGGGAACAGACGAAGGAATGAATCCTCTTCAAGCTTTTTTGTGTTCTTTGGGAGCCTGCAAGAGTGTAATTTCAAGAATGGCTGCAAGAAAAATGAGGATTCAATTTGAAGAGTTAGAGGTTGAATGCAAGGGAACTATAGACTTTGATGGCATAACAGGCAAAAATCCAGATGCTAAAACAGGACTCAAAAATATCGAAACAACCTACACTTTTAAAACATCTGCAAGCAAAGAAGAAATAGAAAAACTAGTTGAATATGTAGACATACACTGCCCTGTTATGGACACAGTAATAAATAGTCCTACACACTCGCACAAAATCATCATAAAATAAATTAAAAAAAGAGCCATCTTACAATTGTAAGATGGCTCTTTTTTTATCAGCACATGGAGTCTCGTACTAACAAGACCCCACATAAAGATTTTCTATTTAAGCGTTCGGCAAAGCCTAATTCCACATTGATCAAATCGACCATCCTGAGAAGGAGTAGCTGTGTTTACAGTACACCTACCAGCAGGATCGGAAAAACCACCACCTACAGAATATAAATCAAAGTCAGCAACACCATTACCTGACGAACCATTTGACTTACTCCATGTATTTGTCCAAGAGCCAACATTACCTGCAAGGTCATAAATCCCTAAATCTGTAGGAATCTTATGTCCAATTGGGTGTGTTTGTAATTTTCCATTTACAGCAGAGTTACCAGAAACCCAAGCTACTTTCTCAATTTCACTTCCCTCATTTCCATAACCTTCAGAACCAGGAGCACAGTCCTTATTTGCAAAATAATAAGTCTCACTATTATAGGACATAGAACTATCAGTGCAATTGTTATTCTTTGTTTTTCTAAGTCTTCCTACAAACTCCCATTCATCTGTATCAATGAGCCTAAAACCTGACTTTTCATCATCATCAAACTTTGCTTGTTTCGCTGTTAAAATAGCCACCTTATAGTAATTATCTCTTATAATTGGCCATAAAGTAGCATCATAGTCATTTGGATGATGCTTACCTAACGCATCACGCAAAGCAAGAGCACTTACTTCTTCTTTTGTTCCGCTAACATTAATAGTTGGCGTGAAAGATGTATAACGATGATAATCAGGAGTACCATGTGAACCCCATTCCATATCAATTTTTCCACTTTCTGCTTTATAATAAGCAGGGGCATATCCATTTTTTTCACTATAGGCATTACACCAAGCTATAGCTGCATGATACGAAATAGAAGTAAGAGGTCTCATCTCACTAAAATCATCTTTCGGAAATGATTCATAGACATCAAACTCATTACCATTTTTATCTTTGGCTCTTCCTTTCCATTTTGCTCCATTTTGAGCTGCTTTCTCTATAACATCAAAGTTTTTATATCCTTTTGCTTGTCCTTCAGAACCTTTTGCCCACTCACACACTTCTTTAAATAACTTATATGTTACTGGAAATTGAGCTACAGCAATTTTTCTATCAATTTTTTTGTCTACATCATCCTTATTACCACTCTTAAACGTAACACCACCATCAGGCATAGGTATCTCAACCATTTGTTCCCATTTTGCGTCATGTTTAATTATCACTTTATTACGATATTCTGCATATTCAGGAGCTGGAGGAACATAAAAAGTAATTTCATTATCCACTCCTGCTTTCAAGTATACCTTATCTCCTTCACCACCTTTCAAAGAACAATCAACATCAATAGTTGAATGATCAGCTTTTTCAAAAGTTGCCTTAATATCACCTACTTTCAAAAATGTTTTCATTGTTTCAACAGTGTGTGTAAAAGGTGTTGTATTTATATTCTTTTCTTCTCCAAAGATAGATATCTTTGTAAGTTTTAAAGCCACATTAGCTCTCTCAACAGTAATAGTAGCTTCAAAAGGCTTATATTTATTTGGTTTTCCATTAACTTTTACCTTGAAAGTTACAGGTTTAGAAACTTCAAGATTATTCAATGGTAAGCCTTCATAAATAGGCGTAATAGAAGAAAGCTCTGTAGGATCAATATAATCTCCAGTAAAAGTAACATTTACATCAGAAGCTACAACAGAAGTCTTTTCATGTTTAACATTTACTTTCAACTCTTTAAGATCAGTATCTCCATCTTGTTCATTAATTGAAAGCGTCTTTATAGAAAGACTAGGAGTTTCAAACTTAATATCAAGGTGATACTCCCCTGCCTTATATTCTCCGGGCTTCTCTGGTATTCTAATAGTAACATGTGCCACTCCCTCTGGTTCCAATTTTGGGTTAGTAGCATTTCCAACTGGTAAACCTTCCCATTGCACAAGACTTTCATTTATCGTTGTTTTATCAAATGTTATTCTTATATCTCCATAAACTTTACCATCAGGACCTACACTGGGTGCTATCACTGTAGGTTTTTTAATAGATACAGTATAAGGATTTGTATTCAAATCTGCCGGTTCTCCCTGACAAGTTATAGACAGTACTTTAGGAGAAGCTAACTCCCTCACAACCGTTATCTCTTCACTTTTATAGGTATAACCAGAAGGTGGATTTGAAACTTCAATACTAAATTTCGCCTCAGGATTAGGTCTTACACCATCTGGAGGTTCCATTCTAAAATTAACACCTGAGACAACATTACCATTGCCATCTTTAAAAACAACTTCTTTCAAGTCACTTTCGCGTAATGATACCTTTGTGATTGATATCTTTTTTTCTGCTCTATTGTATTCGCTATTTCCAACCTTAAAGCTATAAAGCATTAAGACTTTCGAGTTTCCTCCTTGATCATGCTTACATGAAAAACAGAAAAATGCAAAAATCAAAAGCATAAAACCAATCTTTAATACTCTGTTCATAATACACTCCTTTATGAAAAAGGCGTTTTTGCTTTAACCCAAAAACGCCTATGAACTCTACCTAAGAGAAAAAGCTAACCTAAAACTAGTAGCTCCATAACCTCTTGTGCCTCCACCTTGTGTTCCTGTCCCACCCCATGGGTTCGGAGCACCTGTAGCACCACCTTGAAACCATCCATATTTTCCAAATTCATCTTTGTCATCAAAAGAAGAATTTCCAATCACTTCCGTTCTAGTAGGATCTGTTTTAACTTTTGTGTTCAACCATTCATCTGCATTTCCCACAATGTCATAAAGTCCCAAAGTGTTTGGCAATTTACTACATATTGGGTGCATACTCTTTAGCTTCCCAGAATTCTTAACATGATAAAATGTCACATCATCTAAGTTATCACTACCTGGATATTTAAAGTTCCAAGCAGGATCATTTGGGTTGCCACCTCGTCCTGCAACAATCCACTCCAACCTATTTGGCAAGCGATATCCTGAAGCGTTGTTATCTACTACAATACTATTAACAAAATCAAGCACTTTCTGAAACTTCAAATATGTCTCAGGTGTAGCAACAGTAAACGGAGGAAAATCTACAAAAGCATTTTTTAATGGAGTCCCATCTTTGAATTTATAGACATAAGTAAGGGGAACATAATCTGCTTCACTAGAACGTTTTTCGTTCATGTAATCGACCAAAGCATTACACCAAGCCCACATATCAAGCTGATTTATCTTAACCACAGGATACAACTTTCCATCCGTTTCATCAAAAGGTTTAACATCCTGAGTAGAAACAAAATGAGAGCCATTTTCTCCATCATTGCTAAACTTATAACCATGTGCTTTTGCCCAATCACGTATCTCTTTCCACACAGGGTATACCACTTCAGTACGTCCTATTGCAAATGGCTCAACATAAATATCAGGGTAATCTTCCCAATCAAGATAGTCCAACCATTTATCTTTAGAAATCACTAAGTACTTCCCAGCTTCCACAACAGAAACAAAAGAGAACTTATGTTTTTCAGTAAAAAATACTTCAATATTTAAGTCTTCTTTAACCTCAAATTGGATACTATTCTTTCCCCAAAACAATCTTTTTCCATTAATTCTGTAGCAATCCACAACAAAAACATCACTTGGTGGATTTGCTGAAAGAGTTAACAGTGTTCCATCTGAAACAGTAACACCTGTAGAAATTAGATTTCTTTCTTCATCATAAATATTTAAAAAACCACTTTGGGGTTTTTTGAAATTAACAACATGCTCATTCATTCTCATAGTTATTTCAACTTCTTGAGATGAAGACCTTGTATTAACTACGACCTTTGCACTCCCTCCAGCCGACATGTTTAACGGAAGTGGACTAATATTAAAATTTTCATTAGGAATGGAAAGTTCCACCTTAAAATCATTTTTCTCCAAAGCCCTAGCTTTATAGGGAATGGTAACCTTCCATTTATCTATGTCAACTTTCTCAGATGCAACATACATGCTCTTAACATATACCTTCTGATTTATTTTATTTCCTTCATTCTCTGTTTTATGATTACACGAAAACAAAAAACATAAAGAAAAAAGCAATATAATTTTTTTCATCATACCTCACCTCCTACACCTTAAAAGATATTAAACTTCCTAACTAAAAACCAATACTCATCAACTATATCTTTATGATAGTATACTTATCAAATTCTACCATCATATCTTCATCTCCATTAAAATCAACAGTTTTTTCATCCAACAATTTATAAATCTTTTTATTTTCCCAATCACTGTAGACATAGCTATGCACTTTAAGAGTATAACGCCCCATTTCAAGTCCTCTAAACTCAACTACGTTCATATTCTCTTTATTGTTTACTGCAGGATCTGGGACAACTAAATATCCACCTGAAACACAAACTCCCCTATCATCATACAAAAACACATATGGGGCAAAACTATCAAACTTGAAATCTTTCACTGTTCCATTTTCATCTTCTGCTTTTGGTTCAATTTTTGCCTTTAGTGCAAAGGAGCTATACTTTGTCTCAGTAGTTGCATCTCCTCCACTCATTGCGAGTACTCCAGCTTTATAGACGTTTATTCGACCATAACCACGCCTTATGTTAAAGTCTTCAGTTCCTTCAATCTTATCAGCAGTTTTTTCCAATATACTTTTCATATTTTGAGGTGTTATCTCTGGGTTAAGTCCTGCCAAATAAGCTACAGCACCTGAAACAAAAGGAGTTGCCATAGAAGTACCATTCATCGAAACATAAACTTGCGGATGCTTATGGTACAAACTTATTATATTCTCCCCTGGAGCTACTATCGAAATCCATTCCCCTTTATTGCTATAACTAGAAACCTTATCACTACCATTAGAAGAGCCTACAGCTACAACACCTTTATATGCCGCAGGATATGAAGGCATACGTAAGCCATTGTTACTCATAGCAGCTACTGGCAAAACTCCATTTGCTAAAGCATAGTTAATCACTTCATTTGCCAAAGGAGATGGGACAGGAGTACCTACCGAAAGATTAATTGGAACACAAGCTTGGTTTAATTCTTTATTTTTTCTCATCTTTATCACATAGTCAGTGAACTTTCTAATTGCATCCATACTGTAAAACTCGCTAGCTTGGCCATTCTTATCAACAGTGTCATACAAGCCTCTATAAACAACAACTTTAGTGTTTTTCCCCGAAACTCCGACAATACCTTTTCCATTATCAGCTGGTGCTGCCATAACTCCAACACAATGAGTTCCATGTCCATTTTCGTCAGTATCTGTATTAGATGATTTCCAACCGTTAGGAGCTAGCTTTCCATCCCCCAAATCTCTCCAATTCTGCACAAAATAATCTTTGATTATGCTTTTTCCATCAGCACCTTTTAAGTCTTCATGACCTAAAAACACCCCTGAGTCCATAATTCCAACCAATACAGGCTCACTTCCAAATTCAAGCTCTTCATAAGCCCTCAAGGCATCAGTTATTTCAAGAGAATATCCCGTTCCCTTAAAGACTGCGTTATCATCAAAAGAAAATGTACTCAAAACTGTTTCTTTTTCATCTCTTTCTTCAGGGAAAGTCATCTTATGCTGATAGTCAGCATTTCTTACTCCCTCCATCTTCAAAAGAGAAAAAAGTATATCTTTTCCTTCATCACATACAACACAATACCAACTAAGCCCATTTTCAACGCTCATTTTACCCAAAATCTTAGCACCATTTGGTAACTTAGCATTTTCAAAGCTTTCATCTGCTTTTACAACATATGACCCTTCAACCACATATTCCATATATGGTCTCATAGAAAGTGAGCTGTTAGTCAATTCATTTTCAGACTTCACAGTAAAATCAAATTTTCCATTAGCACTAGAATTTGCAATCAGTGAAAACCCTGCCCCATAGGTACTTGAATAGCTTGCAACACCATCTTCATTCTTATAAATCTTTGTAAAAGAAGGTGGTTGTTTTCCAATCATTCTTTTATCATCAGGCAATTTTCCACTCACACCAAAAACGTCCCAATAGTAAATCTCTCCATCTTTTAAGGTATCCCATCTATCAGCAATGTTAAACACTCTAGTAGTCAACATTTCTTTTTTCATAATAACAGAAGAAGTAGCACTATCCCACTCAACAAAGTCTTTAACTTCAATATAATAAGGAATAATTTTTCTTTGCTTTAATTCTGTCAATGTTGCTTTTATCATCTCATCATTATGGCTCAAAAGAAATTCTAGTTCTTCTTTCCCTGTCTCATTATAGTTGAAGTGGTAGCGAAATAACATGCGGTATATCTCAGCATATCTAAATGTATTTATTACAAGTCCACATGTAAAATAATCACTTTTCTTTGCATCCCATAAACTAGCATCCGAGACCCTAACTGCAAAATCTTTAAGCACTGCATCAAATGGAGCATAACGAGCTGGCATTAAAAGCGAAGCATGCTGTGCAGGCTTTGATAGATAAACTTTATATTGGGGTAATATCTTACACTTTGCCACATTTGTTTCAAAATAATATCCATTCTGTGTATAAATTTTAGCCTTATATTCATATTCTTTATTGACTTCAAAAGTGCCTGTCCTGTCTTTTATGAAAGGTATTGGACTAGAACCACTTTCTCTTATATCTTCCTGTGGGTTTTTAAACGAACTTGTAAAAACATGAGCGAATTCACCATTACCTTCTTTAATTGCTTCACGTCTAAAAACTTCAACCGCAACAATTTTTGCAGGTTGCATATTTTTATCTTTCACGCTAAAGAAAATGACAGGAGCATAATGAACATCCTCGCCATCAGAATTAGCTACACTATAAATCTCGTTATATGCGGAATATGTCCTTGTTTCAACATAAAAGTCTGTAAGTTTATAATCATCACCCTCATATTTTTGAAAGTTAGCGATTCTAGGCTCACACACTATATAATTATGAGTTTCCAGCCTATTACCCGTAGCATCATAAAAAACAGTGATTAAATCTTGTTCTTCTCTTGTAAAAGATTCCCATGAACCATTATCTCCAAGCAAAAAGTGAATTTCTGACACCCATTCACCAGCTTCAACCTTAGGATAAGCTGCAAAAGCACCAATTATATCTTGTTTTGGATTACTAGAAGAAGAAGGTACTTTTCCAAGCCCAAGTTTGCCTGCAAAGCCATTTGCAATGCTTTCGTATATTGCTCCTGATGAGGAGGAAACTTTTGCAATAAATTCCCCTTTGATAGGAGTTTCTACTCTTAAACCATCTACAACATCAACTGCAGTTCCACCTTTTTTAATAAATTTAAACTCTCTTAACTTCAAAGTAGTAGCTTCTCTAGTTTTTTGTGTCTTAAACAAACACACAATGCTAATATCATCTGTAGTAGTTTTAATTTTTAGATTTTTTATATAAGAACCTGAATGAAAGTTATTTCCTGCAACTTCAAAATCATAACATTTGCCCACTTCAAGTTTTGGAAAAGCAACACCATACGGACAATCTTCATCAAATATAGCGTCATTTGAGCCACTTTCAGATATAGTCAACCTCAAGTCTTTAGCATAAGAACCATTCACTTGGTTAAGAATATTTACCCTACAAGTATCTTCAGGTCTTTTAATATCAGGAATCTGAGAGTTTCCTCCTAATTCCGTCTTTTGTTTACATGATAAAAATGCTAAAAACACAAGCAATACAAAAAATAGTCTCTTACTAATTTTCATATTTACCTCCTATACCCATACCAAACATACCCTATATTAATCCTGTCTTAACGTCAAGATATACAAAAAAGTAAGTTTTGATATTTTAGTAAAAATGATATCTTTGGTTTAGAAAACAAAAAAAACGCAGTAAGCTAACCTAGCCTACTGCGTCCACTAATTAGTTATCAGAAGAAGATTCCGAAGATTTTTCCTCAGCTACACCTTCTTTGGTCTCTTCCTTCTCTTTGCGAGACCTTTTAGGTTTCTTTTCTTCTTTTACTTCTTCAATCATAGCTTCAACACTAAACTTTAACGTAGCCACAGTATTTTCATACAATTTAACACTTGCAGTATGATTTCCAACTGATTTAATTGTGTTTCCTTGAATTTCAATTCGTCTTCTTTCAATATCAAAGCCACATTTAAGAAGTTCCTCAAAAAGAGTTTGAGTAGTTACAGCTCCATACAACTTGCCATTAGGCCCTGCAGGCATGACAATCTTTATTTCAAGAGCTTCAAGCCTTTCTTTTATACTTGCTGCATCTTGTCTTTTAGCCTTCTTTCTCTCCTCAATTTCATCTTTTCTAGCTTCAAAATCTGCCATTGCATAAGGAGTGCACAAAACTGCCAAACCTCTAGGAAATAAATAATTCCTAGCATAACCTTTAGCAACATTTTTAATGTCTCCTTCTTCACCTAAATACTTAACATCAACATTTAATATAACTTTCATAATCAAGCTCCTAATAATTTAACATTTTAACTTCCAGGAGTTGGAAGTTAAAAGGAATAAACTTAAAACCCACTATCGTTTGTCACAAAAGGTAAAAGAGCTAATGCTCTTGATCTTTTAATCTCTGTTGTGAGCATTCTTTGGTGTTTTGCACAAGTACCTGTAATCCTACGTGGCAAAATCTTTCCTCTTTCAGTGATAAAGCGTCTCAAAGAAGCAGGATCCTTATAGTTTACAGTCAACTTTTGTGAACAAAATCTACAAATTTTTCTTTTGTAGAAAACTCTTCCACGCTTTCTTTCTTCACCTTCTTTTACATTATCGCCCATTGTGGCATCAACGTCCATATCTTCCATTGTCTCTTCTGACATAAAATCCTCCTAAAAATAATTAAAACGGAATATTATCCAACTGTGAATCATCATCTCCATACTCTTCATATTGAGGCACATCCTTTCTTTTTTGATATTGCCCTTCATCTCCATATGAATCCGATGCTTGGTATGGTTTTCCATTTCCTTGAGCCTGACCTAAAAGCTGTAAATTATTTGCAATAATCTCAACCTTACTTCTAGGTTGCCCATCTTGTTCCCATCTGTTTTGGCGAAGTTCACCTGTAACGGCAACTTGTTTACCTTTCACTAAATATTGATTAATCGACTCCCCCATCTTTCCCCAAAAAACAACATCGAAGAAACTCACTTCATCAACCCATTCTTCGCCTGTCTTTTTTCTTCTATTAACCGCAATAGAAAACTTGACTATTGGAGTTCCTCCTTGCGTATAACGCAATTCAGCATCTCTAGTAAGACGACCAACCAATACTACATGATTTATATCTGCCATATTTTTTCCTTATGTTTGGCTACTCATCAAGTCTAACAAATAAATATGTTAGTATCTGAGTTATAAGCTTAAACCTCTTGTTGAGTTCAATCATACAAGCAGGATCAGCTTCAATGTTAAAAAGAGTATATCTACCCTTTTTGTTTTTGCGGATTTCATAACAAAGATCTTTATCTCCGTATGATTCTTCCGACGTTACATTGACATTGAAAGATTTCAATGTCTGACGCAATTGTTCAATTCCTGCATTAAAGAGTGCATCTTCAACAGGAAAGACAGTCATCAATTCGTATTTTCGCATACGCTTCCCCCTAACGGATATTTTTACAAAACACCTTGCATACACTAAAAGCAAGGTAGAAGTAGGCTTCAATTCTATAACAAAGAAAGTCTTTTAGTCAATTATGAGAATTATAGTTTAAGTTAAATCCAAAATGTGTAGCTTAAAGAAAGCTTTACCACATCAAAGAATGTAGAAAGTGGAAATAAAATGAAAAACCTAAAAACAAAATAGCCTTTAAATGAACAAAATGTTATACTATCCTGATATTTATCCGACCTTTTATCTCCTTATCACTAGCCTAGAAAACAATCGTACATTAGCTAATGTTATATCAGTACCTTAGCTAGTGTTACGATTGTACCTTAGCTAAGGTACTGCCCCCAAACTGTACAGTTTAGCTATGCGAAACTGTATTATTTAGGCATCGTAAACTGTACAGTTTCACCATCGCAAACTGTACAGTTTCGTTATGCGAAATAACACATGTTGCAGTTGTGAATACGACCACCTTCCAATAAATTTCTTCTAAATAGTTACCTTAAAATAACACTTGAACAAGTATTAGCATTTATGATATATTGAAGATTGGCACTTTCCCCATCCTATCCTAATTTCTTTTTTGGAGACACTTCTTATGAAAATAGATTTGAAATCGTTGTCTTTTAAGTTTACAGGTCTAAGTATCATCACATCAGTATTTTTGGCAGTTATGTTCGTTCTCATTTTAAGAATAATTGAGCGAAAAAATCAGTTAGTAGAAACACAAAAACAACAATTCATTCTCTCATTAATGGCAGAAGAAATGAAAGAAACTTCGGCAAATCTAACGAATCTTTGTCGTTCGTTTGTTGCAACAGGAGATGATAAATACAGAAGGGAATATGAAGAAACTGTTGCATGGAAAAATGGGAAGGTCCCTCGTCCTTCTAGTGTCCACCACCTACTCTCACCGGGTATTATGATTAGCCAACATGAACTTTCAAGAAAACTAGGTTGCTCCAAAGCAGAACTTGATTTACTTGTAAAATCTTCAGATCTTTCTAATGCACTGGTTAGTGTAGAAAACCAAGCAATGGACTCAATTGCAAGAGGAAAATACGTTAGAGGTCCTTTTACTATGCAAGAAAATGAAAATTTAAGGAGTTTTGCACTGCGTATTTTATATGACGAAAATTATAGAAAACATATATCTCTCATTAAGGCTCCCATAGAAGAGTTTTTTCTCAAACTAGATACGCGTATGTCTAAGAGAGTTGATAAAGATATAGCACGTCTTAATTTATCTGCAATTGTTACTCTTGTTATGATGGTAATTTTAATGCTTTGGATTATAGGTTCTCTTTTAAACATAAGGAAGAATATAGTAAAACCAGTTGGACGACTATCGAAAGAATTTGAAGTCTTTGGTAATGGAGACTTAAGAATCCATATAACATCAAAAAGAAATGATGAAATTGGTAAGATGGTGAATAGCTTTAACCAAACTGCTGAAAATATGAAAAAATTAGTTCTTTCTATCAATAATATAGTCGGTTTTTTAAGTTCTGTAGGGGATGATCTTTCTACAAATACAACGAAAACAGCTAGTGCAATGAACGAAATTAGTGGAAACATTGAAGGTGTTAAGCAACAAGCTACAATTCAACAAAATACTGCCAATCACACTTTCATAACTTTAGAAGAAATTATTTCTACTATTAATACACTTTCAAAAAACATAGAAAAACAAGAACAAAGCATTTTAGGTTCTTCATCTTCTGTCAAAGAAATGGTTGAAAATATTTCAAAAATCACAGACACATTGCAAAGTGTAGACGAGATGATAAATCAACTATCTCACTCCACAAACGAAGGAAAGGATACCCTGTCGCGCTCAAATGCAATAACCCAAAAGATTACAGAAGAATCAGGCAGTCTTATGGAAGCTTCTAGTGTGATTCAGCATATAGCTAGCCAAACAAATCTTTTAGCCATGAATGCAGCCATTGAGGCAGCCCATGCAGGAGAGGCTGGTAAGGGCTTTGCAGTTGTAGCTGACGAAATTAGAAAACTAGCAGAAGAATCTAGCACACAAGGAAAAGCTATTACTGACACTCTAAAAAATCTTTCAGGTGAACTTACAACATTATCCGAAGCTTCCATTTTAGCAAAAGATAAGTTTAATTCGATATTTTCTCTTTCTCAAAAGTTAAAAGAGATAAGCCAAATATTGGCAGAAACAATGGGTAAACAAGGAAAAAGAAATTCTTTAGTGCTTGAAGAAATAAGGGCAATGAATGTAATAACAAACGAAGTTTCATCAGATTCTACTGAAATGTTAAAGCAAAGTGAAAACATCGCAAATGAAATGAAAACTTTGACAGACATTACGACACTCATTGTAGCTAGCATGAATGAAATGGCTACGGGTGCTGTCCAAATCAACCAAGCGGTACAAGGTATTAGTGAAATTAGTCAAAGAAACAAGAAGGCAATTGATGATTTAGTAAACGAAATGACTAAGTTTACTATCTAAAGTTTTTCGAATAATAGTTCAAAAATCGCTCTACCCTCTTTTATGGCTTTTCGCTCGAATTTAGTTTTTGGTCGCCATTTTTGAGATAGGGCAAATTGCTCATATATAGAATGTAGATGTGGCGTTTGTTTGAGCTGATTAAAGGCGTCTAGAGCATAATCCTCCCAGTCTGTTACCATGTAGATGACACCTTTTTCTTTTAATTTTTCTTGCAATAAATCAGTTCGTCCTCTTCTTATAAAGCGTCTTTTGTTGTGCTTCTTTTTTTGCCAAGGATCTGGAAAAAAGAAATGAAAAGTAGAAATAGAAGAGGGGGGAATCATTTTTTCTAATATTTCAACAGCATCGCCTTCAATAATTCTAATGTTTGTGATCTTATCTGTTTCAATTTTTCCTAAAAGGCTTGCAATTCCAGATTTAAAAACTTCAATACATAAGTAGTTTATTTCAGGATTTTCTTTAGCAATTATGCTGGTTGCCTCTCCTGTACCAAATCCTATTTCAATAACAACAGGATTGTTATTTCCAAAAATAAGAGAGAAATCAAGATGTTTTGTTTCATCATATGGAACGCACCACGTAGAATAAAACTCAGCGTATGCTATTTTTTGAGCTTTTGTAATTCTTCCAGAACGACGTACAAATGTTTGTATTGTGTGATCAAGCATCATAATCTTAATATAATTGAATGGGTTTTGCCAAATAACCTTTGTTTCTTTGTGCATTTTCTGCACAGAGTTGCACATATCTTGCATCTGTAGCTTCTTCTTTTAAGGAAGCTACAGAGTCACTTATAGAAGTATTAGAAGACACATTAATCGTCTTTAGAAAAACTGGTTGTCTATCAGCTCCTAGCAAAAGAAGATAAAAGCGAGTAAATAAGAGTTCATCATCCACTTTCACCTCCCACTTACCATTTTCAATTTTAAGTATAGCATTAAGATGAGAAAGTTTTAATTCATCGTCAATAGTAAAAAAACGAACAACTTTATTTCCTTGCATGTCTTGAACTTGCACTTCATACTCACCCAATGGAAACCTTCCCAAAGGATATACAATCTTATTTGTTCCCACTATAAATGAATTTCTATCTTCATAATCAGTTTTAAAAAAGTTAGAAAGACTTCTATTGATATGCCAATAAAGTCCTGTATTCTTTTGAAAAAGAGTCATTGAATCATAATCATTAATACCATCTTCATCATTAAAACGCACAAAAACAGAAAGACGCTCTGTTACTCTTCCATTATCTAATTCAAGTATCACTCGCTTACAAGAAAGACTAGAGACATACGGCTTATTGATAGAACATGAGACAAAAAAAAGAATTAAAAGAATATAAAAAAATTGCTTCATAAAAAATTAGAACATGAAAAACATATTCACAACCGTGAGGTCAGAATCTGCAAATTGATTTACGTTTGATTCAAATCTTACATTAACCTTTTCACATGCTTCACTTAAATATGAAATATAATACATTCCCATGTTTCCTGGATCTAGACCTTCTTCTGTTTTTTTATAAAAGTCCAAAAGAGAGTTCTGCTCCGTATCAGTGCTTTTAACATCATTTAAGCTTGCTTTAACTCTCTCTGCTTCTTCATTTTTGCTATATAAGGTGATTTGTATCTTTCCGGTAGCTCCCACAGAAGCACTACCACCACCAATTTTCCAAGTTACATAAACCAACTCTTGCTTTTGTTCAAGCTCTAATACAAGTCGTCTTCTAATTGCAGGATCTAGCAAAACATCTTGAGAATCTTTCATCTCAGGAAAAAGAATTCCAACTTCTTTTTTCAGGTTTGTGTTTTCAGCATTTATTATGAGCTCCATCAACATAAGCGAAATATATTCTGCTATCTTTGTCTTATCCATATACTCCACTAAACTGCTTCTAAGAGTTTTTAATAGCTCTGCAAACTGCTCTTCTGATTTTCTAAATTTAGTGATAATAAACCAAGTGAATGGACGGATATGGTCTAAAAATTTTTCACTCAAAAATAATTGAACATTCTTCTCGGAAGGTTCAAGTGTACTATTACTCATTATAAAGTTGTGTAAAGGCTCAAGTATTTCTTTTTTTGTTTTATGAAGTTCTTCTTTATTTTTTTCCAAAACATTAGCTAAAAGTTTTTCGTTTATGTGTGTTTTTTCATCTATTATGTTCGCAGGATTTTGCCTATTCCATTTCTTTATGATGGCAGAATTGATCAATTGGTTAAAAACAAACTCATCATATTGATTATACAAAACAGAAAAGACTATCAATTTAGACAAGTCCATAACCTCTTGCCTAGATGTAATAAACTCAGATTTAGAAACCTCAATCTTTGCAACATATCCCATAAGAATTAAACGTTGAATTGTACTAGGATCAAATTGTTCCAAAGCTATACCATATTCTTCTACATTACCTGCAAGCTTAAACTTTAACAATTTTCTTTTTTTCTTGATAAAAAAAGTAGAACCTTCTTGTGTTAGTATCACCTTTAATGGTAATGTAATAACTCTTTCTTTTTCAGCTGATGGCATAAATCCCTCTTTTTCAACTTAACTTTATTGAATAAAAAATTGCTTTTTCATAATCACACAACATAAAACACTATTTATTATAATCAAAACGTATCCCTATTTCAATATTAATTAAAGGGCGCTTCCATGGGTCTAAAGCCAATTCTTTTCCATAAACTGACAAATTTAAATTGAAATAAGTAAAATCTAATCCTATACCAAATTGTGGGTATAGCTCATTTATCCCCAATCGCAATGATAAAACTTTATGAAAAATTAATTCTCCTGCAAATGCAAAGTTTAGAAGATAGTTTTTTCTTATGGAAGGAATAAAGGAGAACATATTTCTTAAATCCATGTAGAAGATAAGTGAATAAATATTTTTAAAGTAACCTTCTGAAATAGCTTTTACGCTAAAGCCTAAGTTCACATTTGGAACAAAAGTTTTATATAAAGGCTTATCATTTGGTTTACTATCAAAAAAATCTTTATAATTTTCGTAATAGCTTAAAAAAACAGGACTATACAAATCTTTGCAAGTAAATCCCAAAGTGAAAATATCTTTATATTTGTACGCAAAACCTACATCAAAACCAAAACCAGCCTGCAAAACCATAGGAAAACCTTTTAATTTTTTTTCAAAAATAGTATATGCAGAACCAAATACAGTGCTATTAACATAGGCATATACTTGAAAAAATCCTTTCATCTGTATACCTAAAGAAATTAAATGCTCTTCTTTTTCAAAAACAGTAGCTCCATACCCACCTGTAATCAGTACATCTTCACCTAAAAGTGAAAAAAGAGATGAAAGGGATGGAAGCAGAGCCACTGCACGAGTTGTGTTATACATTCCAAAACCGAAATTCTTATCAATAAATGAAAAAGAAATGGGACCTGTAATAGTAGCATTTGTGCATAAGCTACTGGTGTTTGCCAACATGTTTAATAAATTAGTTTGGCGATCTTTTGCCTGAATGTATTTTAGTGCAGAATATGCAAGCGAATCGATTCTAAAATTAAAAGACGTAATTGAAGTGCGTTTTTTTGTAAAAGCAAAAAGTGCAGGGTTAGAAAAAAGCACACTACCATCTTTATAATAAGTTGAATATGCACCACCTAATCCTGAGGTAGAAGGTTGTATAACTTCGGGATATATCACTCTAGGTTTTTCTGCAAAAGCACTAAAAAAAATAGAAGAAAAAATTAAAAATATGAGCCATTTAAAAGATAATTTCATTTTTAATAATTCACTTTCATTTTAGGAAAGAGTTCTATTAGCTTAACTCCTGCAAAGGTAATTTTTTGAATATCATCACGTTTACTTACGATGCCATAAGCATAGAGCACTACTTCAATATTTGTTTTAGAAACTAAGTCTATAACGTCTTTTCCTGTTCCATCTTTTAATGCCCCTTCGGTCATATCATAGCCTACAATTTTGCATGCATTTCCTAGCATAATTGCCATTGAAAACAAAATACTATCAAGGTTGCCTTCTTTTAAGTATTCATAATCAGAAACTACTGCTTTAATCACCTCAAAGTTCATATCAACATCAACTCCCATCAAGAGTTCTTTTTTTAGCTCTGTATCATTTTGAATATCAGTAGTTTTTCCACCATCAAAGCGATTTCTAACAGATTTAAAAAAAGAAATAATATCAATAGAAGCTGTTATAGCTATGTTTAGTACTTCATCTTTTTCTTGATTACTCAATGATAGAATTTCACTGGCACTTCTTTTAGAAAGGTGTTCAATTAATAATTTGCAAGTATGTTTATCGAGATGAATATCCTGTTCTTTTGCTTCTTTCAACAATTTAGAAACACTTTTATATTTTGCATTTTGTATATATTCCCGTGTTAAACCAGTCTTGCAAGAAAAAAAAGAAATGATAATTAAGGTTAAAAACAGTATTTTTTTATAATACATATTCCACTCCTTTATCGACTATTTATGATTATCGCTAAAACAGTTACTTCAATGGAACAATTTTAGAAAATAAGTTTTTGTTTTCTTTAATTTTCCTTTCATTTCCTAGTACACACAAAAAATCACTTTTCATAATTTCTTCTAAAAGAGGAGCATAGGCAATTAAGCTAGTTTTAGAAGTAGAAAGAGCTTCATCTATGGTTTTCATTATATCTTCATTTGTCCTACCACTCAAAAACAACCTTAATGCTCTAATAGCTTCACTTTCAGGAAAAATAGGAGTATAAAACTCTTTTATGGAACCTATTATTGAAGCATTTAATTCTTTTTTTGTAAGTTTAAGCTTGGCAACATAGTTATACATATTATCATAAACTTTTAATGTGTTTTTTAAGTGAGGGTCTCTATAGGAAGTAGCAATTAATGATTTATTTGATAAAACACCAATGTTTGCTCCATATGCTCCACCTTTGGCTCTAATTTGAGTATGTAGGTATTCTGAGTTTAGTATGTTACATAACACCAATAATTCACCTGAATATTTATAGCCTAATTTTGTTATATCATAACCTTTTGCAACATACATCACATCACTTACACATGTAATTCCTTCATTTAGTTTTTTAAGTTCTTGTATGGTAGAATAATGTGCTTCATTTCTTTTTGGAAGGCTTAAAACAAAGGCATCTAATTGTGGAGCAATACAAGACAAATTAGAAGAAGATGTTGCGATAGAAACCACTAAATTATCACGTTTAAATAATGATTTGTATAAAGTGCTTAATTTTGATTTTAATATTTCTTTTTTAGTTTCGTAGTTTCGTTTTAAATCTTGCAAAAACCATAAATAATCAAGACCTCCCAAAAGATTTGCACATTTACTAGAAACAAGAAAATAGGAAGCTAAGCGTGACCTTGTAACCACATTCCCCCTCATAACTACTTCACTTTCCATTCTTAACAAAGTAGCATCCAAAATCTCTTTTATTTTTTTCTCATCATCAAAAAGTGTATTAAAAACAATTTCATCCAATATTGAAAACAAAAATGAAGAGTTTTCGACATTTGCTTTAACATTTAATATCATTCGACAATCTATTTTTTTAGTTTTTTTGTTTTCAATCACTTCAGGAAAAAAAGATAATCCACCAGTTTTTAGTGCAATTTCTTTGTTTAAGGTAGAATATGAATAGTTTTTGGTATTTAGTTGAGTAAGTAAATCTGTTAAAAAGGAAAGAGTTGGTAAATCATCAAAATTTGAAATCTCAAAAGCAAAATCAAAATAAACTATATTTGAAGAAAACATGTTGACATGTAAAAGAGTAAAATCTAAAGTTTTCTTTACAAAATACTGACAGTTCCATATTTCTCTATTTACATCTTTTAAGTCTAATTTTGGTATACTATCTTTATCTTTTTTAGAATCTTTTCTAACAATGTTAAACTCTTTACTTTCTCTTATAATTTCATCAAGTTCTTCTTTCTTTAATGATTTTTTATAAAGATTTAATTTTTCTTGTAACAATTTCTCTTTTGTTTCTGCTTCATCTTTTTTGGGAGCTAGAATAGATATAGACTTAAAAGCACTTTCTAGAAAGTATTTTTTTATAAAATCTTCAAAAAAATGTGTTTTTGCTTTTTCTCTTAACTCTTTTATTATTGAGCTAAAATTAAATATCTTAAAAGGGTCAAGCCCAGAATACCAGAAGTCTAGAATTCTGAATAAATAAAAAAGGCCATGTGAATTACTGTAGTTTGCTTCTTCAAATTCTATTTCTAAAAGGTTAATGCTAGCTTCTAAAAGCTCTTTATCAATACCTTTTTCAATTAAGTCTTTTAAGCCATTTTCAATTGCAAGAATAAAATCATCAGTATTCTCTACATCAAGACCTAAAACAAAGAAATCACATCTACGTTTTTTAATTGGCATTGAATAAACATCTTTTGCAAGCCCTTTTTCTAAAAGATTTAAACGTACTGGGCTATAGGGCAACGAAAACAATACTTCTTGCAAAATATCTAAAACAAAAGAAGCAAAAAGATTTGCCTCATCCGCTATTTTATAACCTATTGCTATAAGTTTTCCAGAATCATCTTCAGAAGAAGGATAATAATCAAAAGATTTATTTTCAGATGTTTTAGAAGTTTCTTTTTTATCTTTTAACTTAGTTACCCTATATTCAAAATGAGAAAGATATTCAGTGTTTAAGTGGTTTAAGACTTTTTCTATTTCCATATCACCATATAAGAAAATAAGAGAATTAGAAGGATGATAATGCTCTTTGTGAGTAAGCAAAAAATCGTTGTAGGTTAAATTGGGTATAAAAGCAGGATCTCCGCCTGAATTAAAAGAATAAGGATGGTTTACATAGTGGGTTTTGAAAGCTTGATATGAAAGCCTAGCAACTCTATCTGATAGAAGTCCTTTCATTTCATTATAGACCACACCTGTATATTTTAGGTTTTCATCTTTTTTATTAATTTCGTAATGCCAACCTTCTCGATAAAATGTTTCTTTTCTATCATACATCAAAGGAAAAAAGACAGCATCAAGATACATGTCTAATAAATTATAAAAATCTTTTACATTTCTAGTAGTAAACGGATACATAGTAATATCCATCGTTGTCATAGCATTCATAAAAGTGTTTAATGAAGAACTATAAAGGTCAATAAAGGGGTCTTGTGTTCTATATTTTCTACTTCCTGAAAGCACACTGTGTTCTATTATGTGAAACACACCTGTATCATTTTTTGCAGGAGTATGAAAAGCAATGTTAAATAGTTTATTGTCATCTTTGTTTGAAAGGTGAAGGATTTGTGCTTTTGTTTTTTTGTGAATATAAAGACTGACAGTAGAATCAATATCCGCAATATATTCTCTTTTTTCTAATATAAAATTGTCCATAAGATAATAACCTCTCATGGACATTATATATGAATATATTCAATAAAATCAAAGCCATATCTATTGGCATATTCTACATATTTTTCTTTTTGGTTTCCTGTAGTAGTCAAAGCTACTTTTCTTGAAGTGCTTTTGCAAGGGCTTAAAGATAAAGTTTGATTAACCACACCTTCTAAAGAATCTACTATAGTAATTGGATTTTTACACTTACTTCCTGCATTAATAAAGCTATCTCGCAAATGTAAAAAGTGTGTGCAACCTAAAATAAGTGCATCACAATTCTCATTTTCAAAAAAAGACATAATAGGCCTTATTGCTTTAAGCTGTTCTTCTTCATTTTCAAAAAGTAATCCATTCTCTATTTTTTCTACTAACTCGCCTTCTCCTCTAACAAAAACCTTGGAATCAGGAAGAAATTTGTCTATTAAGCGTTGTATGTAGATATCTTTTGCTGTTCTTTCAGTTGAAATAAGTCCAATTCTATGGTTTTTAGTTACAAGGTTTGCAGGCTTTATCGCAGGAACTGTTCCAACAAAAGGAAAATTGAAAATGTTTCTTAAAGTTTTTAATGCAGAAACTGTCATAGTATTGCAAGCCAATATAATAATTTGCGGTGCTATCTTTTTTAATATTTCTTTAACAATCTCTATTGTAAATGAAATAACTTCTTCTTGAGTTTTCTCTCCATATGGAAAATGTTTTGAATCTGCAACATAGAGGGCTGTAGCTTTTGGATCTAGCTTTAATAAATAATTCAAATAAGGAATGCCACCAACTCCCGAATCTAAAAATACATATTGAAATCTTTCTATCATTTCAGTTTTATAATGCTTTAAAATAAAAATGGTGTACTCTATTCGAGACTAATCTCTTTGAGTACACCATTATAAATGGAGCGCTACACTTATCTTAGCAAGCTCAACACACTCTGAGTTTGTTGATTTGCTTGTGCCAACATAGCAGTTCCAGATTGAGTGAGAATTTGGTGTTTTGTGTACTCAACCATTTCTTTAGCCATATCAACATCTCTGATGCGAGACTCAGAAGCTTGGAAGTTCTCTGCTGCAATGTCAACACCAACAACAGTGAGTTCCAATCTGTTTTGATAAGCACCGAGATCTGCTCTTTGCTTGTTGATCTTCTTGATTGCTTCATCAAGAACACCAATTGCACGGTTAGCTGTTTCTGGTTTTTCAATATTTAAGATTTGCTCATCACCAACATTTCTAACTCCAAGAGCTGCTGCTGTCATTGTGCCAATATAAGCTCTTGTTCTTTGATCCATGTTAGCACCAATATGGAACCACATAGAAGATGTAACAGTGTTTTCACCATTCTCTCTAGCAAATCGCCCAGTAAGCATATTCATGCCGTTGAATTGAGCATGGCTTGCAATCCTATCCACTTCAGCTACGAGCTGAGATACTTCAACCTGAATGTAGAGGCGGTCTTCTGCTGTGTAGATACCGTTAGAAGATTGAACACTCAATTCCCTAATTCTCTGTACTACATCAGTTGTCTCCTGAAGATATGCTTCAGCTGTTTGGATAAAAGATATACCATTTTGTGCGTTGGCACTTGCCTGATTCAAACCTCTAATCTGAGCTCTCATTTTCTCAGACACTGCTAAACCAGATGCGTCATCACCTGCACGGTTAATACGCAACCCTGACGAAAGCTTCTCTATGTTTTTCTGTGTGTGGACATTTGTGTTTCCCAAAGTCCTTTGTGCAAACATAGCGCTCATGTTGTGATTAATGATCATAATGCTACTCCTTTGGCGATTTTCCCTCTCTTTATATCAAAGAGGCGTGGCATCCCTGCCTTACTATATGCTCATTCTCAAGGTACTTAAAAGCATGTCATCACTTTTCCAAAACCCCTCTACAATAGTTTTAAAATAGCAATTAGTGCCTCTCATACCTACTTAATCTATATCGGAGGTGGGAAAAGATATCTTAAGTGTAATAAAAAGTTTTTTTAATCTTTTTGTTATTTTTTTCATTTTTATCAACCAAAACAATATGATGTTAAAGAAAAACATATTTTCAAAATAAAACATTTGATTAGTTCTTCTCAGTAAAATTAATCGGCTATTACCTAGTATAAGTCTAGTATAAGTATAGATGAAATAAAACATGAACCGTCTAGTATTTTCTTATCAATTTCTATTATACTTAGACACCAGTTATGAAAAAGAAAAAGTTTTTTTCGTTTAGTTTTTATTTTTGGATAGCTTTTGCATTACTTATGGTAACTCTCTTTTTTATAAATAGGGCTATTATTGGAAAAGCTATTACAAAAATTAAAGATAGTCCATCTTTTTCAACTCCTGAAATAATAAATGACGGTGTTAAAGAAACACTCAAAGGGTCCCTTCAAGATGAAAAAAATAACTTTAAAGATGAAAAAGATTTGAATGTCGCAAATAACACAAATAAAGAAATAAATCCTCCTATAGATGATATAAAAGAAAGTGATGCAAAATCTTCAATCATGGAAGATAATTTACCACCAGAAGACACCTCAACACATCCAACTCAAAGTAGGTTAACTGATCAAAAAACAGAACATCATTCTACTACTGAAAAAACATATCAAACGAAGCCTAGTATACAAGTAACTAAAAATGAGATGAGGAATGTAGATGTTTACTTTGCTTCTGTAAATGACAACGGAGTGGTAACAAGAGAAAAATGTGTAAGAAGCATTGAACGTAGTCTTTCCCCTATGGTAGATAGTCTAAATGCTTTGTTAGAAGGTCCTACAAAGGAAGAAGCAAAGCATGGTATTCGTTCCTTTATTCCTGCTGACACGCGACTATTATCTGCAAGCATAAAGGAAGAAACAGCACTCATTAATTTAAGCGAGGATTTTCAATTTAATCGTTATGGTGTGGAAGGCTATAATATTCAATTACAACAAATAGTCTTTACTGTGTGTTCCTTTCCAACGGTCAAATCTGTACAATTTTTGATTGAAGGGCAAAAAAGAGACTTTATTGGCTCTGAAGGCGTTTGGATTGGTAGTCCCTTAACTGTAAATTCTTTTTAATAAATAAAATGGCAAATCTATATTCTGAAAGTGATTATTGGACAAAAAAAGCCTTCAAAGAAGGTTATCCTGCTCGCTCTGTGTACAAGTTAGAAGAAATGAACAAAAAGTTTTCACTTTTTTCATCTTCTGCTTGCATATTAGATCTAGGAGCGGCACCAGGAAGCTGGACAAGCTTTTTACTTAGAAATTTAAATCAAAATGCAAAAATTGTTTCTGTAGATTTAAAGCCTCTTGAGGACAAAATAAAAGATGAAAGGCTTACATTTATTCAAGGAGATATGACAGATAAAAAAGTTATAGCAAAAATAGAAGAAAAGATGCCTTTCGATGCTGTAGTCTGTGATGTAGCTCCATACACAACTGGTAACAAAGCATTGGACGTAGTACGACAAAATGACTTAGCATTTATGGCTATGGATTATGCAAAAAAGATGTTAAAAAATGGTGGCTCTTTTGTTACAAAAATATTTCAAGGCCAAGAAATGAATCTCTTAATGAAAGAACTCAAAGGTGATTTTGAAATAGTACGTTTTTTCAAGCCAGTAGCTTGTAGAAAAAATAGTATAGAAACATACATCATAGGAAAAAATTTTACAAAAAAATAGTTGTCTTTTATCAAAAGGGTAAGTAAATTACTACATTTTCTTAAGCTTCCACAACCACAAAAGCTATTGCATTTTCTTTTTCATGTGAAAGAGAAAGATGAATAGCCTTTCCTCCCCTGTCTTTAAAAACTGCTTTAGCAGTATTTTCTAATCTCAAGGTGGGTTTTCCTTCAACAAAATAAACAGAAATATCCTTTAATTTCATACCTTTAAGCCCTATCCCCATAGCCTTTCCATAAGCCTCTTTTGCAGCAAAATGGCTTGCAAAGGAAATATGAGCTAAGTTTTTCTTGCTATATATATAATCTAATTCCTCTTTTTCAAAAAACCGCAAAGAGAGTTTTTCATCTTTCTCCCACTTTAAAAAACGTGATGTCTTAACTATGTCAACACCAATTCCCAAAATCATTCTTCTTCTTCAACCTCTTTTTGTTTAACATTTATTGAAACTCTTTTAGGCTCTGCACTTATCAGTTTTAACTTATTTGAAATTAAATGTTGAACATCTACAGTCCATTCTCCATCACTTGTAATATTTTTACAATCAATATATAAAACATTTGGTGGTTTTACCCAAGCATTAAGAGAGTCCTTACTACCACTTACAACTATTTCTCCTTTAGGCAAAATATTTGTGATAGTATAATTTTCATCTAAATTTGTTATAAAAATATTTATATCTCTATAAGCTCTAGTAATCTCCATCTCACTAATCTTAATTGTATACTGGATCTTTGAGCCTCCCAAAACAGAAACCAGTGGATTTGGATTGATTAAATTAACATAACCTGAAATATCAGATGTTCGGTTATCAAGCTGAACGAACTCCGTCGTCAATGTTTCTATTTTATCAATGCTTGAGCGAGGCCCTACTATACTCACTTTTGTAGGTTCTATAGGGGTCTCTGTAATTGCATAATTTTCACCTGGATCACCTGAAACTGCAAGTTTTACATCAACAGTCTTAAAAACTTTATTTTCTAATTTTACACTTATTTCAGAAGGTTCTGCATGAAGCTCTAAAGCTTCTTCATTTAAGATAGAGTTATTTTTTCTTAAACTCACAGGAATTTTGTATTCTCCTTCAACAGTAAAAGGATGTGCATCAACGTATGCAATAATATCTTCATCTCGTATAGAATTGATTATAGAACTATCTCCCCATACAGACACTCTAACAGTTGTAGGCAAAACGCTAGCTGCTACTAACTCATCCGAATATTCATATTTTAGATGAACTGAAAAATATCTTTTTTCCAACAAACTAGCATTATATATTTGAACTATAACAATTGCTAATATTATACAAATAACCTTGGGTAGCCAATTATGAGTAATACTTTCTATAAAATTTCTGATTATTTTATTTTCATTATAGTTTTCCAAGACGTTCCTCCACAGTATTTTCCATAGGTACATTTGTTAAATTAAATGTCTTAATATTCAAAAGACGTTCCAGTCTTTCGATAATTTCTTTCCTATTTAAATCATAGTAAAGATTGGAATCATAAGCTAAGCTTAAAGCACCAGTTTCTTCTGAAACTACCAAAACAATAGCATCTGATTGCTCTGTAATGCCAAGTGAAGCTCTATGTCTTGTCCCAAAACTTTTTTTTATGTCTTGTTGTTCTGAAAGTGGTAAAAAACAACCTGCTGAGATAATTTTATCATTTCTGATAATAGTAGCACCATCATGCAAAGGAGTATCAAACTTAAATATTGTTACAAGTAAACTAGCCGTTAGATCTGCATTAAGAATTGTACCTGTTTCAATTATATCTTGTAAATTATTATTTCTCAAAAAAATGACTAGCATTCCTCTTTTGTCTTCTGATAAAAGTTCTGCTGCAGTTAAAACTGAGTCAAGCTGGCTATTAGAAACTTTCTTTCTAAAAGAAAACCAATTATGTTGCCCAATTTTTAAGAAAATCTTTCGCATTTCTGGTTGAAAAACAATAGCTATTGCAATAATAAAACCAGGAGCTATAGCATGTATTATCCAAAGCAATGTGGTGAGTCTAAAAACATATGCAATGGTATAAATTATAACTATCGATAGTCCACCTCTTATTAATGACATAATTTGCTTTTCCAATATCTTATAAACTTGGTATAGCAAAAAAGACATCACAGCAATTTCAACAAAATTTCTTATATATGACAAATAAAAATGAGAGATCGTCCTGAGTATTTCCATAATTGCCCCAAAGAAATGAAATAAACTTAAAAATACAAATATTTTCAAGCCACTTACTATTATATTGCATTTTATGTTTTATGTAAAATGGGAGAAAACGACAAAAAAAAATCGCTCCGTGAGTATGCAAGTCGGAGCGATTTAAAGTAAACCACTCATACATTCCTTGAATGGCTGAATAACAACAAGCACTAAGGGATTTATGATTGCTGTCATGTAGACGTATGTTACTCATTACTTACATAAATGTCAAGTAGTTTTTACAATCTTTATGCTTTTGTGAAAGGAGCATGCACTATCAACACTTTGGAAAAAAGCGACGAAAGCGGAAAAATATGGCAAACTAATGCCTAATTCTTCTTTTCCAGAGGTAGTTGTCTTAAAAACCTAGCCTCTTTTTCATAAACATATATAGGTTCTTTTTTTCCATAATATAAAATCAAAATACGAATAATATAGGGCAAACTTCCTTCAATTTTTGGCTCTTGGCTCACAAAGAGAGTAGTTTTTAAAAGAAACCCCTGCTCTCTTAAAGCAGTCGCAGGGTTATACATAGTGATATCTTGAGTTATAGAAAACTGAACTAGCACAATATCTTTTTCTTTCAAAACATTTTTTTCTAAAATAGTCTTATATAGAAAAAGCACATCTTCTTTTATCTGAGTAGCATCATTAGACGTGCTTATAGCTCCACGTAAAGCCTTCAAGCGTTTAAATAAAGTAAACATAAGTTTTCTTAAACTGCTTTTCTTTCATTTTTCTTATATAGACTTTTAACCAACTCAATCTTTTCTTTGTCAACTTCTTTTATTTCAAAGTCAGGTTTTGCAAAATAATAACCTTGGAATAGATCTACACCAAAAGACACTAAAGTTTCCACCTCTTCTATACGCTCTACCCCTTCAGCTAAAACTATAATGTTTCGTTTTTTAGTATATGACATAAGGTTTTCTAAAATATTTTGCTTGTCAAGGTCTTTATCCACATCTCGCACAATGGACATGTCGATTTTCACCAAGTTTGGTGACAAAAAGATTAAAGCCACATCAGTATTATAACCTGTTCCAAAGTCATCTATTGCAATCATTGCATTCCATTTCTTAATGTATTCTAGCTTTTGTGCAAAAAAAGCATCATCAAGAGAGTCTGTTTCTGTAATTTCTAGCACAATATTTTCAAGATACTCTTTATATTCACTTTCAAAAGTCTGAAAAAGTTTTTTAGAAAGAGACTGACTATTAATCGTGTTTATGAATACCTTTGTTTCTTTTGGAATTAAGCCTTCTTTTATCTTTGAAGAATATGTCCTCATAGATTCAAAAAGTGTAATTTCTTCTATTATGTATAGCTTTGATTGTACTTTAGCAAGTCGTAAAATATCTGCTGGACTTTTAAACTCTTGCATTTTAGAACGCATGAGCATTTCATATCCATATACCCTACCTGTAACCCCTTCAATGATAGGTTGCATTGCATAACAAATTGCCTTATCTTCTAATAGCTTATTTAAGTTTTCTGTACCTTGTAGAAGTATATAATTCTTTTTATACACATCCTTATCAAATTCACAAATAGTTCCTTTAATGGTATGTTTTGAATGATATAAAGCAAAATTAGCGTAATTAAACAATTCCCTAAAATCATTTGTATCGTCAGGATACCAAGCCAGCCCTGCAGAAACTCTAATTTTAATTCGCTCATCTGTAGGCAAAATAAACACTTCTTTTTCCAAAGCATTCCAAAAAGACATAAGAGCTTCTTGAATCTTCTCTTTTGAAGGCAAATTAAAAAATAAAGATGCAAACTCATCACCTGAGACCTTGCACGAAATACAATGTTTGGGGGAAATGTTACTTAAAGCCTCAGAAAAATGTTGAATATACATATCTCCACAAGGATGACCATAAGTGTTATTTATATAACTCAAGTTATCAATGTTCCATATAACTAATGCGTACACCTGTTCAAAATCATTTTCAAGAATACTATGAACTTTTTGATCCCAAATTGTTTTTCGATAAAGCCCTGTAAGATTATCATATTTAAGCTGTATTTCAAGCACACGTTTTTCTTCTAGTTCTTTAGTAATATCATACACCATACCCAAAACATAGTCTTTCTCTTTTATCTTTTTTATTTCTATCCATTGCATTTTGCCCGGCACATTAGTAGGCAAAGAGTATATGACATTTGTGTCGGTTTCATAGTAAACTTTATCTTTGAAAGCATCAAAAAAGTGATTAAACTCATCCCTATCAACAAAAACTGCATCTCCATACTTAGTAATTCTGCATATCTTAAAAAAGTTTGCATTGCAATACACAGAAGAAAGACTAGCATCATCTTCAAAAACTCCTAAATATGGGTTTGCATAAGTAACAATCCTCGAAACACGCCTTGCTTGGCTAAAGAGTTTTTCGCTATTATCTTCTATTGTGTCTATTAGACTATCAATTTCTTTAATATTTACCCTACCAATCCTAATAGATGTTCTATTGCTTTGAGAACGTAAATCAAGTAAAACTCTTCTCAATATATAAGAAAGATGTCTACTTAATATATACGCAGAAAATAAAAGCAAAATACTTGAAGCCACTAGCGAAAAAACTATAACACGTAATAAATTACGAGGAAATTTCAATAAATTACGTGTATCAGTAGTCCCAACTAACGCCCATCCCAACTTTTCATTTTCATCTTTTATGTCATACAATGAAAGATAATGTATGCTAGCATGATATTTTTTTTGATTTGCATCATTTAAGCTAATCTCATAAATATTAGGAAAATCAAGTTTTTTTGCATTAAAGGCTTCAAAATTCCCTTTTGGTGTTAAAATTGAAAAATCATTTTCGTTTTCTTTATTTGCAAAAACAACGTAATATGCTTCATTTGTTTGAAAGTCAATACTCTTAAATTTCAAAACATTATTTATGTATTCCCGTGAGACATCAATACCTAAAACTCCATAAACTTTTCCAATTTCGTCTAAAAGTGGAATAGAATATGTGATTAATTTTTCTTCCCCATTTATTTTTCCATAGTTCCAAACCCCATAAACTCTCGGATTTTGATTATCACTTGCAAAACGTGCTTTTCTTATGGGTTTGTTATAAAAAACTGAACTATCGTCTATTTTTAAGCCTGATGAATAAGAAGGACTTTTTTCTAAATTGTAATAATTGAAAAGATATTCAGGCACACACTCTGCTACAAAATCATGTCGTTTTTCATCAAAACTAGGCAAGGTTTTTCGTCTTATGTAGATACCCGTACGTTCTCCATTATTTTGTGGAATATCTAAAATTAAATATGCCCCTGTTACCATATTTTTAGACAAAATCTGTTCCATTGTCGGTAATGTAGTTTTTAATATTTCTATTTCAATATTAGAAGAAGGTTTAATATCATCAAAATGTATATTATATGCCTTTACTTTACCTTCTATTTTTTCTGAAATTACTTCACAAGCATCCTGAAGTGATGTCCATTGATTTTTCATCATTCCTTCTAAAAACATATACCTATTAAAAACCTTTTCATTTAACATAAGGTATGTGTTTTCTTTAGCCTGCTTCACTATATTCATCCTCAAAAACACTAACATAGTGAAGGCAATTTGGACTACTAAAATAATTACAAGTGGAATGAATATCCTAAAAAAGATAGACCTACTTTTACTAACATTGAGTTTTTTTTTCATCTATGCCTCCACTCTAAGCTCTAACATAGTTCAGTCTAGCATTTTTTTATGATTATGTCGAGTTTTTAAATAAAAAAATAAAGTCTATTGTAAAAAATATAAAACTTTGACTAAGATGCTCTATATGAAAAAAGACAAAATATTCCATTACCCTATTTACCTTGACCAGAACACCTTCCAGCCTATTCCACTTTTATATTCTTATAAAAGTACATATCGTACATTAGCTAATGTTAGGCTTGTACATTAGCTAGTGTTACGATCGTACCTTAGCTAATGTACTACCCCAAAACTGTACAGTTTCGCTATCACAAACTGTACTATTTAGGGATCGCAAACTGTACAGTTTCACTATCGTAAACTGTACAGTTTTGCATAATGAAGCTGTGCATGACGCCTTTGTGAAATCTAATACATTCCAATGAGCTTTCATACATCACTACTTCTTAAGTAGCGATGTATGAAAGCATTATTGAGTAACCACACATTCAATGATTTCTTATTTTTGATTATTGAGTTAAAAAGATTTAATTATTCATCATTTTAGACACTGCATCTTTTACAGATATCTTGCTTTCTTCTCTTGTCAAAAGATTTTTAAGTTTGATTTTTGTTTCTTCAATTTTAGAGAAATTTTCTTCTTCAATATATATTCCCCACTTAATGCCTTTTTTTTCTGCTAATTCATATTGTTTTGTCATTTTTTTATTATCAGGGAAAAATTCAGCCACAATGCCTTTTTCTCTAAAATAAGAGAGGAGTTTATAAGAAAAAGAATAGTTTTCATTTGAAAATATAATCGCGTTGCTAAAAGAAAGCATTGCTTTTTCTTTATTCAACATTTCAAGAGCTGCTAAGAAGCGGTCAATCCCAATAGAAGCACCAACACCAGAAACTTTTTCTTTCATATAAAAACCTGTTAGGTCATCATATCTACCACCAGAACATACAGAACCAATCTCTTCCATTTCAGAAAGAAAAGTCTCGTATACCACACCTGTATAATAATCAAGACCTCGTGTTATAGACATATCAAGAACAAAAGAGTTTTCAATACCAACACTTTCTAAAAGAGTGTATATTTCTTTCATAAAAGTAATGTGTTCCTTTGCACTTGGTACTAAAAGACTAAGACGAGAAAGGACTTCGTTAAAAGAAGAACCTGTTTCATTGCATAAAACGAATTCCAGCACTTTTTTTGCTGTTTCTTCGTTTGTAAGATTTGCAAGCTCTTTTTCAACTTCTTCTTTCCCAATCTTTTTAATCTTATCAACCACTCTTAATACTTCTTCACTATTTTCTTTTATCGAAAGAGAAGTTAAAAACTCGTTAAAAATGCCTCTATGAGATAAATGAATTTTTACAGGACAGTTAATGCTAGCAAAACAGTTATGTATTAATTGCAAAATTTCAAAATCCGTGCAGAAAGAAGTGGAACCTACAATGTCAAAATCACATTGAACAAATTCCCTAAATCGCCCCCCTTGAGGCTTTTCTCCTCGCCAAACCTTTGCAATATGATATCTTTTGAATGGAAAATAAAGTTCCTGATAGTGCTCTGCGACAAAACGAGCAAAAGGTACAGTTAAATCAAAACGTAAGCTCACATCTCTTCCACCTGCATCGTTAAATCTAAAAACTTGTTTTTCGGTCTCACCATTGCTTTTTCTAAGAAGTATTTCAGAATATTCAAGACAAGGTGTGTCTATTGGAACAAAACCTGAAGTTCTAAAAATATTAGTAAAATGTTCTATTAATGTAGCTCGCGAAATTTCTGATGATGGAAGAAAATCTCTAAAACCTTTTAGTGTCTTTGGTGCAATTATATCGCTCATGTAAAACTCCTAATAAATTGAAGGCTATAATATTTTAATTGTTATCATTTTTCAACTATAAAAAATTAAACTGTGAAAGATTAATAAAAGCTCTAAAGATTCATAAGGGATATGTGATTAATTTTCTCATCTCTTCTAGCTTTGCAAGTTACAATTAATCAGTGCTTCCTTAAGTTTTTATATATGAATTACTCTATCTTCTTAATATTTTTTGAATTATATAACCAGCCATTAAAAGTCCTGCAACGCTAGGACACCACGAAACAGAACTTACAACGTCTCCTTTAAAAATAGGAACATCTTTACCATATATAATAGGAAGACTTTTGACATTGTTTTTTTTTAATCTTGATCTTAACACACGACATAATGGACATGATTTACTGCTATAAATATCTGTAATTTCAAAATCAAAAGCATTTAACCTATTTCCTGTTCCTCCAGAAGAAATGATTAAAATATGTCTTTGTTCTGCTTCTTTAGCTAAGGAAACTTTTAACGGAATATCATCTGTAGCATCAATGATTGCATCTATTTTATCTAAAAACGCCAAGTTTAGTTTTCCGTCAGCTTCAGGCTTTACCATTTGGCATAAAACTTGAACATCACAAAAAGGATTTATATCTAACACTCTTTTTTTTGCAACTTCAACTTTTTGCATTCCTATTGTAGAATTAAGAGCTAAAAGTTGTCGATTTATATTGCTAGGCTCTATTACATCTCCATCTATTAAATATAGAAAGCCTATGCCCATTCTAGCCAAAGCTTCAAGAGCGTAGCCACCAACTCCGCCAAGTCCAAAAACCGCAATTCGTATATTTTTAAGTCTTTCTATTTCTTGGGCAGTTAATAATGGAAAAACTCGAGATAGATCCATTAAACAATTCTCCTTGAGCCTAAAGGATAAAAGCTATAGTAGCTTATTTTCACTTGCAACCTCAAATAATTTTGCATTCCATATATTTTGCTTCATAAATTTATCTCTCATACTTGTTTCATACATAAAGCCAGCATTTTTTTGCATTATGTTGCATGCTTTGCTTAAAAATCCCAATGCTTTGCCTGTAACTTCCCCATCAATCTTGCACTGTGCAACATAAGAAAGATAAAGATATATTGAAGCATTATTATCTTGAGAATATAAACTGGTCATAGATATTTCTTCTAGTTTTTTTGAACACTCAAAATATTCTAGTTTTTTTGTATGAGGTGAAAGCATGACCATATAATAATTATAAAAAGCCTCAAACAATCTTTTAGCAGTAGATTCTTTATAAACTTTATACCACGCTATGTCTTCAAAAAATGGAAGAATATTAAATTGCGATGGTAAGTGATCATATTTTTCTTTTAACTCTAAAACACTTTTATGCTCTATTTCTGGAAAAAGCAATAATGATTCAAGTAAAAATAATAAAGCGTATTCATCTTCATAGTTTTCCAATATCTTTTTCCCTTTCTCTATTTTTCCTTCATGAATCAAAGCTCTTCCATACCAGATGTCAGAAGTTTTTTCCAAATGAATAAAATAGATAGATGAAAAATCTTTTGCTAGCTTAAATGCAATACTTGCTTTTTTTGCATCTCCTAATTCAATAAACAGTCTACCTTGTATGAATAGATATAGAACTTTCCATTCTTGCATAAAAAAAAGAGAGATTGAATTACTCAACTCTTGCAAAGAAAAAGCACAATTCTGAAAATCTTTTTGCAAGAAATAGACTATACTTAAATAACATAATGCTTCGCATATAAATGAAGAGTTTTTTGTTTTCTTTGCAATTTCTAATGAATAAGTGAAATAAGTTAATGCTTCACTTACGTTATTGCTTTCTAAAAAAGAAAATCCTAACAACGAATAACTTCGATATTCACCTGACAATATTCTTGAGTTATGAAAATAAGAATGAAGTTCTTTTGTAAGTGAAAAGGCCTCATTAAACTTTCCCTTAGTTTTTAGCTTTATAATACTATCATATTTTTTTAGCACATCAATATTTTCTATTTTAAAATCATTTTCATTCGGTTGTAATAATAAATAATGTTTTTTCAAATTAAAAAATATATCAATATTAAAAGCTCTATCATATTGGAAATTTAAACTGTCAAAGATATTTTTTAAATGTAAATCGCAAAGTATTTCAGCATTTTTATATTTTGACCAAATATATTTTGATATAAATGAAACATCTTTTTTTTCTTTTAGTTTTTTTTCTATTTTTTCTAATGCATCAGCTTGATATGAAAATATACAATCTCTTTGAAGAAGAATACCTCTTTTATACATTATTTTCATCAAATCTTTAAATGCTTTTGTTTCAGTTGTAACAGAAAAGAAATCTTCTATTTCATTGTCAAAAATAAATCTACTAGAAAAAATTAGAATATATATCGATTCCAATAAATCATCTGGTATTTCTTCAATCTCAATTTTTCTCTTAGGAAATATAGCTATTTTAGTTTCTTTTAATATCTGCTTTAACTTTTCAACATCAGCATTCTCTTCTGTACAATCACAGTAAATAGTAATTTGTTTTATGTTATGCACTTTTTTATATACTTTTATATGTAATTTTGCATAAATTATAAAAGCGTCTACAAAATATTTAGGCAAAGAATCATTAAATCGATTTTGCGAATAAAAAGATAATACACATCTAGTTTCAAAATATGTTTTTGTTTCTTGCTTATAGAAATGCTCAACATCAGATTCAAAAATAGGATGACGTAAAATAAAGTTATATAAAACTTGAATATAATTTTGATCTTTTCTAAGAAACAATACATCTTCTACACAATCTAATGCTTCTAGTTGTCTAATATTTTCAAAAAAAGAAAAAGATGTACACATTTTAAGAGATAAAGGTTTTGCAGTAGCTAGTGAAACATAGTTTTTTAAATATTTACTCGCATTTTGACCAACTAATATACAATTAAAATTCAAGTTTCTATTTTGTAATTCTTCAAAATACTCTATTTTCACTTCATCCGAAAAATATTCTACTATGACAGAACTTTCATGTATGCTAGTAGAAACTTGTTTAAGAAATAAAGACAATGTGTATAAAAAACGCAATGTAAAAAAGGATGACGAAATTGAATGCTCAAAAAAATAAAAATAGGAATCTTTTTTAATTATTTTTTTGCAACCATTATCTTTTGCTATAACTTCTACACTTTTTAAGAAAATTGGAATAATATTAGAGTGAATCTTTTTTATTTGATGCTCATATGGGAACTTTAAACATATACAAAACATAACTACATGCTTATTTTAGATGAGATGACTTCATCAATTGAAATAATTTCTTCCTTATTGAAGGCTTTTTTCCATTCTTCAAGTTGCTTTTCTTTTAATCTTTCAATTATCTTTCTATCCTTTGACTTTTCAGTATATTTTTCAATGCACATTCTCACATTTTCTTCAAGAGAAATGAGTTCTTTTTCCAATTCTACCTTTCTTATCTTTAGACCTTTTATGTAATTTTCAGCTGAAAGTAAAATTGATAAATCTACATCTTGAGAGAAAATTGGAGAATATTCCAATATTTTTGTATCTATGTCTGTTATTTTAAGCTTTGTTATATCTCGCTCACTAACAGCTCGACTCAAAGCAATCTCTGCTTCTTTTTCATAAAAAATGCGTAATGAAAGAACCTTCTCCAAAGAAAAATTAAACCTTTTCATTTTTATCACTCTGCTTGTAATGAAGTGTTACCTGCAAAGTCAATCTCACTTACAGGAATTTCAATATCAGTTATTTTACCTAATTTAACTAATGTGTCTTCAATGTTTGCTTTTTCTTCAACTGTCTGAACTAGAAAATTATATATTAGAGGATATTTTTCAATTGCTAGGTCTAATTCTGGATTACTACCCTTTTGATAAGCTCCTACCAAAATCATATCTTCTGACTCTTTATATCTTGCCAATAAATTCCGCATCTCAAGACTAGCTTTTGCAACCTTTTCTGTTGATATTCTCTTAGAAAGACGAGAAATACTGGCTAACACATCTATTGCAGGATACTGTCCACGTTGGGCTAGTTTTCGAGCTAGCACTATATGTCCGTCCAAAATACCACGCACTGTGTCAGATATTGGTTCATCCATGTCATCTCCATCAACTAACACAGTATAAAAAGCTGTAATAGAACCTTTGCTCGAAGTACCTGTTCTTTCTAACACCTTGGGTAAAGCTTCAAAAACACTAGGTGGATATCCTCTAGTCTTAGGTATCTCTCCACGAGCCAAGCCTATATCACCTTGTGCTTTTGCAAATCGAGTTATGGAATCAAACAAAAGCATGACATTAAGCCCTTGATCTCTGAAATATTCTGCAACAGCTGTTGCAACATAGCCACCTCTCAAACGAGCAATAGGACTTTGATCAGATGTAGAAACAACAATAACAGAACGCTTTAAGGCTTCAGCACCCAAGTCACGCTCTATAAAGTCCATCACTTCCCTACCACGCTCTCCTATAAGAGCTATGACATTCACATCAGCGTTTGTATTTCGTGCTATCATTCCAAGTAATGTAGATTTTCCTACACCTGAACCTGAGAATATACCTAGACGTTGCCCACAACCTACTGCCAAAAGAGAATCTATTGCACGTATACCTGTAACAATACGCCTTGTGATTGGAAGCCTAGACATTGCCTGTGGTGGTTTTGCTTCTAATGGATACTTTATAGGTGAATAGGGTTCTTCTTTAAAGTCTGCAGCTTTTCCAAGACCATCTATCACACGCCCCAAAAGTACATCACCTACATTAACACGTAAGACTTCTCCTGTAGCAACTACTTCATCTCCTGATCTTATACCTTCTACATTTTCATAACTCATTAATTGTACTATATGATCATTTAAACCAATTACCTCTGCAGGAACGCCTTCTTTATTACTTTCTGTAACAATTCTACACAATTCTCCCACTTGAGCTTGAGGTCCTTCACTTTCGATAAGAAAGCCTTGTACTTTTTTGACCTTACCAGTGTATTTTATTGGTTCTGTTTCTTTGACAATATCTATATACTTATCAAATAAATCAAGCATGACATTACCTATATCCCCAAAAACTTAAAATTTTAAGCATTCTTTTGTTTTGGTTGTGTCTTTATAGGAGAAACTTCTATAATCTTTTGCTCAAGTTCATGTAGTTGACTAGAGATTCTTGCATCTATTGAACCAAAATCTGTTTCAACGATGCACCCACCTTGATCTACACTTATGTCTTCAACAACTGTGATATTTTGTACACTTTCAGCATGCTCTAAGAAATCTTTAATATGCTCCGTAGTCATTTGAACATCAAGCAAATTAACCCTGATAGTTACATCCCCTTTAGTCTTAACTTTTCTCAAAGCATGGATAACATTAGAAGTAACTACATTTTTTTGATTTTCGGAAATAACTTTTACAACTTTTCTAGCTAAAAGAAGAACAAGATCTACGATTTGTTGCTCAGTTTCAGAAAGAATTTCTTGTCTTTTTTCCATCGTTTTCTCAACTATTGTGTGCATTCTCTCAATCAAGCGATTAACTTCAGCATTTCCTTCCTTAAAACCATCCTCTCTTCCTGCTGAAAACCCTTCGTTAAAACCTTTTGTCTCAATAGCTTTTTTATTGTTTTCTGTTTCTAAAATTATGCTATCTGCATCCTTTTTTGCTTGTTCAACAAGCTTTTCAGCCTCTTCTTTGGCACTTTGTAACTTAACTTGAGTTTCATCGGTCTGACGCTGGACTTCTTCAAAAGCAATAGCTTGAGCATCCTTAATTATTTTTTCAGCTTCTTCCTTAGCTTCCTCAAGCATTTTCTGCTTTTCTTCTTCCCATTGTGCTTTGAGTTCTTCTATTTCTTTTTGAGCTGTTGCAATATCTACTTCATCTGTTACTTCTTTTTCAGCTACATTTTCAACAACTTCTTCTTCTAATTTTTTCTCTTCAAAAAGTTTAGCCAGCTGAATTTGTATTACATTTGCATTATTTGCAACCTCATTCACATGAAAAATAGTCTTTGCCATATTCTTTGACTCCTTAAACAATTAACTAAATAAATTCAGAATGAGGTAGCTAGCCCTCAAGAGCTTAACTTTTAAATAAGCTCGTCTTCTTCAGAACGTGCAATAACAATCTCACCCTTCTCTTCAAGTCTTCTTATTATAGAGACTATCTTTTGTTGGGCTTCTTCTACATCTTTAACACGTATTGGTCCCATAAACTCCATCTCTTCTCTAAGCATACTACCAGCACGTTTAGACATATTCTTAAAGATTTTGTCTTGAACTTCTGCATCAACTTGCTTTAATGCCTTTGCAAGCTCATCAGTATTAACTTCACGCAATACAATACCAATAGCTCGGTCATCAAGCATAACAATATCTTCAAAGATAAACATCTTCTTCTTTATTTCTTCCGCTAAGTCTGGATCTTCATCTTCAAGAGACTCAATAATCGTACGCTCTGACTGCCTATCAACCAAGTTGAGTATTTCAACAATGCTGTCAACACCACCTGCTGCTGTGTAATCTTCACTTGATATGGTGGAAAGCTTTTTCTCCAAAACTCTTTCTACTTCACGCAAAACATCAGGAGAAGTTCTGTCCATTGTAGCAATACGACGTGCAACATCACTTTGAATCTCATCAGGCAAGTTTTGCAAAATCTGAGAAGCCTTATTTGGCTCAAGATATGCCAAAATAAGAGCAATAGTTTGAGGATGCTCTTGCTGAATGAAGTTCAACAAGTGCCCTGGGTCTGTCCTTCTAATAAAGTCAAAAGGACGCACCTGTAACGAACTCGTAAGCCTATTAATAACCTCTGTAGCCTTTTGCCCTCCAAAAGTCTTTTCCAAGACATCGCGAGCGTAGTCTATACCACCAGTAGTTATGAAGTTTTGTGCCATCATCAGTTCTTGAAATTCTTGCAATACTGCATCTTTCAAGTCTGATTCTATAGTTTCGATCCTAGCAATCTCAAATACAATCTTCTCTACTTCATCTTCCCTAAGTTGCTCCATCACCTTTGCAGAAATCTCTCCACCAAGTGAAATTAAAAATATTGCAACCTTTTGTCTTCCAGTCAGGGAGTTTACATCCTTATGTTTTTTACTCCCACTCTTTTCTTTTGCAGGGGACACAGCCATACTATTCCTCCATTAACCAAGTTCGTATCAATAGGGCCACATCTTCAGGATGCTCTCTAGCAACATTTATAGCATTCTCTTGTAACTCTAATCTCTTTCTTTCATCAACTGTCATAGCAACTTCATTATTAGCCTTCTCTGCTTCCCATAATATTCGCTCTCTTTCGAGTTGTGCTTGACGTAATGCTTCTTCTTCTTTAAGTCTTCTTCGTCTTTCTCTTTCTCTACTAACAACTCTGTAGATAATAAACAAGATCAAAAGACCTGCAATGCCTGCAAGGGATATGAGTATTATCTTCTGACGTTGAATCCCTTGAAAGTAAGCCATATCCTCTTCTTCAAATTGTCCTGACCTGTCAATTCTGATAGCAGCAACTTTTACAATGTCATCCCTATTAGGATTATAGCCAATTGCACCTTGCACAATCTCTTCCGCTTGTTTTCTCTCTTCAGTACTTAGCTCTATGAACTCTCTTTCAATTCCGCCGTCTTTTATTATATATTCACCTTTGTCATTTCTTTTCTTTTTCCATTGACCATCAATGTTCACAGCAACAGTTCGTCTTCCCATTTGCGGACTTACAATTTCAGAAATCTGACTACTGCTATACACTTCATTTTTCTTAACTATGCTTTGTGTTGAGCGTCCTGCAATGTTACTCATATCTTTATAGGAAGGAGGAGTCTGCCCCTGAACTCCTTCAGGACCTTCTGGATTTGTTCCTTCCCCTTCCCAAGTTGTCGTTGCAACCTCACTAGAAGTTGTTATTGAGTGAACAATCTCAGAATCATCATAAGGGGTATCAGGATTATCATGCTTCATCTCAGTAGGTAGAATCTTAGTGGTTTGAGAAGATTTCTCAGACATGTCCATCTCTATCTTTATGCTAACTTCCCTAACTCTATCTGCACCATAGATTTTCTGCAAAGCATTCAAAACTTTTATTTCATACCTACTTTCCATCTTCGCAATCATCTTTTGTTGCTTTTCAATTATAGAAAGCCTATCCCAGTCTTTCATACCTGCAAAATCATTTAATATGTTAGATTGATTATCAGATATAGTGATATCTTCATCCTTTAAGCCTTCGACAGCTAGCTTTAATAGCTTTTGAATTCCTTCAACCTTCTTTCTATTAGTAGCTATATCACTACCAGGTTTTGGATATATGATAACACTTGCTGTAACAGGATTTTGCTCAGATGTAAACATTGCATTTTCAGGAACATTAACCACAACGCTTGCATCATCAACATCATCTAAGGCTTTTATATGCCGTCTCACTTCTTCTATAATAGCACGTCGTAAGTCAACTTTTCTCTCAAAATCTGTACGTGTCCATCTTTCCACATTAAAGATATCCCAAGGACTTGTATCTTTCGGAATTAAATCTTCACGTATTAAAAGGCTTCGCATTCTTCTTGCAGTAGAAGAGTCAGAAACGTAAACTATACCATCAGTAACAGTTGTTTTTATGTCCTCTTCATTAAGGCGTAACACAATCTTATCAAGCTGCTCTTGATCCGTTATCTTTACATCAAGTACTGGTACAAGTGGAGATGATGAAGACCACGAAAATAGACTAACAAACAAGACAACACCTACAACTAATACGCCCAGTAGCACTGCCTTTTGTATCTTAGTCCATTTACTCCAACTAGAACCTATCTTGTCTTTTAATCCTTTAAACGATTCCTTCATATTTCCCACCTTTTATAGGGTCAAACACTCAAGTTAAAATGTAACGCCTTAATTTATATGTCTGAACTTCCTTATAAACTTAAAATGTATTACCTTGTAGTAGTTATATCATTCCATGCCTTAATAGCTTTATCTACAATAGTTTGTGTCATCTTTAATGATAGGCTAGCTTCTGCCATAGCAATAGTTACATCGTGTGGATCAACTGAATCAGGGGAGATAATCATCTTCTCTGTTAAATCTTCCACTTTTGTTTGCTTTTTATTCATCATGTCAAACGCCTTAAGCAAAGTCTGTTCAAAACTCTGCCCCTTAGGATTTGCTGAAAGCTCAATATCATTAGTAGAAGAAACCATATCTTGTCTAAAATTAGGTACTTCAATTGAACTAATATTCAAATTTTCTCCAACAGATGGAACTTTATACATGCTTGCAACATTCTTAAATTCAGGAATATTCAAAGCAAAATTATTCAAACTATCAATACGCATTAAACTCTCCTAAAAATTAAGACTACTTAACAATATCTAAAGCCTTATGAAACATGTCTTTAGCACCTTGAACCACAGCGACATTTGCTTCATAAGAACGAGAAGCAGAAATCAAGTCTACCATCTCTGTAACAACATCAACATTTGGGTATTCAATAAACCCCTTTCTAGGACCTGTTTGAACAGCATCAGGGTTAGTAGGATCATACACCCACTTAGAATCAGAGGTGTCTTTTTCAATACCAACAACCTTAACCCCAGTACCTAATCCCCTATATAATGAAGCAGGTACAAAAGGATTTCTCCAATCTATTCCATCTTTTTTTTGTGCTAAAATAACACGACTTCTCTTAAAAACTCCACCTTCTTGTGTCCTTGTTGTGGAAACGTTTGCGATATTGTTTGAAATAACGTCCGATCTCAAACGTTCTGCACTCATTCCTGTAGATGCGATATTTATACTTGTGAATAATCCCATAATAACCTCTTATTTTAATACTGATTGAACTTGACTATACTCAAAAGCTGCAACTTGAGATAACAATTGATATTGCATTTGAATCTTCAACACATTCATTGCTTCAACTTCAGCGTCAACATTGTTTCCATTAGCTTTTGCCGAAGTTCGATAATCCAACGCCACAAAAGGTTTCACTGTCTTATAGTCAATAACATTGTTACTTTTTATGTGTAGAGGATCACTTGTGTTCATTTCAAAAGAATTATTCTTATTCTTTTGTGAATCAAAAGCTCTTTTCAACTCTGTTTCAAAGTTTACAACACTTCTTTTAAATCCCGGTATTCCTGAACTTGCAAGGTTATTTGCAGTTACATTATACCTAAGCATGTTTACATCTAATGCCCTATGCAAAACATCAGTTGTCTTTCTAAAACTATCAAAACCCATAAACTAAATCCCCATCATGGTTCAGTAAAACCACACCACTTCTCTAGAGTTCTATCGGCATAATAAAAAATTACTTAAGAATATCAAAGCAAAATGAGGCTGACTAAGAACCTCATTTTGTTCTTTCAAAATGGCAAAACACTATAGTATATATCTGGATAAGTCGCGATCCTGAACAATACTCTTTAATCTTTCATCCACATAATCCACATCAATAGATATTTCCTGACCTTTCATATCACTTGCATTAAAAGAAATGTCTTCCAAAAGCATTTCCATAATAGTATGAAGTCTTCTAGCTCCTATATTTTCCATTTTAGAATTTAAATCTTCTGCAAGAAAACTCATTCTATCTATGGCAGCATCAGTAAAGCTAATTTTTACTCCTTCTGTTTCCAAAAGAGAGGAGTATTGACGCGTTAGTGAGTTTTTAGGTTCAAGTAAGATTCTTTTAAATTCTGTAGCATGTAAAGATTCAAGTTCTACCCTTAGTGGAAAACGCCCTTGAAACTCGGGAATTAAATCACTAGGTTTAGAAACATTGAACGCACCAGCAGCAATGAAAAGTATATGGCTTGTATCAATAATACCAAGCTTTGTATTAACTTTAGAGCCTTCAACTATTGGCAAAATATCTCGTTGAACTCCTTCTCGAGAAACATCAATGCTATGGTTATCAGCAGTAGAAGCCACCTTATCTATTTCATCAATAAAAATTATGCCCATTTGTTCAACGCGCTCTTTTGCTTGTTCCCTAATCTTATCGTTATCAACCATCTTGTCTAATTGATCATCTAAGATGATCTGCCTTGCTTCTTTAATGCTAACATTTTTCTTTTTACTTTTACGCCCACCATCCATCATCATGTTAGTAATGTTATTCATTGCCGCTTCAATATCTTCAATATTGGCACCACCAGCAAAAAACTCAAAAGAAGGCTTATTAGAGTTACGTTCTGATTTAACTTCAACTATTTTATCTTCTAACTCACCGTTAACTAGCATTTGACGAAACTTTTCCCGTGTACTAAGCGTACTATCTTCTTCTACTGAAGATTCACTTGACAGCTCTGGTTGCTGTACAACACTCTCAAAAATACGTTCTTTACTAACATCATTGCTAGATGATGTTTTCTTTTTAGCTGAAGATGGGAGAAGTAAGTCAAGCAATATCTCTTCAGTATTTTTCTCAGCTTGAAAGCGTAAGTCTTCTTGCATCTCTAACTTTACTATTGAATAAGCTACAGCAGTTAAGTCTCTAACCATTGACTCAACATCACGTCCTACATAACCTACTTCAGTATATTTTGTTGCCTCCACTTTCAAAAAAGGTGCACCTGAAATCTTTGCTAGTCGTCTTGAGATTTCCGTTTTACCTACACCTGTAGGTCCTATCATTAGGATATTTTTAGGAGATATTTCATCCCTTATTTCTTCAGGAAGATGAAGTCTTCTGCTCCTATTACGAATAGCAACAGCCACAGCTCTCTTTGCTTTAGATTGTCCAATTATATACTTATCAAGCTCTTCAACAATTTGTTTAGGCGTTAAATCATCTAATTTGAGATTCATTACAGTTCCTCCACTATGATATTATTATTAGTGTATATACAAATCTTACTCGCAATTTTTAAGCTTTTTTCAGCAATTTCTTTCGCTGTTAAAGTTGTATTTCCCAACAAAGCTAAAGAAGCTGCATAAGCATAGTTGCCCCCAGAACCAATTGCAATAACATCTTCTTCAGGTTCTATTACATCTCCATTTCCAGAAATAAAAAGAATCGTATTTTGATCTGCAACCAAAAGCACAGCTTGCAAATTCTTTAACATCTTATCCATTCTCCACTCTTTAGCAAGTTCAACCGCCGAACGAGTTATATCTCCTGAATATTCTTTTAATTTTTTTTCAAACTTTTCAAAAAGAGTAAATGCATCAGCGGTAGCTCCTGCAAAGCCTGCAAGCACTTTACCATCATAAAGGCATCTTACCTTTTTTGCATTCCCTTTCATAACAGTTTCTCCTAAGGTTACCTGTCCATCTCCAGCCATTGCAACCTTTCCATCTTTTTTTATTGCTATAACAGTAGTACTTCGTATTCTCTTATAGTCCATAATACCCCCAAAAACATTTAAGAATGTGGATGTGCTTTTTTATAAAGCTCATACAACTTTTCTGTCGTAACATGTGTATAGTTTTGTGTTGTCGAAATATTTTCATGCCCCAAAAGTTCTTGCACAATTCTTATGTCTGCCCCACGGCTTATCAATGCCGTAGCAAAACTATGCCTAAAAGAATGCGCCGATAAACTTTTTATATTAGGACAAAATCGAATATATCTTTTAATTATATAATTTACTCCCCATATAGATAAACGTGAACCCCTCATATTTAGAAAAAGAGGATTAGAACCTTTCTCTACTACTTTCTGGCGTTCTTTGAGTAAAACCTCTCTTTCTACAAAATAATTTTTTAGTGCTTGTTTTGCAAAACTTGTAAAAAAAACTTCTCTTTCTTTTTTCCCTTTTCCCATAACAATAGCAGAAGAAAGATTAAAATTAATATCTTCGACGTCCAATGAAAGTAGCTCAGAAGCACGAGCTCCTGTTGAATAAAGCGAAGAAAATAAAGCTATATCTCTAGCCATCCATAATATCTCAATTTCTCCAGGTAATTGACATAAAGACTTCATTTCACTAGGAAACAAAAAGCTCCTAATTTTGTGTTGCATCCTGAAGTTTTTAATTCCAATTGTCGGATTAATATCAATAAGTTTTTTTCTAATAGCATACTTATAAAACCCTCTTATAGTAGAAAGCATCCTATTGATATAACTAGTAGAAAGGTGTCTATCAGACATTTCAGCCACAAACGTCATAATATTAGACTTAGTTATGCACTGAAATTCCAGCTCTACTTCTTGAATCCAGTCCTCAAAAATACTCAAGTCTTTCTTATATGCGTCTATCGTATTCAAACTAAAATGTTTAATACCTCTTAAGTATTCTAAATATTCACTAAAGATAGCATTCATATATTTCACTTCGTATTTTCATCCTCAACACCTTTCACAACTGTATGCAAATGATCACATTTTGGATTTATGCAAGCATGATAGGAACCTCGACTTTTATCATATTTTTCAACAAGAAACCAACCACACTTTGGACAAAAAGAATCTGTTGGTTTAAAATAAGAAACAAAGTTACATTTAGGAAAATTTGAACAACCATAGAACTCTCTAGTTTTTTTCTTTCCAGTACCTTTTCTTGCAACAATATCTCCCCCACATCCTTCAACTGGGCATTTTGCTAAAGGAATAGACTTTGTATTCTTACACTCTGGAAAACCTGAACATGCTAAAAAATATCCAAACCTACCTAACCTTTTAATCATCTTCTTGCCACATTGCTCACAAATTACATCTGTCGTCTCATCCATTTTTCCTTTCATGCTAGAAACTTTTTCCATTGCTGCGTTTAACTCATGAACAAAAGATGTATAAAATGGTCGAATAACATTTATCCAGTCAATTTTATCTTCTTCAACTTCATCAAGTTTTCTTTCCATCTCTGCTGTAAAATTAACATCTATAATATCTGAAAAATTAGAAACTAGTAAATTATTTATCACCTTTCCCAACTGCGTTGGCACTAGTTGCTTATTAGAACGTGTAACATAAAACCTATCTAGCAAAACAGAGATGATAGGAGCATAAGTAGATGGTCGTCCAATTCGTTTTTCTTCCAAAGTTTTTACTATCGAAGCATCTGTATATCTACTAGGCCCTTGAGTAAAATGACTTTCAAGTTCAATATTAGTCATTTCAACTTCATCTTTCACATTCAAATCAAGCGTAGAAACTGCCTTATCATCTTTTGAAAGAAGCAGATTAACAATAGAATAAAACCCCTTTTCAATAAACTTAGTAGTTGATGTTCTAAAAATTGCATCTTTAACATCAATATCATATGTAGAAGTGATTGTTTTAGCATTTTTCATTTGTGAAGCAATAAAACGCTCCCATATAAGAGAATATAGTTTAAATTGTTCTTTTGAAAGATATTTTTCAAGATAGGACGGAGTATATTCCATAAAAGTTGGTCTAATACATTCATGTGCATCTTGAGAACTTTCCCCAACAGCATAAAATTGAGCTTTATCAGGAAGATTTTCAGGATAATTTTCACCAATCCATGCTCTAACCTTTTCCAATGCTAAAGATGAAATGCGAACAGAATCAGTTCTCATATAAGTAATGAGTCCTATGTGTTTTGAACCTACAGAAATACCTTCATATAACTGTTGTGCCACTTGCATTGTCTTTTTTGATGTAAAATTAAGTCTATTGGCAGCCACTTGTTGCAATGTAGAAGTAATAAAAGGAGGTTTTGGCTTTATAGACTTTATAGTATCCTTTTTTGCAATAACAATACCATTAGAGCCTTTAATTGCTTCCATTACGTTAGCAAACTCTTTTTTATCCTTCTTATCTATTTCTTTTCCTTTATATTGCTCTAACCTTGCCTTAAACTTTGTCTTATTCTTCTTGAACTCTCCTTCAAGGGTAAAATATTCTTCAGGAATAAAACGCTGCACTTCATCTTCTCTCTCACAAATAAGTCGTAAAGCCACAGATTGTACACGTCCTGCAGAAAGCCCATTTTTCACTTTTGCCCAAAGAATAGGAGATAGGTTATACCCAACTAATCGATCAAGCACTCGTCTAGCTTTTTGAGCTTTCACCTTATCTTCATCAATATCCTTAGGAGCTTTCACAGCATCCTTTATAGCCTGAGGCGTTATCTCATTAAAAACAATTCGAGAAATAGGGGCATCACATTCATCTTGAAAAATACTCTTTAGATGCCATGCAATAGCCTCTCCCTCTCTATCATTATCACTTGCAAGGTATATATTCTTAGCCAATTTCGCATCTTTTTTTAGCTCTTTTAATAGTTTTGCTCTACCTCGTACCGTTATATACTCAGGGGTAAAATCATGCTCCACATCAATACCAAGCCTAGATTTTGGCAAATCCATCAAATGCCCCATTGAAGCTTTAACCATGTACGATTTTCCCAAATATCTTTCGATAGTCTTAGCCTTTGCAGGAGATTCAACAATTAATAAAGATTTTTTTTCTTTGTCATTTTTCTTAATAGTTTTTTTAACACCAGCCATAAAAACACCAAAATTTATTTTGAAATAATTTCTTTAATTGAAGATATAGCAACTGCTCCATCTTCATACAAGCCTAAAGCACCCTCATTTTTGCGAGAATACAAAATATCTTTGCAAACAAAAACATCTCTACCTTGCTCTAAAGCAAAATCAGCTGTAATTAATGCCCCAGATTTTTTTGGAGCCTCCAAGACCAAAATACTCTTGGAAAGCCCAGATATAATCCTATTCCTCTGTGGAAATCTAAATTTAAGAGGTTCTGTAAACGGAGGGTATTCACTTAATATACATCCATGTCCTGAAATAATTTTACTCGCCAAGCGACTATTAGTTTTTGGATATATTCTTTCCACCCCACAAGCCAAAACACCTATGGTAACACCTCCCGCATCCACACATCCACGTTGTGAAAAAGCATCAATCCCTCGTGCTAAACCGGATACAACCGGTAAAGAAAGAGAGGCACACTCCGTCCCTAATTTTAATGCCATCTTTATACCTTCACCTGTCGGATATCTAGTTCCTACAATAGAAAGCATGTTAAAGTCACATTCAGGTAATGTGCCTCTAAGAAAAATTGAAAATGGCGGATCAGGAATTTCTAGAAGTTGAAGTGGAAAATCTTCATCTTCTATCATAAGCATTTTTATATTGTAGAATTTGAGAACATCTAAAGCCTTTTCCACAACGCTTTCAAAACTAGCCACATCAAATTTCGTATTTAATCTTCTATTGAGAATCATAGAAATATCAACAATAGAGGCAGAAGCAAATTCTTTAAGAGAAGAAAAAGACTTAAGCAAAATTAACTTTTCATTTGTTTTTAGAAAATCACAATAAGATAAAGCTAGTATTAAAGATCTATCCATAATTATCTTCTACTAGAGTTCATTAAAATGATATCAATATTTTCCTTTGCTTGCTTTCTTTGTGCCTCATTTCCACTTATATCAACAATACGTTTGAAAGCAGCAATGGCTTTGTCATTCTCACCAACCATAAAATAAGCTCTCCCAAGCAAGAAAAGCTCATCAAGAGGTTTCATTTTTCCATCTATATACTTCTCAAGCAAAGGAATAGCTTCGTTAGGTGTTCCAATCTCAAAAACATACAAAACAGAAAGTGCATATATAGCCTTACTATAATTAGGGTCAAGTTCAATTGCCCGTTTGTATGCTTTTATAGCTATCTTATAATAGCGTTGTTCTAAGTCATCTCCTTCAAAATCTAGTGAATTCTTAGCCATAAAAGCTGCACAAACTCCAACTTTGTAATATAAGTTCTGATTATCAGGATAAAAATCAATAGCCTTCTGAAAACATTCAAAAGCTTTCTTATACATTTTTTTATCCAGATATCTAATTCCAAGAAGCTTATACCATGTTCCAACTCTCTCACTTGCCACGATTATGTCATCAATACGTCTCAAATATTTTTTAATTGCATCTTCTAATTCAGCCTCTGTAGTAGGGTGACTAACTCCTTCTTCATTTTCTTGGACTCTCTGTATAAACCTTCTATCATTACAAGAACTCAAAAAAAATATGCAAAATATCAAAAACAAGGTTCTAAATTTCACTTATACCTCCTTACAAAACAAAAATAATTTAATCTTCTTCCAGATACTTATTATGTGCTTTTTTCAAATCTTCATTACTTACATGAGTATAAATTTGAGTTGTTGTAATACTAGAATGCCCTAATAAGCATTGCAAAGACCTAAGATCTGCCCCGCCTTTTAGTAAATGTGTAGCATAGGAATGTCTTAATGTATGTAACTTCGTAGTAATGCCCACAGTGTTAGAAAGCTCCTTCATTCTTTTCCAAATACCTTTTCTACCTATCGCATCTCCAAATCTATTCAAAAAAACAGAACCTGTAATTCCTGTATTCTGAGGATATTTACTACTCAAAAGTTTACATCTTTCACTTTCAATATAAGTCTTTAATTTTTCTTTTGCCAAATTTCCAAAAGGAACAATACGCTCTTTATTGCCTTTACCGGTAATTTTAATTAAATTCTCTTCAAAGAAAATATCTTCCAATTTAAGAGATACAATCTCACTCACTCTAAGTCCTGCAGAATACATGAGTTCAAACATTGCCCTATCTCTCATGTTATTTGGACTATCCTCTGGTATGGCATTCAACAAAAGATTAATTTCTTCTAAGTCTAAAACTTGAGGTAGAGTCTTTTCTCTACGAGGTCTATCTATATTTGCCATAGGATTGTCATCTCTATCTCCTTCTAAAACCATAAAATTAAAAAAAGAATTAAGAGATGCCATATCCTTGGCGATAGTTTTTCCTGTATATCCTTCTTCAACTTTCTCGTTAAAGAACTTAATACAATCTTCCTCAGTAGCTTCTTTAAAATCCCTGCCTTCCAGAAAACTCTTAAATTTGCGAACAGTATACACATAAGTCGCAGCAGAAAGCCTTGAGTATTGACAAGAAGAAATTAAATAGCCATAAAAAGACTTCAATTCAAGATTAGACAAACCAAACTACCTTTTAATATATCTATAATATGCAGGCAATTCCATCTCACTATCACTAGGTAATGAAGATTTCCTAAAATCAAAGTCACCAACTTTATCCTCTATATCTTGTTCATAAGAAGTTCTAGAGTTACGTGTATTAAGTCCCTGTAAATGAGGTTGTTTACCTTTAATCATTTTCCCCCACTCACTTCCAGATATAAACTCCCCATTAAGTTTTAACTCTTCTTGTTTCACTTCAATAGGTCTAGTTGGAATAGAATTTTCAGTTTTAGCTTCCACAGTAGATGGTTCTACAGAAGGAGCTTGTATCATTTCATCTTTTTCTGATGTTTCATCAGAAAAACCTGTAGCAATTAAAGTAACACAAACTTCTTCACCTATTTCATCAGTATTATCAATACCTGCAAATATTTTAGCAACACTATCCACATTTCTTGTTACCAAAGCTTCTATTGATTCCAATTGCTTAGTCTTTAAATTCTTACCAGCTCCCCTAATATTAATTAAAACACTCTTAGCTCCATCAATTCCAGAACTCTCTAAAAGAACATTTGACAAGGCAGAAGTTATAGCTTCAATCACAGCATTAGGTCCTTCTGCACGTCCTGTTGCCATGTGGACTCTACCTTTTTCTTTTAAGCAAGCCTCGATATCAGCAAAATCAACATGCATATAACCTGTATGACATATAACATTAATTATTCCCTGTATTGCTTGCCTCAAGATATCATCAACTTTTATAAAGTCATCAAAAATACTTCTATCATCGTCATCATCAGCTTCCATCAACTTTTGATTTTCAATAACCATATAAGAATCAACTTGTTCCTTAAGTTTTTCAATACCTTCTTCAGCAATTCGCATTCTAGCTCCACCTTCATATCTAAAAGGCTTTGTTACTACAGCAACAGTTAAAATGCCAAGCTCTTTTGCTATCCTTGCAACTACAGGAGCTGCTCCTGTCCCAGTTCCGCCACCCATACCTGCAGTTATAAACAATAAATTAGCACCTTGAATTGCTTCTTTAATCTTTTCTTCATCTTTATTTGCAGCTGCTTCTCCTCTTGTTGGATTTCCTCCAGCTCCTTGTCCATCTTCCCCAATGTAAATTTTTAAAGGAGCTTTGGAACGAATATTTAAAGTTTGAGCATCTGTATTAAGTGCAATAAACTCAACATCTTTAATATTGCACTCAATCATTCGATTAACTGCATTTCCGCCGCCACCACCTACACCAATTACTTTCATTACAACTGGTATACCATTTTCATTTACACATTTGAAATTCATAAAGCTCCCCTTACCCCAAAATAAATGTAAAATAAGTCTAAAATAAATTTTTGAATACATTCTTCACTTTAGTAAAGAATGAAGAACCTGAAGGTCTTTTAACTTTCCCTTCAGCATAGTCATCCAATTCAGTAGCTTCTGCTACTAACCCCATTACGGTTGCAAACTCAGACCCTCTATACTCTCCCTTTATATTTCCTAGAAGACCTGGAACACCAATGCGAACAGCAGAAGTCTCAAATACTTCACTAGCTACTTCCATAGTTCCTGTTAATAAAGCTCCTCCACCAGTAATAACAACATTACCACCTAAAGGCTTTACCTTAACCACATTTTCTATCCTCTGTTTGATGATATAAAAAATCTCTTGCATTCTAACTTGAAATATCTCACACACTCTAGTTTTCATAATCCTTATAGGAGGTCTTCCTCCAACACCTGGCAATAGAATTTCATCATCTTCATCAATCAAACCTTTCCAGCAACATCCCTTAGTTAGTTTAATATTCTCTGCAACATCAAAAGAAATCTTTTCAACAACAGCTAAATCATTTGTAATAGTATCTCCGCCAATAGGCAAAACAGTAATTAAAGCCGGGGCACCACCATGCATAAGCACTACATCAATCACTCCTGCTCCTATATCAATCAAAAGGGAACCAGCTTCGATTTCCTCAGTTGTCATAACAGATTTCACTGCACTAAGACCATTGTACATAGCATTTTCAATACCTAATCCAGCTCTTGTAACACACTTTAGTGTATTTTGAATTGCAGTAACAGAAGCCGTTATAATATGCACTTCTGCTTCAAGACGCACCCCTATCATATTATGAGGGTCTTTTATACCAGTTTGTTTATCCACAGTGTATGACTGAGGAATAACTTTAATAACTTTCCTATCTAAAGGAATGACTATAGCCTTAGCAGAATTAATTACAGCATTTATATCATCGTAGCCTATTTCAGTATTCCCACCACCTTTGTCTGATATTGGGTATACTCCTTTTGAATTCATTCCTTCAATATGTACACCCCCCAACCCAACATAGCAAACATTCACTTCAAAACCCGACATTGCCTCAGCTATTTCCAAGGCTTTGTTTATCGCTTGCACTGTATTTTCAATGTTAACTACAGACCCTTTCTTAAGCCCTGATGAAAGAGAGGAACCAACGCCCACAACTTGAAACCGACCTGTTTCCAACCTTTGAGCAATAATTACACGAATATTAGCAGTTCCAATATCAATGGCACATACCACATCATTCATATTCTAGCTCCTTCCACTTATAAACAACATTAGTACCTCTAATATCAACATATTCAAGTTCTCTTGAAACTGTTTCATCATGTACAATATCTAAAACCAACATCATCCTACTTAGTGTTTTATCGGAAAAGTCTTTATCCGCAAAAACTTTAACTTTTGTATGAATAGGATACATGATTAAATCATAGTCACCAAATTTTTTCTCACGAATCTTTATTTCAGAAATACCACTTAGTAATATAGGATTCGTTTTAGAAATAGCATCAAGTCTACTAAACAAAGAACTCAACTTATAGCTTAACTTCATTCCAACTCTTGGATTTTGAAAGTTTAAGCCTGAAACAATAGTCAATAACGGAACTTTTTCATTCCAACCAATTCTAAAAACAACACCTTCTTTATCTATTTCTAAAGGAAGAGTAGTCCCTCCAATATTTACAAATGAAACTGCAACAGGTTGTCTTTCTACAACATCAACAAATAGTTTATCAGGAAATTTTTTAGTAACAGAAACACTTTCTACCAAAGGCTCTCTCATAAGACTTTCTTTGATTTTTGAAGCATCAATGTTTATCCACTTTGTTTCTCCATTCAAACCTATCATCCCAACAACCTCTCTTTCTGTAAGAGAAGAACCAGTTAGATTTAACATTATTCTAGCATTTGAAATGCTTGGCAAGACTATAAAATAAAAAATCAATTCAAAAATCAAAGCTACAAGAATTAAAATCAACACGCTCTTCAAAATACGAAACCTTAAAGAATCAGAGTCTTGAAAAGTTTTAGCATATGTTTTATTCACTTCAAAAACATAAGAAATATCACTCATTTTTTCTCACCTCCATATTTTGATGAAACACCTGAAGCATTTATAATTAACCCACAAATAGCAAATGTAACAACCAAAGAAGAACCACCTGCAGAAAAAAACGGTAAGGATATACCTGTAGTCGGAGCAAGCTTACAAACAACAGCACAGTTTAAAAGAGATTGAAAAACAATAGCACTCACACCACCAAAAGCCACATAAGAAGCAAAGCGATCTTTAGATGTTAAAGCAATCTTATAACCAACAAATGCAAATGAAGATAGCAAAAACATATAAAAAACAACCCCTATAAATCCCATTTCTTCTGCCCATACAACAAAAATAAAATCTGAATAAATATAAGGTACACTACCAATCTTCTTTATTCCTTCGCCCAAACCTCTTCCCCAAAAACCGCCACTTGTTAAAGCATTAAGAGAGCCTTGAATCTGATATGTTGAATTAAGAGGTGCCCTCATAGGATCAATAAAAGCTAAAATACGTTCAATTCTATAGTCTTTTGTCAAAATCATTAAAATAAGTATTGGAATAATAACAGCTACTCCCTTAAAAAACCATGAAAGAGGAACTCCTGCAATAAAAAACATCATTAATGATAAAAGCAAAATAAAAAACGAAGAAGAAAAATCATTTTCAAAATAAATAAGTAAAACAAACAATGCTACCACAAAAAATGGCATCAATACGGAAAGAAAAGGTTTGTCAAACTTATTGCCATTTTTAGCAAAAAAGTTTGCAATAAAAATAATCATAACAAGTTTAACAAACTCAGAGGGCTGAAACATTATCCTCCCTCCAATCTTAACCCAACGTATAGCTCCATGACTCTCTTTAGAAAGGAATGGAATAAACGTCATTAAGCATAGAATTAAAGATATCAACATAGCAAAGGGCAACAATTTTCTAATAATTCTAAAATCCACAAAAGCAAACAAAGACATCACAATTAAGGATAAAACAAAATGTTTTGCTTGACTCAAAACAAAATATAATGACTCTCCAAAAAGCAAACTTCCATAGTGAATAGAAGCAGAGTAAAGAGTAGTAAAACCTATGCCGAACATAGTGATAACCAATAGTAGAAAAACTAGGTTGTAGCGTTGCCTATTTACGTTTTTTTCCGCCAATATAGAAGCAGTACCAAAAGTCATAACTTATATTTCCTTATTATGTTTTAACCAAAACACCTTCTAATCTTTCAAGAGTCAAACCTCTGGAAGCCTTTAAAAGCACAAAATCAGATTTTTCTATATTACTAGAAACAGTATTTTTCAATGAATCAAACGCTTCATCTTCAAAACAAAAAACTTTTTTCCTAAATAGTTTATCAAAATCCCCTTTATCTATTTGTTTTTTATCTAAATAGCTTTTTAAACCTAATAATATCTCATCACCAAAAAAATATAAAACATCAAAAGTTGAGTTTAAAGCTTTCTCACAAATCTTTGCATGCTCTTCTACACTTTCTTCGCCCAATTCAAGCATAGAACCAAGAATTGCTATTTTCCTTCCATTCCATTTTAACGAATCAGAAAAAATTATTGCTTCTTTTGTAGATTCGGGGTTTGCATTATAGCAGTCAAAAAAACATGTAACAAAACCTTTTTTCACTTCAGAGCGACCAAATCTAGCCTTAACACTTTCTAAAGCATTTTTGATTTCTTGATCATTAAAATTAAAATGCTGACCAACCATAATTGTAAGAAGTGCATTTTCCACATTATGCTCACCGGGTAAACTAATTTTAATATCATTTCCGTTATACCTTAAAACACTACCATCCACCCCCACTAGCTCAAAACCATCAAATCCTTTTAACTGCTTCTTTCCATAAACAATAATTTTCCCTTCTCTAATATCTTTTAATAACTGGGTAAACTCACATTCAGGAATAAAACCAACAGATGAAGGTGTAAAATGCGAAAATATTTCTCTTTTTTCTAAAGCAATAGCCTTTCTACTTCCTAGCATTCCAATATGTGCAGTTCCGACATTTGTTATAATTGCAACATCAGGAGACAAAACGCTTGCCAATTCTTTTATCTCACTTTTTCGATTCATTCCCATCTCAAAAACGCCAACCTCGTGGAAGGAACGTACCATAAATATGGAAAGTGGTAAGCCTGTTTCTGAATTTAAGTTTCCTTGACTAATGAATGTTTTATACTTTTGTGAAAATAAAGAACCAATCATTTCTTTAACTGTTGTTTTTCCTGAAGAGCCTGTAATACCAATTTTAAGTTTTAGATTCATCTTACTCAAATAAGAGCGACTGGCATCTTGCAATGCTTTGAGGGTATTTTCCACTTCAATGATAGAAGTACCATAAATTTCAAAAAAAGTTTTTAATCTAGTTTTTTCCCCTCTTGCATATAAAGAGTCAACTAAAACTATCTTTGCCCCCTTTTTTATTGCATCTTCTATGAACTCATGCCCATCAAGATTTTTCCCTCTCAAAGGAACAAAAAGAGAAGAATTTTCTATATTTCGACTATCTATAGAAAGGCTAGAAAAAGAGTCATCTTCGCTACCAAAAAGCAAGACACCACCAGTAGCTTTAGTTAATTCTAAAACTTTCATTAAAAAGTCTTGAGTCTTCCCCCCACTCCTTATCTCACTCATAACTCCCAATTATCTCCCACTACATCCTTATGTTAATCCACACCCTTAGAGGACTTTTTTTCAACCTCAACTCTAAGTATCTCACTAGAATCTGCCTTTCGCATTTTAAAAGTCTGTGTAGCAATTTTTTCTATCCTTTCATTTCTCAAAAGAATGGAAATAGCAGAAATCTTTCGTTTGTTTTCTTCTATTAGTCTATATTGCTCTCTATCATAATCTTGAACTGCCTTTTCCACTTTCGTATACCTTGCAGACTGCCAAACACCTAAAAATAAAAATAGAGGTATACCAAGTGTCAATAAGACAGCAATTACATTCTTCATATTCTAATTCCTTACTTTTTGAATAACACGAAGCTTCGAACTTCGAGCTGCATGATTATCGTTAACTTCCATCTCAGTAGGCTTTATAGCCTTCTTATTTACCAACTTACCTCTTGCTACACCACCACAACGACATACAGGAAAACTAGGCGGACAAGTGCAAGATGTTACAAGCTCTCTAAAATATTTTTTCACAATCCTATCTTCAAGAGAATGAAAAGTAATCACCCCAAGTCGACCATCAATCACCAGAGTTTCAAACGCAAGTTGCAAAAGACGTGGAAGACGAGTAAGCTCATGATTCACTTCTATTCGCAAAGCCTGAAAAGTCTTGGTTGCAGGATGAATTGCAACATGCCTATAAGAATGTGGCACGCAATCAAAAACTAACTTAGCTAATTCACTTGCTCCTTCAATACTTTTAATTTCTCTTCTTTTTACAATACTCTTCGCAATTCTACTAGCATTTCTTTCTTCACCATATTCACTCAAAATCCTAGTAATTTCTTTTTCTGAATAAGAGTTCACAATATCCTTTGCACTAATATCCAATGACGAAGACAACCTCATATCAAGTGCATCATCCTTATTAAAGGAGAAACCTTTTTTAGATGCAACATAGTGATACATAGAAATACCTAGATCAAGTAATATCAAATCAGGTTTATTTCTTGAAAGAGGATAGTTCTCAAAAAAATCATCAGACCAACCTGAATAAAACTCAACTCTATCAACAAAAGGTGCCAACCTAATCTTCGCAACTTCTTGTATCTCCGGATCTGCATCAATACCTATCACTTTCAATGTAGGACAAGCTTGTAAAAAGCTTAAACTATGACCTCCTTCTCCCAAAGTGCCATCAACTAAAAGTTGGCAATCTTTTTTATCATCCAACATATAGCTAAGACACTCTTTTACTAAAACTGATTTATGAAAGCTTTCCATAGCAACTTAAAACTCAATTCCTTTTAGACTTTCTAAATCCACTTTAACACTTGCCTCAGTATCATTGAGATATTTTTCATATTTTTCTCCATCCCATAACTCAAAAATACTTCGCATATACAATATCCGACAATCTCCCTTTAAGCCCGCATATTCTCTTAAACTTTGAGGAACTGCAAGACGACCAACTTTGTCTAACCCAACCTCTTGTGCTGGAGCTATCAACCTCCTCAATAAAGACCTAGAATGTTCATCAAAAAGGGAAACCTTTTTAGACATAGCTTCGTAAAAAGCCTGCCAACGTTCAGGAGGAAAAAGCCAAAGACAACCATCGATTCCCCTCGTTACAACAAGAAGCGAAACCGATAATTCAGTACGCAACTTTGAAGGAAACATGAGTCGTCCTTTTTCATCAACTGTAGTTTTATACTCCCCTGTCAACATAATATATTACCACTTTTTCCTACTTTTACCAACTATTTACCACAACATCCTACATTCTCACTATAAAATAGGTAATTGTCAACTATAAAAGCCTCTTTTTCACTAAAATTTCTTATTTTTTTTCTAAAATCTTAAATTTGAGAAAACAGCAATTAGAGCTAGGTTAAATGGCATTTAAAAGAGCCTATTTAATTCTCAAATATGCATCTATTTACAAATATGAAAAAAATTAATAGACTAATAATGTTGTTCTCCTAAATAATAACTCCAAGGAGCTTTTATAATGTTTAGATTGGATAGTGAAAGAAAAAAGCGAGGTGAAATACTCACGATAATTATTATTGTGTTTTTTTTGTATCAACTCATCACAAGCTATTTTCTATGTTCATTTGTTATAAGACAAAACTCAATGACTCCAGAATTTACTTATGGTTCTAGACTTCTTAGCACCCCCATATATCGCTCCTCTTCACTAAAAAGAGGCTCTTTAGTCTTCATTGAAAACAGAGAACAAAAATCAAATGTTTTTCAAAATTCAATCAATGCTATAGTCAATTTTTTTACGTTTCAGCTATATACTCCGTTCGATAAACAAAATAACACTGGAACAAGATATCTATTAAGGCGAGTTGTAGGCTTACCCGGAGATACAATCTACATGAAAGATTTCATTTTATATGTAAGAAAAGATGGAGAGCAACATTTTTTAACTGAGTTTGAAGTTTCAGACTATGATTATAATATAAACACCGAAGGACTTACTGAGAATTGGAGAGGAGACTTACCATTTTCCGGTACAATGGAAGAAATCACCCTAAACGAAGGACAGTATTTTCTTCTTTCTGACAATCGCCTTCATTCGTTTGATTCAAGATTAATGGGAAAAATCGAAGCAAGAGAAAAAATTAAACAAAAGGTTTTATGTAAATATTGGCCAATAAACAAAATAAAAGTTTTCTAACACTCAAAAGTTTATAAAAAATAAATGCCACGTACTTCTAGCCTATACATTCACATTCCTTTTTGTGCGAAACGCTGTGCATATTGTGATTTTTTTTCTACAGTACAAAATAATTCATCTCTTTTTAAACCATATATCTCTTGTCTTTTGCAAGATATTCAATTCTTTAAAGAACTTTATGCAATCGAGCATTTTAATACTGTCTATATTGGCGGTGGAACACCAAGCCTTCTTTTACCCGAAGATATATTCGAGCTTACATCTTCAATAACACAAAAAGAGTTTATCAAAGAGTTTACCATAGAAGGAAATCCTGAAGACATAACAAAAGATTATCTTTTAGCTTTTTCAAAAGGCGGTATCAATAGGTTATCTTTAGGTATTCAATCTTTTTCTGATAATGTTTTAAAAAATGAAAATAGAAGAGGAAGCAAGAAGCAAAGCATGAAAGCCTTAGAGGAAGTATCCAAATATTGGAATGGAAAACTCTCATTAGATTTTATTGCAGGCTTAAATGGACAAACCATCAATAGCTTATTAGAAGATTTAAAAATTGCAACTCAAGTAAAGCCAGCTCATATTTCATTATATGAATTAGTGCCTCATTCAAAACAAGATGAAAAAACAAACACTTACAATGCAAAAATGTGGAAAGAAGGTGCTAACTACCTTAAAAGTAAAAACTATATTCAATATGAAGTTTCAAATTTTTCATACAATGGAAACTATGAATGTTTACATAATAAAGTTTATTGGGAGCTTGATAACTACATTGGAGTGGGAGCAGGAGCAACAGGTAACATCATTAAACCTGATGGAAAAGCTACACGCTTCACTGGAATTACTAACTTAGAAAGTTATTTACACTTAAAAGACAGAAAAAAAGCATACTCATGGGAAAGTATAAGTAAATTAGACATGATGAAAGACACAATTATGATGACACTCCGGCTGATAAAAGGGTTAGATAGACAAAAATTCAGAAAACGCTTTGATATTGACATATGCACCCTTATTCCAAATACAATAAAGTCATGGTCAGAAAAAAAATTATTGATAATTGAAAAAAACTTTGTAACATTGGGAGAAAATGGATTATTATTACTAAATAGTTTTTTGTGCGAAGCTTTTATTGAAATGGAAAATAAAACTGATTTAACTTTCTAAATTTTACATCTTTAAAGTTTCATTTAACTTTTGACGATGTAAAAAACCGTACATTGCAATTTCCTTAAGAGTGGAGTAGATTAAACTTAAGTTGTATTATCTACATTCTTAAAAAGTTTTTTGTTTTTAGGAGAAACATTTTGACTAGAATTATACCATCTGTTTTCCTTTTTTTATGTTTTAGCTGTGCAAGTTTAAAGCCTACTGTAATCCAAGAGGAAGGCAAAAAAGAAGTTGCAATTGAAGAAAAAAACACAAAAAAAACTCTCGAAAAAGTTAAAGAGATAGCCCCGATAACTCTTAAAAGCATTTTAGAAAAGACGAATGATTTTCCTTCTATAGATGCAAAGTTGAAATATTCCAGCTTTATTAACGAAAATGCTAGCCTTTTTGAAAATATTACACTACTAGCTTCTTCGACACCTGCTTCCACCACTGCAAATAAAGACTTTTCAAATGCATTTATTGCACAAGTTCATATGCAAGATTTTTCACTCTTAGAAAACATGGAATTCATTGTTGCATATCCAGTGAATAAAAACGGGAAGCTAGAACTTACTTATGAAAAAATAACGGCTGACGAAAAAGGTTATATTTCATTCAAATCTCCTAAATCTGCCTTCGCAATTGATAGCTCCCTTACCATTGTCTTAAACTTATTTAAAAGCGAAAACTTAGAAGAAGATTTTAACTTAACGAATAAAGATATCAATGAGGGACTGCGAAATAAAATAACTGCAACGTTTAACTACAAGGTCGCAACTGCAAATAGGCGTTTTTCTTCTGCAATTGCAATTCTTGACTATGAAGCGAATAACCGCCCTATATTAAATGAAAACACAAGTTCAAAACACCTTCTAATGCAACTAATGAAAAATGGTTTTTCACGCACAGGCCTTGCATCTTTTGCAGAATTAGCAAACGGTAGTGAAAACACAATAGTTGAAAATGCAAAGAAAACATTTAACGGTGCTGTTGAGCTTTATCTATATGGAAAAACCTATATTACTAAGGTTGAACGCTTAGAAGATGGCTCTTGGGAAGTTCAAATTAAAGGTTTTCTCAATATTTGGAATTTAAAACAAAATAAAAAAGTGATGTCTTTTGATTTAACTCATTCTGTGAATGCCAAAATGCAAAGAGAAGCAATATTAAAAGCTAGGCGAGTTTTTGGTGAAGAACTTTTATTCCAAAAAATCTTATACAACTTATAAATATTTATTTTGAGTTATATTAACTACTATCAATCTCCTATTGGACTTCTTTTATTAACTTCTAGCGATGAAGGACTTACAGGACTCTATTTTGAAAATGGAAAGTACTTACCCAAAGACATAGCCTCATATAAAGAAAAACCCAGTTTTCTTTTTGATGAAACAAGAAGATGGCTGGACATTTATTTCTCTAAGAAAGAGCCTAACTTCACTCCTTTATTACACTTTACTGGAACAGCTTTTAGGCAAAAGGTGTGTAAATATATGTGTGGTATTCCATATGGTGCAACAATTTCTTATGGTGATATTGCTAGATTTTTAACACCAGAGAAAAACATAAAACGACTTTCGCAGGCTGTAGGGCAAGCAGTTGCTCATAATCCAATTTCAATTATTATTCCATGTCATCGCGTTATAGGCTCAAATAGAAATCTTACAGGTTATGGCGGTGGACTCAAGCGAAAAATCTATTTATTAGCATTAGAAAAAGACAGTAACACAACTGGGTTACTTTTCTAAAATATTACATCACTTTATTTTTAATAATTATTTTTTTATTTAATGACATAATTTCATTTATTTAGTATAATTACCAGTGTCTTGAAAGAAATATTTAAGAAAAGTTTTTTCAAGATAAGTACTAAGGGGGAAAGTATATGAGTGATTTTAAAGCTATGCAAGAATGGCTTTACACAGATATTGTGAAAGAACATTTTATGCATCCTCATAATATGCTTCAAGAAGCTGAAGAAACTTGGCCATGTGATGGACGAGGTCTTATTGGAAATATAAAGTGTGGAGATCAAATGTTAATCTTAATCAGAGTTAAAGATGGTAAAATTGAAGACTGCAGGTGGAAAACCTATGGTTGTGCTAGTGCAATTGCGTCCACATCAATTCTTTCAGATGCAATCAAGGGGATGAAGCTTGAAGAAGCTTATAGATTAAAACCACAAGACATTGTCGGCAGATTAGGAGGTCTTCCATCTCATAAGATTCATTGCTCTGTTTTAGGAGATAAAGCATTAAGAGCAGCAATTGATGACTATCTTCAAAAAAATTCATTGCCATCTCTATCAGGAAGCGAAGAAGTTGAATACATTTGTACTTGCTTAAATGTAAGTGATAAAGACATAGAAGAAGCTTTCAAAGCAGGAGATCGCACATGGGAAGACTTACAAGCTCGCACAAAGATAGGCACTGCATGTGGCTCTTGCAAACCTCGTGCTTTAGAGCTTCTTCATCAATTAGAACACCTATACGGTGAAGATTAAAATCGTCATATTTCCTATCATATACGAAATATTTAAGATGATGAAACACCCATTAGCCAAATTCAAAACGTTGCATTTGGCTAATGGGTATTTATAATAGTGCTATATAAGAAATCTTTACAAAACTTTTTATTAATGTCCAACAAAACAAGTATCTACAACTCCCATATTGGAAGCACCTGCTTTATAAGCTACAAGCTGAGCATTAGGCACAGATATGGAACTAGGCATAGCTGATAATATTGCACAGTCTTTAAAAGTATCCTTAAAATTGTCATTATTATATTCACAATCTAAATTAATAGATGTAATTTGAACACAAGCCTCAAATGTAGCCTTCATGTTTTTAACACTTACAGGAATTGTTTTAGTTTGTGTTAACATCATACATCCCATAAAACAATTTGACATATCTTCAACTTTGCTAGGAATCTCTGGCATCTCACCTAACTTCGTACAAAGCATAAACGTTCCTGACAAGTTTGTAACATTTACCGGTATTAAGGGAGCTTTTGTTAAAGCAATACAGTTCATAAAACATTCTTTCAAATTTTTAACAGTTGCAGGAAGTATTGGAGCTTCTTGCAAAGATGAACACATTCCAAAACAAGAAGTCATATCTTCAACTCCTTCAGGAATCTTTGGTGCATCAGAAAGAGCAGTGCACATATTAAAGCAACCATATAAGTTTTTAACACTTCCAGGAATACCATTTACTTTTTTCAAAGACTTACAGCCCATAAAGCATTCTCTAAGAGATACAACACCTTCAGGAATATTTTCAACTTCAACTAGATTATCACATTGTAAAAATGCTGCATACATATCTTTCAATTCTGATATTACATCATCAAATTTTAATGCAACTTTTATATTAGATTGTTTTTTTAGTATTTTTCCAAGATTACCAGCCTCAGATAGTAATTCCTTTTTAATACCTTTTATATCCTTTGCAACTACATCTTTAACCCAAATATAATTAATCTCATTTGTCTTAGCATTATTTGAAAGATAACTTTCTAATTCTGAGTATTTAAGAATTGTCCATTTACTTTTAATTTTTTTTTTAAATTTAACTGCAATATTTACATTATTAGTTATTTTAAGTCTATACTTATTTGTTTTATTATTTGCTACAGGCCTACCATTAGAAGTCCATCCTTCAACTGCGTAGCCTACATCTGGTTCTGCCAAAAAAACTACATAGGTATTGTTGTTAACAGTTGCAGGCGAAGCACCTAAATCTGCATTATCATCAAGAGTTGCCTTAATTTTTCCTCCTACTCCATTTTCAACTAGAAAAGTAATTTTGCGACTTATTTGTGGTCCAGAAGGTTTCCTCACAAAACTCACTTTCACTACCGTATCTTTTTCTACAACAAAATCATATCCTTGTTTTTCTCCGTTAACTACAACTCCATCATGAGTCCATTGTTTAATTTTATATCCCTCAGAAGAAGTTGCAGAAAGCATTACATGTTTTCCATGCTTTACAGTAGCAGGAGAACTACCTAGCGAACTGCCATTATCATAATCTACCGCTTCAATAGTGCCACCATTTCCATCAACTTCAAAAGTAAGTATATGCGTCTTAGGAGTTTGTGAGTCTTTTTGTTTAAACACAACTTTAACATCTAAATCTTTCTCAACTTTAATTTCAATTGACAATTTTCCTTTCTCGAAGATTTTTTCTTCAGTGTCAATAAACCATCTATCAACATCATAATTATCATTCGGTGTAGCTGTAAAAACTACAGTTTTTCCACTTTCCACCATACAAGGTGATTTTGGAAGTAACTTTCCATCTTTAATTTTTGCAGTTAAATCTCCTCCTATCATGCCTTGCACTACAAAAGTCACATTATGTTTTTTTATCTTATTAATACTAGTATCATTAGTATCATTAGTATCATTTAAATTTTTGCAAGATGCAAAAAACAAACCAAATAACAGCATTAAATACATTATCTTTTTCATTTATTTCTCCTTATCTTCCAACGAATCTACTTGCAGGAACCCCCATATTGGAAGCATGGGTACTATAATTTTCAAGATATTCATTAGGTACACTTATGGACTTTTCGCCTAAGCCCGAACATTCTGTAAAAGTATTTTCAAAGAAATAGCCTTCACGATCATTAATTCCACCTTTCTCATTATTATATTCACAATCCAAATCAATTGATGTAATTTTCGTACAAGAAAGAAAGGTATTTCGCATATCTTTAACACTTTTTGGAATTCTTTTAGTTTTTGTTAATGCTTTGCATGCAGCAAAACAAAACTTCATATTTTCAACTTTGCTTGGAATTTCAGGCATTTCCTCTAAAGATGTCATCATAAATGTGGTAGCTAAGTTGGTAACATTCTCTGGTATTCTAGGGGCTTTTTTTAACTTTTTGCATCCTAAAAAGCACTCTTCCAAGTTAGTAACAGTTGTGGGTAAAATAGGAGCCACTTCTAACTCCTTACACATCATAAAACAATGAGACATATCTTCTACACCTATAGAAATAATTGGAGCTTTCTTAAGGGATACACAGGTATTAAAACAATTTTTTAAGCTTTTAACGGTGTTTGGAATGTTTTTCACCTCTTCTAAAAGAGCACAACCTGCAAAACACATCTCAAGGTTTTCAACACCAATAGGAATGTTTTCAACAGCAACTAAATTTTTACACCCTACAAATGCTGCCTTCATCTCTTTTAAGCCTTCAATTCTTTCATCAAATTTCAGTGCTACATTTTTGTTTGATTCATTTTTCAAAATATCACCAAGTTCACTAGAGCTAGGACTTATACCACTTGTTCCACCATTTAAATTTTGTGCAACCATTTCTGTAACCCAAATGTAATTAATTTCACTATTAGAAGCTTCATAGGAAAGATAGCTCCCTAAGTTGTTATATCTAACTTTTACCCACTTATCAATTGCTTCATCATTTTTATCACCATTCGTTTTAGGATTTTGGTTATGCTTACATGAAAAAGCCAATAAAGCTATAAAAACCACATAAATTAATTTTTTCATAAATACCTCTTATAATTTAAAAAAACACTCACTGTGTAAAATACTTTACACATCAAAGAAACTTAGGCAAAACGCCTAACCCAGTTTTTGAGAAAATAAAATAGAAATGGATAAGACCTATCGAAAACAGGCTAAGGAGGCACAAAAGCGAGTATCTAAAATCTTATCCATAGTATTTGTATTTTCAGGCGGACAAAGCAATACTGCTTTGTTGGCTACGGATCATTTACGCACTTTACACCTCCTTATTAAGATAAATATTTATAAAACTTATTCTTGAGTAATTGATTATAGCTATAAACAAAAATAATGCAAGAGGAGATTAAATTAATCCTTCTTTAGTTTTGCCTCTCTACTAAATCCTTTTAGTTCCACATCTTTTATATTTAACTTAGTTGCTTTATCATATGATATGGCTTCGTCAATTGAAGCATATTTTCCTTTTGCAATAAAAGAACTCTTTTGTATATTTACTTTTCCACCATCAGCTTTTAATACAACAGCAGATAAATGAGAAGAAATATCACAATGTAGATTTTCTATATTAAAAAAAGAATTCTCTGCTTCTATAGGTACCACAAAGCGAGCATTACAATTAAAATGTGCATTTTTTATTCTAATATCTGATTTAACTGCTTCTATAATATTGCAATATCCGTTCTGCTCTGAATTAAAAATTACATCCTGCATACTCACATCAGAGTCGATAAACTTAAAAAGACTTCCGCCCTCTTTTCCTGTTAGGCTAACATTTTTCATACTAATAAGTGAATTTGATGAATATAAAACTGGAACAGAGCGAGGTTCTCCTACAAATTCCTTTCTTGAAATAGTACATTTTTCTATAAAGAGTTTAGAAGATGTAGCTACAAAACCTGCATTTTTTTCAAAACTTATATAAGAGGAAGTCACTTTTTTTTCACTTTCACCTTTAAGCTCATCAACACCTATAATCCTAGTAGGCACTGTTATAACATAAACATTTTTTGATGAAAATCTTCCTATAACATGTATAGTAGCTTTTATATCTTTTTTCTTTATTCCACTTAAATGAGTAAAAACATCTTCAATCTTTTTAAAAGGAGCCTTTTTACTCCCATCAGGCTTTTTTTGAGATTTATTTATGTTATTCACAAAAAAAACTATCTCTTTCCCATTTATGTTTTTCCATTCATCAGTAGGTTGTATTAAGTTTTCTTCACATTGCAACAAATAAAAATTAAAAAAAATGAAACAAATGAATAAAGCTTTTTTTAACACTCTACACCCTCAAACACTTTTCTTAAAATTGGATTGTTCTTAAAATAATGCTCTTCTAATTCTTCTTGTGTTAAGCCTACAAGCTCATGGCTCATGTAATGAATCCAAATATCATCACTTTCAGAATAAATCTCATGCTTTCTACACCACCAATCAGGAAGTACTTCCAGTTCTTCTTTCCTATTATGACGATTTTTATAGTCATGGACTGCAACTTTGATGTTTTCTTTGTTTAATCCTCTTTTTACCAAGTCTCCAACCAAAAAATTAATTGTCTGCCCAGAGTCAAAAATGTCATCAACAATGAGAATCTGCATATCTTTATTCAACTTTTCAGGAGGATATGTCCAACCATCTAGCACAATCTCCGAATTACTTCCAACTCCCGAATAAGAATGAGCTATTACAGTAGAATAAAGTATTTTTTTCTCTCCGTGATATGCAACCTTAAAAAACTCACTAACTACATTTCCTAAGTATGCACCGCCACGCATAGAAGTATAAATGACATCAGGAATATAACCTTCGTCAATGATTCTCCTTGCAAGAGTAAAACCATTATCCCTAACAGTTGTGTATTGCAAAAATTCCTTTTGTACCATGTTTCCCCCATAAAGCTAGCAAAGCTAAAAAAAGCCTTACCATTCTTTGACTTTAAGTCCAAACATGGCAAGGCTTTTAATATATTTTATTAAAAACAAAATTATTTTCTCAAGTTTCTAAAAATAACTCTTTTTTCAACAGTTGTGTTTTTAGCACCTGTAGTAGCTGCCTTCAAGTCTTCAATTTCAACACGTGCAAAAACATTATCTCTTTTATAGTTTGAAAGAAACTCGTAAATAGCTTTTTCTGTTGCAGCTTCATCGAAAGTTCTAGTTGGTTCTTCATACACTAGATAGAACTCAACCCAATATTCATTCTTATATATCTCTGTCATTTTGATAACAGCATCTTTTCTACCTTGCACTGGATATTCCGTAGTTTTTGGCTTAACAGTTTGTGCAAACAAAGAAAGACTAACCAAAGCAATCATAGCCCCAATAGCTACACATAGATTTTTCCTCATAAAAATCTCCTTAAAATATAACATCTTGCATAACAAGACTTTAAGTTTTTTAGATATATTTAAATATATCACCACACAGACACTATGATACTTAAAACTAGAAATTTTTCAATACCTTTAATTTGTCTGATTAGCTTTTAACCATGAAAGCCACAACAAAACCCACATTATAAATTATCATTGAGAAAGTTTATTAAAATGAAAACTCATTAGTACAAAGACATAAAGATTTACAATGCGAAACTGTACAGTTTCGCATAGTGAAACTGTACAGTTTGCGATCCCTAAATAGTGCAGTTTCGCACCCTTAAACTGTACAGTTTTGCCTGAGTACATTAGCTAATGTACAACTGTAACATTAGCTAATGTACAAGCCTGACACCCCCTAATGTACATCACCTTGTTTTCCGTATTCTTCTATTTCTTTGATTTTGTCTCTGATTGTGGCAGCTTTTTCAAACATGAGCATATCTGCATATTCTGCCATTTGACTCTTGAGCTTTTTAATCAGCTTCTTTCTGTCACTAGGGTTTAGTATGTTAAAGCTATTGATAATGGGAGATGCTTCTTGAATAGCTTCTTCTTTCTTTTCTTCACTTTCACGTGTTAGAATATCTTCAATAGCCTTCTTGATTGTAGTCGGCGTTATATTATGCTCTTTGTTATAAGCTTCCTGTATGCTCCGACGTCTCTTTGTCTCTTCTATCGTTTCTTTCATAGCATCGCTTATTTTATCTGCATACATCACCACACGCCCATTTTGATTTCTGGCCGCACGCCCCACAATCTGGATCAAGCTGGTAGTAGAACGCAAAAACCCAATCTTGTCTGCGTCCAATATCGCAATAAAAGAAACTTCGGGTAAGTCAATTCCCTCTCTAAGCAAGTTGATCCCGATAAGAACATCAAACTCCCCCATTCTCAAGCCTTTAAGTATTTCAACCCTTTCAATTGTTTCCACTTCACTATGGATATATCGCACTTTAAGCCCCAGATTAAGAAGATATGTGTTCAAATCTTCTGCCATACGTTTAGTGAGAGTCAATATCAAACTTCGCTCATTCTTTTTAATACACTCTTGAATATTCTTGTAGATGTCTTCCATCTGCCCTTCTTCTTTATGCACTTCAATTATCGGGTCTAATAATCCTGTTGGACGGATCAACTGTTCAACCACTTGAGTTGAATATTCAAGCTCCTTTTTGCTAGGAGTTGCGGAAACAAAAACACAAGTGTTAATCCGCTCTTCCACCTCGTGTATCTTTAGCGGTCTATTATCCAACGCACAAGGAAGACGAAAACCAAAATCTACAAGATTTTGCTTTCGAGAGCGATCCCCTTCATACATAGCACCAAGTTGAGGATATGTTACGTGGCTTTCGTCCATAAACATCAAAAAGTCTTTTGGAAAGTAATGGAACAAAGTTGCAGGAGGCTCACCGGGCTTTCTATTTGCAATGGGAGCTGAATAGTTTTCTATTCCAGGACAATGCCCCATTTCTTTAAGCATTTCAATATCATACTCCGTTCGGCTCTTCAGCCTTTCCGCTTCAAGAAGTTTGCCTTGTCCTTGCAGTTCTTCCAACCTTGCAGTTAGCATAGCACTTATTCTTTCAATAGCCTTAGGAATAGCATCTTCAGGCATAACAAAATGCTTTGCAGGATATATGGTAAGCTCTTCATACTCTTGGCTTACTTCCATCGTAACAGGATTAAAGCGACGAATACGTTCTATCTCATCAAAATCAAACTCAACCCTATAAGCCTCTTCCATATACGCAGGAAAAATCTCCACCACATCCCCTTTCACCCTAAACCTAGCTCGCTGCAAAACTGCATCATTTCGCTCATATTGAAGACTTGCAAGATCCCTCTTCAGCTTTTCCATATCACAAGTCTTACCTTTCTCAATAGTTATGCGTAAATCTTTCCAAGACTCAGGCAAACCCAAACCGTATATACACGAAACAGTGGAAACAACAATTACATCCTTCCTTTCCATCAAACTGAAAGTTGCCGAGAGGCGAAGGCGGTCTATTTCGTCATTGATTGAAGCGTCTTTCTCTATGTACAAGTCTCTTTGAGGAACATAAGCTTCAGGCTGATAATAGTCGTAATACGAGACAAAGTATTCAACTGCATTCTCGGGAAAAAAGCCTTTGAACTCCCTATAAAGCTGGGCTGCAAGAGTCTTATTGTGGCTGATGATCAAAGTGGGGCGTTGCACTTTCTCAATGATATTCGCCATTGTGAAAGTCTTGCCGCTCCCCGTAATACCTTTCAGCGTCTGATACCTATCTCCCGCAAGCACCCCTTGTGAAAGCCTTTCAATTGCATTTATTTGGTCTCCCATAGGCGAATAGGGAGAACACAACTTAAACCTTTTCATTTTCTTGCGTCTTCTTTCTTCTTACCGTTAAGATATTCTCTTATAGAGTCAACAGTGATATTGACATATTGGCTCACTAACTTTTTGTTAGGTGGATTTCCTGCAAGACCTACACTGTCCAGAATCCGCTCGCCCAGCCTATCAAGATAATCAGTGGTTTCTCCGGATAGATTATCGAGCGCTTCATTCAATCCTAAGGTCTCGGTATATTGACTTAACTCACTATCATCAAAAAAAGACGGGAAAATCAGCGAGCAAAGAACCGCAAACATCAATATCTTCACACTGTAGTCTTCTAATTCAGCCTTCATCTTTTCATTCTTGACCTTTGCCTTGTCATATTCTTTTGCACATTTCGCAAGGTCTTGCATACATCCCTTAAACCAACCATTGAGTAGACCTTCACTTTCGTATAACTTTTTGATTACTTCCACTTTTTCATCGTCCAAGTTAAACAGATTGAAGAGATTCTCTTCGTTAGACTCGAACAAACTCTCTTGCGAATGAACCGCAAAACACGAAAGAAGCAAAACGGCAATTAAAAGCACTTTTCTCATCATAATATAACTCCATAAGCCCGACGGGCGAAGATGAGTGTACCAATATATATCTGTATTGTAAATATTAAGACTAGATAGTGTACAATAAAGTTCGCAATTTGAAAGATAAAAAGACCGCCCCGAAGGAATGCCAGCCTTCGGCCGAAGGGAACACCTCCCTTCGAGCGAGGGGAACGCCTCCCTGCTCGCCCGTGCAAAGACCCCCTGCTCGCTCGAAGGAAGGCAGCGTTCCCCGAGCGATGAAGGGGGAATTTTAACTTGAGCAATTTTAATGGATATTTAAAAATATTGGTTAACATATAGAAAATACGTACCAAAATACACATTGACTTTTATTAGTATATTTATTAACATGAGGGTGTCTGATAGCATTGCAATACTACATGCAAGTCTGTTTTACTGTCTTTTATTTTTATCTTAATTAAAATATTAAATTAATAAGGTGAAGGTATTCAATAGGGTTTTGAAATATATGGAAAATAAAGATATCATTGTTGGAGCCTTGGTAAAATGCTCCAAAAGAGAAGATATTGAATTAGTTTTTGGGAAATTCGGCATTTCTGATGAGGATTTCATTGAAAGAAGGAATCTTTTGCTTGAAGCTATGGGAAGTCCAAAAATGTTTTTTTCTGTAGGAGAACCAACAGATAAGCAAAAATATGAATTAACAGTCCAAATGTTTTTATCTATGTCGTGGAAGTTTTCTGCCATGTGTAGAGAGCGGGGATTATAGTAGATGGAAACTTTTTTTAATTTAAGCAACAGTAGAATAAAAAACATATTGAATGCATTCAATATCTCACAAGATAATATCAGCTCAATTAGTGATTGGTATGATAATTTAATAAAAAATGTCCCTTATCAATATCTTGCTCATATAATGCGAACTATGGAGGATTATATTCGTAAGAATATACCCAAATCTGAGTTTTTTCGTATAACGTGTATGCCAACAGAAGAAAGTAAGGATGAACTCAAGGACTTAGCTTGTGCTACGTATCAGGAAGGATATAGTTTTGATATTGTTTATGATAGAAATATGTCAGAATCAAGAAAAAGAGTTTGCATAGCTCATGAGTTGGGTCATTTATGGCTCGTTATAAAGACAAATAAAGAATATGAAAGTAATCATGAACCATTATCTTCATTATTTGGCTTATTAATAATGCTACATAAGCTTGACTATAAAAAACAAAATAAATCTTCTTTAAGTCATAAGCAAGATGTTTGTGATTCAGAAGAAGAATTAATTCGTGAATTTTTGTTTATAATGAATCGAAATAATGGAAGATATAACACATCACAGATATTTAAATAAATAAGTGTTGTATGGTTCATATATCCTTTAAATGATGATTGTGATTTTCCCACTTCATTTTCCACCCTACTCTTTTTTAATAAAAATACAATATAATGCCCAACCGTTATATCGGGTTAAAAATACGGAATATATTTATGTATAAAATAGTTTTTGTTGAAGAAGTTGGTAGCACAAAAGATGCTAGTTCATTTTTACAAAGTGATTTCTGGGCAAGTTTTAAAGAAAGTCATGGCTGGAAGCCTTGTCATTTCCATGTTAAATATCAAAGAGAAAATGCTGAACATTCTTTTTATTTCACATTACTTTCCAAAAAGCTTCCTTTCTCTTTTTCTATAGGTTATGTTCCTATGTTTCCAAACATTATGGGAGAAAGTTTAGGCGAAGTAAAAAATGAGTTTTACTCCGATATCCTGACCGAAATTACAAAAACATTTTACAATAAATGTATTTTTGTACGTTTTGATATGGACTTACGTGTCATTGTTGATAACAAAGACGGAAAAGCTTCCGATGGCAATGAAGCGGTTAAAAGACCGACCGTTCTTTTTAAGAAAAGCAACGGTTTTTATGTTGCAAAGTCAAAAACGGATATTCAACCTCCTGATACCGTGATTTTAGATTTAACTCTCAGTGAAGATGAACTTCTTTCTCAGTTTAAAAGTAAGTGGAGATATAATATACGTTTAAGCCAGAAAAAAGGCTGCATAGTCAAAATGTTTGATATGAATGAAGCTCTTGATGAAGGAATAGACTTATTTTATAAGCTATACAAAACTACTTCAGAACGCGATGGCATTGCAATACATTCTAAAAATTACTATAAGTCGTTATTCACGCTTTCAAGAAAACATCCAAATGTTTCAGTAAGGCTTTATGTAGCTTTCTATAATGAAGAGCCTTTAAGTGCAATTATTACAATGTTTTATAAGGATGAAGCAACGTACCTATATGGAGCTTCTTCAAATGAGCATAGAAACCTTATGGCAACATATCTTTTGCAATGGCAAGCAATAAAAGAAGCGAAAGAATACGGTTGCAAAGTCTATGATTTTTATGGTATTCCGCCAACTGACGAGCCGAGTCATCCGATGGCAGGGCTTTATCGCTTTAAGACGGGGTTCGGAGGAAAAATTGTCCATAGAATTGGTAGTATAGATGTTTTTAAGAGTAAGATTTTGTATACGCTATATTCATGGCTTGAAAATATAAGAAGTGTTTATTATAAGAAGTATAAAAAAAGATTTATAAAACGAAATAAATAATTTTAGAAGTTATAGTATAACAAAGATACCCCTTTCGACAAAAAGATCTTTAATTGACTATTATTTTATTTAATGATATATTTATACATAGCATGGTGTATGCTATGTGATATTTATATTAGGAGGGATTTCAAGTGAAACTCGAATTAGGGATTATTCCTATTGAAGACATGAAGTTCGCTAGCAAAACTTCTGTCAACGGCAAGACTCTTGAAATTAATAAGGACGAAGTCATCGCTCTTATTAAAGAAGATCCACTTGTTGTTAGTGTTGAGTTGGATATTGCAAAGCCTGGAGAAAGTGTTCGCATTATTCCTGTAAAAGATGTTTTGGAGCCACGATGTAAGGTGTCCGGAACAGGTAAAATCTTCCCAGGTTTCTTCACTGGTGAAGAAGCTACTGTTGGAGAGGGTAGAACACACGTATTAAAGGGTGCTGCAGTTGTTACAACAGGAACTGTTGTAGGCTTCCAAGAGGGTATAATTGACATGACAGGTCCTGGTGCAGAATATACTCCTTTTTCAAAAACCTATAACTTGGTTGTTAATTGCAAAGTACAAGATGATGTTACAAGAGCAATTAAAGAGAAGACTTTACGCCTTATGGGCTTGAAAGTTGCTCGCTATCTTGGAGAGGCAGGACGCGATGTGAAACCTGCAACTATCGAAACTTATGAAACAAAGCCATTTGTGGAACAAGCTGCTCAATATCCTAATCTTCCAAAAGTAGGTTATATCTACATGTTGCAAAGTCAAGGTTTGTTGCACGACACATATTACTATGGTGTTGATGTTAAGCAGATTTTGCCTACAATTATGTATCCAACAGAAGCATTTGATGGAGCTATCACTTCAGGAAACTGTGTTTCTGCATGTGATAAGAACCCAACTTATGTCCACCAAAATAGCCCAATCATTCATGAGCTTTATGCAAGACATGGTAAAGACATCAACTTTATGGGTGTTGTCATCACAAATGAGAACGTAACTCTTGCAGATAAAGAGCGTTCTTCTTACCTTGCTTGTAAGTTAGCAAAACAATTGGGTTGCGATGCTGTAGTTATCTCTGAGGAAGGTTTTGGAAATCCTGACGCTGACCTCATTATGAACTGCAGAAAGAGTACAGATCTTGGCATGAAAACTGTTCTAGTAACAGACGAATATGCAGGTCAAGACGGTGCTAGTCAATCTTTGGCAGACTCACATCCTTCAGCAGATGCTGTAGTTTCAAACTCAAATGCAAATGCTGTTATTGTATTGCCACCTATGAATAAGATTATAGGTGATGCAAAGCAAGCAAACGTTATTGCAGGTGGTTGGGAAGGTAGTTTACATGCTGATGGAACTATCGAAGCTGAGCTTCAAGTTATTACAGGAGCAACAAATGAATTGGGCTTCTGGTATAACACTGCTAGAGGAATATAGGAGGAAAGAAGATGGGAAAAGTTGTTGTACATTATTTAAACCAGTTCTTTGCTCAAAAGGGAGGCGAAGACAAAGCTGATTATAAAATTGAAGTTGTGGACGGAGTGGTAGGACCAGGTGTTGGTTTGAAAGCTGGAATAGGAGACGCTGGAGATATAGTAAAAACTATTATCTGTGGTGATAACTATTTTAACGAGCACGAAGAAGAGTGTACTGCATTCGTAAAAAAAGTGCTTCAAGATACAAAAGCTGACCTATTAATTGCAGGTCCTGGATTTAATGCTGGACGCTATGGTATGGCTTGCGGTAACACTTGTAAAGTAGCAGCATCTCTAAAAGTGCCTGCCGTTACAGGTCTTTATGAAGAAAATCCTGGTTATGACATGTTTAAGAGCTTTGCATACGTTGTTAAAACAACTAACAATGCTGCAGGTGCTAGACAAGCATTACCAACAATGGCAAAAGTTGCCAAAAAGATTTTAACCGGTGAAGCTGTAGGAACTCCTGAAGAAGAAGGACTTTTACCAAGTGGCATTAGACAAAACTACTTTGCAAAAGAAAGGGGTGCAAAGCGAGCTGTCGATATGCTCATTAAAAAGATTAAGGGAGAAGCCTTTGTTACAGAGTATCCAATGCCAGTGTTTGACAGAGTTGAGCCATTCGCTCCTGTAACAGACATGAAGCATGCTACAATTGCTTTGGTTACATCTGGTGGTGTAGTGCCTAAGGGAAACCCAGACCATATTGAGGCATCTAACGCTTCACACTATGGAGAATACACTATTGATAACATGGCAGAGACAGCACATGGTGGTTATGACCCAACATATTGTAACGAAAATCCAAACCGTGTTTTGCCTGTTGATGTGTTGAAAGACATGGAAAAAGAGGGGCTTATTGGCAAACTCCATACAAAGTATTACACAACAGTTGGAAATGGTACTGCTGTTAAGAGTGCAAAGAGATTTGCAACAGAAATTGCTCAAAAACTAAAGAATGACGGAGTTACTGCTGTTATTCTCACATCTACGTGAGGCACTTGTACTCGTTGCGGTGCAACGATGGTCAAGGAAATTGAGAGAGTCATGCCAGTAGTGCATATTGCTACTGTTGTGCCTATCTCTAAAACAGTTGGAGCAAACAGAATTGTGCCAGCTATTGCTATCCCTCATCCACTTGGGGATCCAAAAGCAACTCCAGAAGATGAGAAGAAGTTAAGAAGAAAACTAGTTGAAAAAGCATTAAAGGCTTTGGAGACACCTGTTAAAGAACAAACTGTTTTTTAATAGTTGACTGATTTCTTCAAAAATGGGGTAGTCTTGAAAAAGGCTACCCTATTTTTTTATTTAAACAAAAGGAGAAGCGTAAGTATTTCTCCTATACTATACCAGAATATTTTCATAACTTTCAAAAACCATGTTTTAATGCTAAAAATCAATCTACAACTAGTTCAATTATAAGTTTTTTTGCTTGTTCTTTTGAATAAGTGGTTAAAAGAATTAGCAGACAAAAAGGAAACACAAATTCAAACACCACCATCTACAGAAACACCATTGGACAAGTTAGAAAAACTAGCGAAACTTCATCAGATGGGAGCTTTGTCTGATGAAGAATTTAATAGTGAAAAACAAAAATTATTAGCAAGTAATAGCCTATAGTCGAATAATTTAGTTTATAAATAAAAAGGCGTATAGGCTTTTCACCTACACGCCTTTATTAAAGAAATAAAAGTCTATTTAATTAAAGCCAAATATGCGTTTAAGTTCTCCTTCGTAGTCCATCACCGTAATCTTCGTTCCTTGCCATTCTTTAACACAAATACGAGAAGGATAGCCAGATATATTTTCATAAATAGGTTGAAAAGAGTTTTGCAAACGACTATATAAAGGAAAACTCGCTCCTGTAGCCTTCCATTTAGCCTCGCTGGCATCATGAAGTCTTCCATCCTTATCAACTGCCATAACACGCAAACCTTTACTTTTATATCTATCTGCAATATGGTTTCCATCACCTGCTTCGTACAATGCCTCAGGACAATAGACACAGTAGCCTGCCATAGAAATTAAATACACAAAATCAGGTTTTTCACCTTCAAGAGGCTTTCTCTGCACAGGACAATAAATTCCATCAATCATCTTTCTTTTTTCTAGTGGCATAGCTAGCGGATTTGGTCCACCTGAATACTTAACAATAATAGTATACACACCTTCCTTGCTATTATCTGGACTTTTAACCTTTACCTCTAAAACATTATAGCCTTGTGATAGCACAGTTGGCATACCAGCACCAAAATAGGAATCATCGTCAGTAGCTCTCAAAAAAGAAATAGGTTTTAAGTACGTAGTTTTGTTAGCAAGTTCAATGGAATAATCCACAGTAGCTGGTTTTTCTGCTTTTAGTCTCACTGCAACATATGCCGTTTTTGCTTCTTGAGATGTGTATGGCCCCGCATTATTGGAATTAAAATTCTCTATTGGAACATAATCTCCATACTTATACTTACCATTTTCCCAAGCTAACAGGGATATTTCTATGCTTTCAATCTTTATTTCATTTGGAATCGCATTTAGTGTAGGAGCAGGTTTTCGTGTTATCTTTACTTGCCTCCCCCATGCTTTATAACTTCCTATCAAGGCAGGAACACTTAAATTTACTATAGTATCCCCTTCATCTAAAGCATTCTTGTCAACTTCCACAATAATTTCTTTAGAAAACTTCACATCATCATAGGTGAACATTGCAACTATATCACTAGAATTAATTGTTTTCACAAAGTTTTCAACTTCCATCTTCAAATCACTCAAGTTTGATATATCCATTTCTTTGTGATGTACACATAGCGAAGTCAAAGTAAGTTCTGAATCAACTTTAGTTTTTAGCTTTGCCGTTACTGTTGCATTTTTAGAAACTTTAAGACTCGCCATTAATGAATTATTTACGTCTTTGTTAGCTCCTTCCCAGTCTTCTATAGTGTATCCAGCTTTTGGTGTCAAGGTGAAAATCACTACCTTATCTTTTTCAACAGGTGTAATCCCACTTTCGATGGGGTAGCCATCTACAGTTGCTGTAACATTGCCTTGATCACTTGGAAAGGCAAGAAAAGTTATCTTAAACTTCTCTTTTTGCTTTCTAGTGATTTTCACTACTTGCTCAAAATACTTATAACTACCTGAAAGAGCTGGTACACTCAATTTAACTATATTTTCTCCTACGGCTAAAGCAGTTTTATCAAGTGATACATCAAGCTTAATAGGTGTATTTTGCACTCCATAAGTGAACATTGCAACAACATTGGAAGGAGAGATTGTTTCAACAATGTTTTCAACTCCAATTTTAACATCATCTAAGTTTGAAATATCTACTTCTTTTTCAAATACTTTGAGAGATGAAAGAAATAACGATGGATCTTCACCATTTATTCTCTTTAGCCTTGCAACTACTTTTGCATTTTTAGAAACTTTAAGGTGTGCCATCAAAGGATTTTTACTGTATTTAACTGCTCCTTCCCAACCATCTAGTTCATAAAGATTAGGATTTTGTATTGTGACAGTAAACTTAACATCCTTATTCTTTTCTATCTTTGTAACACCACTTAAAACAGGTTTCCCATCACTAATCGCTACAACACTACCTTCAGCTTCTGGGGAAGTAGCAAAAGTAATTACAAATTCTTCTTTCTCTTTTTCAATTGTACTATTGGGCTTGTTTTGAGCTTTGCAACCAAAAAGAAGTCCAGCTATAAGAAAATGAATTAATCCAAAAGAAATGACAGTTAGAAAATGCCTTTCAAACCACTTATTCATCATATTTAACCTCCTAAACATGTAATTTTCTATCAACAATGCAAACACATGTAAAAAAACAAAAGTGACTATTTTGAGATACAAAAATACTACTTTTCATTTTCTCTTTCATTAAAAATGAATAGAAAATATTTTTTTTCTCATGCTATTTTTGTATAAAAAAGGAGCATAAGATTTCTCCTACACTCCTCTTCTTTAAAATATTTTTTGAACAATTAAAATCCAAACATCCATTTAATAGATGCTTCATTTGCCTGAATTTGTGTCTTTCGCCATTTTTTTATACCAACATTATAAGGATATCCAGGTATAGTTTTATAAAATGTAAGAAAACAATTGTCGTTTCTTGTATATAATGGAAAGTTAGCACCTGCATTTTTCCATTTTTCCTGACTTAAATCTTGGCTTCTTCCATCCCTGTCAATTGCTATAACACGTAAACCTTTATCTTTATATTTATTTGCAAGGTTCTCTCCATTTATACCAGCAGCACTCAACGAGTCTGCACAATTTGGTCACCAGCCTGCCATAACAATCATCCATACCAAATCAGGAAGCTCACCTTCAAGAGGTTTTCTCTGAGCTGGACAATATATCCCAGGAATAATCTTTCTATCATCAAAATCTAGCTTAAGTGGATCTATACCACCTCCATACTGCACAAAAATAGTGTATATTTTCTCTTTGCTATTATCAGGATTTTTTACTTTCACTTCTAATATATTGCGACCTTTAGACAAAGTAATATAACCTGGACCAAAATAAACATCTCCATGCTCAACACTTCTTACAAAGATAACTGGCTCTATATATGTAGTTTTATTAGTAACTTCAATAGAAAAGTCTCCAGTAGTTGGTTTTGCTACTTTCATTTTTAAGGCAATATATGCTGTTTTAGCCTCTTCGAGTTCATAAGGACCATATTTATCACTTTCAAACCCCATAAGAGTATTAAATGCCTCAAGCTTTCCTCTTCCATTTTTTTCACCAATCATTGCAACTTCTATAGCTTCAAGCCTTGCTTCAGTCTGAATTGTATTTGGTAGGGAATTGTTTCCTTTAGAAGTATTTACATTATTTTGATTGTTACATGAAGAAAAAACACTCAATACAAAAAATGCAATGGTAAGTAAAGAGTAGCATTTTATCAATTTATTCATTAAATTAATCCTCTCTTTGCATAAAAAAGGGCGTGTAAGCTTAGAAAAAACCACACGCCCATTTTAAGTATTTTCTTAAATATTAAAAGCCAAAATAATGCTTAATATTACTTTCAGCTGCAGTAGGCATTACATCTCCCACTCCATTTTTAATAGCTATATTCTTAGGATATCCAGATGTACTTATATAAAAACGCTTAAGGGAATTATCTATATTATTATATAAAGGAAAACCTGCACCTGCAGCCTTCCATTTTTCATCACAAGGAATTCTTCCGTCCTTATCAACTATTACAACACGTAAGCCCATACCTCTATACTTATTTGCTAGATTATCCTTATTACCAGCCACCTTCAAAGCAGCATCGCAATACTTACAGTAACCAGCTATAGCCATGAGCCAAACTAAATCAGGCATTTCTCCTTCAAGAGGTTTTCTTTGAGCAGGGCAATACACACCAGGCAATGTCTTTCTTTGAGCTAAAGGAATTGTAAGAGGATTTGGTCCACCATTATACTTTACTACAAGGGTGTATACTCCAGTCTTACTCTTATCAGAATTGCTAACTTTAACCTCTAACACATTATAACCTTGAGATAATGCTATTTTTTTCTCTCCAAAATAACTTTGGTCTCCTGTAGTATTTCTTTCAAAAACCACCGGCTCTTCATATGCAGTTTTATTGGTAAGCTCAATAGAAAAGTCACCACTAGCAGGTTTTGCTTTTTTCATTTTTAGTGCAACATAAGCAGTTTTTGCATCTTCTATTTCATAATAGCCTGAGCTATTAGCATTAAAGCCATTTACAGCATTAAATGCTTCAATATTAGCTCTTTCATTCTTTACTCCTACTAAAGCTACTTCTAGTGCTTCAAGAGTTACATCAGAATCAAGTGTTTTAGCTTGTTCCGCACCTTTTCTAGTGATTTTAACTTTATCTTTCCAGCCAATATATTGACCCACTAATGGAGCTAGAGTAACTGTAACTATATTAGCTCCCACATCCAAATTTGCTTTATCAACTGTTAGAGGAAACTCTTGGAGTACGCCATGTAGACTAAATGTTGCAACTATGTCGTCAGATGTTAATGTTTTAACAAAGTTTTCAACCTCAATATTAGCATCATCTAATTCATCCACCTTTACATTTTTTCCATAAATCCTAAGAGATTTTATAGTTGGAGCTTTTTCATCTTTACCTTTTATTATTGCTAATACTGATGTATTTTTTTCCACAATGAGAGTAGCTTTTGTAAGCTCAGAAGCAGCGGTAGCTTCTTCCCAACTATAAACTTCGTATGCATTAGGATCGTTTAGCTTAACAGTGAAAGTTATTTTCTTACCTTTTTCAACTTTAGCCCCACTTGAAATAGACGTTCCATCAACAGTTGCAGTAATGTTGCCTTGATCTTTACGAGATATTGCAAAGCTAACTTCATACGTTTCTTTGCCTCCATTTTCTACACCACCCCCATTATTTCTAGCAGGGTCACTACAGGAAAAAAAAGAGCCAAACACAAAAAGCGAAATGGCTAAAAAAAGCCATCCTTTTGTCAACTTATTCATCACATTAAACCTCCTAAAATGCAATTTCATCGACAAGTATGTCATCCACCTATCATAACAAAAACAATAAAATTAAGATACGGGTCGACGCCGGGGTTCTCGGCAAAATTAAGCTTATCCTGTAACTATTTTTAAGTGTGGAATTTTGTAGTTGAATCTGAAATGGAGTCATCAAGGCTTATATGAGTATAACCTTAAGGGGAAACCCAACATAGTGTTATGTTCATAGCCAAAACCTAGATATTATTTACAATGTGTGCTATAACTATGCGTGCATCATAAAAACAGCTTTGAGGATATCGCCGTTTTAGATGCACAAATATGTTCATATTAAGGAGTAAGAATATGAAAAAACTAGCTTTGCTACTATTTGTGTTTATCACAAGTTTAGCTATTGTCACTGCCTGTAACCATTCAAATAGTAATAAGAATAACAATGGTAAAAACAATCAAGATGCGAATGGTAATGGTAACGGTCAAGAACAAGATGCACCCTTGAAAGACTGGGTCACTGTAGAAGAAGCAAGTGAAATAATTAAGCAAAATAAAGATAACTCATCATTTGTTTTGCTGGATGTTAGGACAAATTCGGAATACAAAGAAGGACATTTGGAAGGTGTTGTGCAAAACGTAACACAGTTTGATTTCTATTCCCCAAAATTTGATGAATGGCTTTCAAAACTAGACAAGGCAAAAAGATACCTCATTTATTGTAGGACACATAATCGCTCTGAGAAAGCTTTTAACAAACTAAAAACTCTAGGGTTTAAGCGTATACAATATATCAAAGGTGGCTTCACAGAATGGGCAGATAAAGGTTTTCCAACTTCTAAGCCAGAATATAAAAAAGCAGTAGATGTGCTTATAAAAGGAGATAAGATTAAAACAAAAGATAGCATTAAATTTGATTTCAACGTTACTGACCTAGATGGGGATCCACTCAGGAAAGCAAAACTTTCTGTAAAGATTCTTTCGTCAAATGATACTGAAGTAGTAGCCGAAGAGCTTGTTACTGATGATCGTGGAGAAAAAAGCTATACATTTAATGTTGGAACAAATGCTCAAGGTGTCTACCGTCTTGTTTGCACTGGAAAGCATACGGATAAAGACAATAAACCATATGAAGAAGTAACTGCCTATTATTACTTTGAAATTGCAAGCGAAAACGAAACTGTAAGTGGTACCTCTAATGAAATTACAATAATGCACGATGTTACTAAAGAAATAGCAGACAAATTTTACAACAGAAACATTTATGGCTACAAAGTATACAACAAGACTAAAGAGCTTATTGATTTGAAAAAACCAGTAACATCTGGACCAGTTTTAATAGCAATGGTCTCACCATTGTGTGGTGGTTGTATGGTTAAAGTTAAAGAATTACTCAAATACAATTTGACAGGAGTAACATTTATCCCTTTAATTACATCTGTAAGCTATGACATTGAGACGAAAATATATGACCTTGACAATGGAATAAAAGAAACTGAGGCTAGTCTAACAGAGCTTGGACTCACTGATATTATTCCAAATGCATTATATGATGCTAAAGACGAAGTTTGGTTCTCACGCTTCCATTTTATAACAACACCTAAATTTATTTTAATTAATAAAGATGGACAAATAAAAGACATTATCCACGGAGATGCTGGAGTGCAAAGGGTACTTAGTCAAATGTCGACTATATTTAACCTTCCAGCTTTTAACCTTAAATAAGCAAGGCTGATAATAATTAGTTGGAGACTTTTAGAGAGAGGGGGAATTTGTTTCCCCTTCTCTTTGCTTTTTAGTCTCTAGATTTTAAAACCTAAAATTAAATAACAAATAAATCTATATTGACAAAGAGAATTAAATAATGATAGAGTTCTCAGCATATTAAGGAACAATCCCCGGTTGTGTAATGGTAGCACCGCAGATTCTGGTTCTGCTTGTGGGGGTTCGAATCCTCCCTGGGGAATTTAAGGTCCCTTCGTCTAATGGTTAGGACGTGAGATTCTCAATCTCAAAATACGGGTTCGATTCCCGTAGGGACCGTTTACTAGTGCTGACACCAACATTCTACTTTTAAGAGAAGCTATGGAAGAAAAAACATCTACATTTGAAAGTTTGGTTGCTTCTTTGTCAGAAGAAGAAACCAAAGAATTACTTTTCAGTATAAGTAATTCTATGCAAAATGTGCAGTCTGAAGCACAAGAAAAATCTCAAACTCCAGAAGAAACCCCTAAAACAGAAAAAGTTGCCGTTAGTTTTTCAAAAGAATCTTTCTTTTTAAGAATATGGCTCACTGTAGTTTCTCTTATTAAGTCTATCCCTGTAGAAAGTCTATATCAAAAGGAGTTGGTTAGTAGGATTGGTAGAGATTTAAAAAATCATGATAGTAAGTATATCAATATTTCAAAGCAACTTTACACATCCACGTTTTATAACCTACTTTCGAATTTAAGAAAAACACAGATGTTTTTTTCTTCCATGCTTGATTGCTATAATTCTGAAAAAAATAATTTTTATATGCTTTTAAGTTCTTTTATTGCACCATCGCTGTATGAGGAATTGTTGCGTATCTCCTCATCATTTGATACAAAAGCAGAAGACACATCTAACGCAAGAAAAAATACTATTCTTAAAGAAATAGAAAAACTTACTACAGAGTTAGACACAAATATTAAATTTGATATGTACAAAGTCTCACAAGCGATTGAATGGATGAGAACTTTTTGCGATTTTTCTCTTGATAAAGTACTTCTCAAATTTACTGTGCAACCAAGTGAGACAACTTGTTCCATATTTGCAATTCAAAACGAGATTGAGCTTTTAGCTTCTGTGCTATCATCTTCAAAAAATATCCCAATTCCTATGTTGCAGACACTTTTTTTACTATACAAAAGAGATGTTTTACCATTAGGAAATAAGGCTCAAAAAGAATCAGAAGATACAGCTGGAGAAAATGCAAACAAATTCATTGATGATGCTCTAAAAGCACTTTCTTACATTAGTGATTTCAAAGAAAATGTTCCAATAAAAAAAATTGTAAAATATGTAAAACAAGATATAACATGGGCTCCTATATCATTTACTGCTGGGGAAGACTGGTTTTTATATTTTAAGCATGCGTGGAAAGATTTATTTTTGCAAGAATGGGGAGCTTGGGTTTCTAACATGCAAAAAGAAACTGTTAAGTCTCGCATGTTACAAATTGTTGAAGCTGAAAAGTTGCGAAGTATTAGCTATAAACCATGGCAAAAACTCTTAGGTGATACTCCACTAAAAAATGAAATAGTTTTGGAGTTCTTTAAGACATTTTTTCAAACGATATATCCAGATAAATTTATGCCTTCGTTAAAAATAATTCTTACCGAAGGTGCTTTTTATAGAACTGATAACCTATCTGAATACACATCTTCTTTTAACTCACTCAATCAAGTATCCAAAGAGATTACTTCTTTTGAAAGTGAGCTTTCACCTGAAAGCATAATAGGTACATCTTTTGCATCTATAATTGAAAGTGGCGTACTAACTATAAAGACAAAAACTCAAGTAGAAACACTTATTAGAAACATAGAAAGTGATATGAAAAGGATTTGCACTCGCATACTAGATAGCTTAAAATCAATGAATGTTATATTAACCGGTATTGTAGGAGGTAGCAAAACGGGTATTTATGCAACACTAACTAACTGGTCTAGCATTCAAGGAAACTCCAATAAGAAATTTCAAGATGAAGTTATTAAGATTAAGGAATTAATAGTAAGCATTATAGATCTGATTAATACGATGGCGACCATAGAATAAGCTTTTATTAGTTTGGTAACTATTAAATTAATGGATGTCTATTCGTTCGTAATAGCTTCCACACTTCTCATCAGCCTTTTTTGTGAGTAAGCACTCAATATATATGCGTTTTTGCTCCTACTATCAAATAAGATAAAGTCACCACTTTCGAGAGGTGTGCAGGAAATAGAAATTGTTTCATTTCGTTCAAGTGTTATAGTAAAACTTTGTGTTGTTTCATTTTCTATAGGAAAGTTATCAAAGATATCAATTGCAGTAAGGCTTGAAAGTGTTTTTTCAAGAGAAACAAAATCATTTTCTTTTTCAAGAGTGCGAAATACAGCATTTTCATTCATTTCAACACTACCAATCTGATTATCATTCAATTTGGCTTTATACACTTGCATATCAAGCCAAAAACTTGGCAGTGTATTTAAGAAAGGACTAATAGCATCACTAATACAAAAAACACTAGAAGCCACATTCCCTCTCCTTATATATCTTAACTGCCCTGTATCATCAAGTTTTCCAATATAAAGGTCTATTAAAACATCTTTATTTTGGCTACATAAACGAATATTAAAAGCTGACATCTCATCAAGAGAATAGGCCTCATATTCACTAAAATTATCCGTTATAAAAATTGCATGTTCTTCTTTGTTTAATACTGAAAAAAATCTTTCCATCAAATCAGGTTGGATGTAAAACTCTCCATAGTCACGTTTTAATAAAAATGCTTTTCCCCTTTTAACAATTCGAAATTCATCTAAGAGAGGAGAGGCAATATTTTTTGGCAATTTCAATATAATTTCTTCAGTTTCGCTAGTAATCGCATTAGGAGCTAATCTCACAATTCTAGTTTGCATTGAAACAATTATTCTATTAGTGAATTGAGCGATAAGTATTAAAAAAATTAAAATGATATTAATAAATATTAAAGTAATAGTTGATTTTTTAAGTTGCTTCATTATTTTTCACTCTTCTAGTCACAAAAAAATAAATAGCTCCAACTAAAATCAAAAAAGGAACTATAACAAAACAAATTATCCTAGCTCTCCTGACTATTGAATAGACATCTTCATCATTATAAAACTTAAAAGGAAGTAAAATATGCTTTTTATTTTTTAATTCTAGTAACTTATCTTTATTGGAAATCCATTGTACGCAGTTAACAGCAAATTCTAAATTAGAAGAAGAATCAGTATATTCGATTGCATTACCTACCATATTTTCATCACTAATAATCACCACTCGAGAAGGCTTTTCTCTATATGCCATCAAACATCTTTTCTTTTTTTCCAACTGAGAAAATAGAGAAAGAGAATTAGCAAAGGGGTCAGTATTGTAGTCTTTATCTACAACTATACCTTCCTTTGTTGTTGTTGCCAGCTCTTTCCACTTCTCATTGAAAATAATTGAAGAAGGCCAAAAAGTTTGCAAGAATGAAACACCTGAAGTCAAAGAAGTTTTTAACTCTATATTCTCCTGTAAAATGCTAGGCCAAAAAGGATAATTGATAGTTTGAGAGTTAGAACCATCTTCGCTACTCATTTTAATTGGATAGTTTGCAATATCTAGCACTAAATCACTACCTATTTCAACTCCATGAGAGGCTAGAACCTCTATTAATGCATCATTTGCCTTTTTTTTTGCAGTCCAATTTCCCTTTACATCAATAGTATTCCCAGAAATAAAAAATACAGCCTGTCCATTTTTTTTCAGAAAGACATCAATATAACTAGCCATTTCTTTATCAATATGCTTTGAACCAATAACAATAAGAGGAACATCCACTTTTAATTCTTCCTTTAATGATAAAGACACTTCTTCTACAGTAAAACCTGCATATTTAAGCCATCTTTTTATATACTCTTCATTTTTTTCTGAAAGAAGAGCAACTCTATTTGGGACTCTTCTATATTCATCATCCAACTGCAATATAAAATTATCAATTTCATATTCTAAGTTAGAAATAGAAGCTACAAATGGGATTACGCGACTTATTCCTCTTAGTTGAATAAGAATTCCTGAATAAATATTTTGTGTTGCATGCCCATGTATAGCCAAAGTTTCCACGCTTTGAGGTGCTAAACCTATATCATAAAGTTTTTTTTCTTCGATTTCGTCGGCATTATATAGATTTACTACACATCCAAAATGAAACTCAAATTCTTTCAATAAATCATAAATGTATTGTGTTTCACTAGCAAAAGAGGAAATATTTGAAGAACGAAACCATGAAATTTGTAATTTACTATCAAGAGAAGTTAAAAGATTTTTTGTATAATCTGAAAGAGTGTATAACCTCTGCTCTGTGATGTCACATTTTAAATACCAAATATTTGATAAAGTTAAAAATAAAATCAAAGATAAGGTTAAAAGAATAAATTGAAGTTTATATTCATTTTTCATTTTAGCATCACCTTTAACCTAAATATATTTAATTCAATACCAAAAATTAAAAGTGCAAGGTAAAAAAATATATCACGACTATCAAAAATACCTTTAGACGCATTTTCCATATGGTTTGAAAATGATATGTAAATAAGAATATTCTTTAAAAATTCAAATTTTAAAGCACTCACAGGAATATATGCTATATTTAAAAACACAATCAAAATAAAACTAGCAAAAAAATTAATTGCAACATGTTTGGAAGTTAAACCCATTGCTAAAGAAATAGAAAGCAAGCTACTTCCAAAAAGCAATGTTGAAAGATATGACATAAAAAAAGGAAATGGAGAGAACTCAACCAAGCTCAATAAAGAAAATGGTGGAATTAATGTCAAAATAGACATAAAAAACAAAGCAGAAAGACAAGAAAAATATTTTGCATACACAATAAAACGTTCTGAAATAGGCATTGATAACAATACCATATCCGTGTTCTGTTTTTTTTCATCAGCCCATATACTCATGGTGAGCATTGGAATTGTAATAGAAAGTAAAAGAGGAACACTTAGAAAATAATTTTTAAAGTCTGAGATTCCACTTGAAAGCCAATAATTATTGCCAACAAGAGAAAAAGAATGGCCAACAATAGTGATAAGTAAAAGTAGTAGAAAAGTAGGCGAAAATAAGACCGACTTTAATTCCTTTTTAAAGAGTATATACAATGGATAAAAATCTAAAAAACTAGTTTTTGAAAAAGTCACTTTTACTCACTCCTGCAAAAACATCAAATGCAAGCTCTAGCACCTTTGCTCTAGGTACTTCCTCTTTATTTTGTAGTTTTTCTTTTAGCTCTTCTTGAAGCACATCCATACTCCCCTGCACTATCACTTCTCCCTTATTAATGAGAATATGTTTTGTGCAAATACTTTGTGCTAACTCTAAATTATGTGTGGAAATTAAAACAACTTTGGTTTTATCTTGTTGCAATATTCGTTTATAAAACGCCTTTAATTGAATTGCATCTAAGTTTGAAGTAGGTTCATCTAAAATCAAGACACGAGGTTCATGAGCCATACAGCTTGCAAAAGCAACTCTTTGCTTAAAACCTTTTGAAAGAGTATATATTCTTTTTGTTTTCACTTCTTCAAGATCAGAGATTTCTATCGCATTCAAACAAATATTAATAGCTTCTCTTTTTTGAATGCCTCGCATTTGAATAGTAAACATTAAAAACTCTTCTACAGTCATATCAGGATATAATGGTGCATTTTCATATAAAATCCCAAGTTCTTTTTTTGCTTGTATTGGATGACTGATAACTGATTTTCCTGAAATGAAAACATTCCCCGATGTAGGTTGCAAAACTCCTGAAATAATCTTTAATATTGTGCTTTTGCCTGCTCCATTCAGCCCTAAAAGAGAAGCAATCTCCCCTTCTTCCACAGTGAAAGAAACATTTTTACATGCAATATTTTTCTTCCATAATTCGTTATAAACTTTTGTTACATTACAAACTTCAAGCATAGACTAGACAATGGGTATTCTACTTTAGAAAAAGAATAAAATCAATTGAGTGGTATTGAATGTTAATCAAGCATTCTAAACATCTATAGAACAATTTTTTTTCACTTAGCATTTATTTTACCAATCAGTTTTTACTTCATACATAAGAAGCAAACCTATACCTTTTCAAATTTTCCTAGTTTTCCCGCTATATTCTCTTGTAATGCAAACAAATTTTGAATATTCATATTACTTAAAAATAATTAAAAGTAAAAATTATTAAAATATAAGATTCTCATTAAATATATTCTTAAAAAATAAGACTTTTAATTTAGTTTTGTCACCTTTTCAAGAATAAAATGGATATATAAGCCAAATTCACAAGCTTTTTAAGTAAAACAGAACAAATGGCATAAACTTTGCTGGTATACATAATAAGGAGTGCTATATGATACCAAATGATATTAAAAATGAGGTAAACAACTTACACACATCATATGTTACAGAAAATAACAAAGAGAAATGTATAGATAAATTATTTATTTTAATCTATTACCATCCAAAAAAGTTTGGTATAAAAATGAACGAAGAAAACTTAAATGATTTTCGTTTTACATTATATCCAAAGATAATAGAAAAGATTTTTTCAAAATATGACAAAGAAAAAGCAAGTTTCTTTACATTTGTGTGTATGTGCTTGAAAAATCATGAGAAAGCTTTTTTAAGAAAAATATATCTAAAAAATGCTATTGATGAAACTATCTTAAAAGAAATAACTAATGCTGAAAATAGTAAAACTATAGATAAAGATAATTCTACATCTGAATCTAATGATTTAGAAAGAAATAATGAAGCTGATTCTGATATAGACTATGAAGAAAATAATATGAAAAAAGCACTTTCAGAATGGATATCTAAAACAAATTCGTTGCAAAGAAGAAAAAATTATAAACAAGCCATTTTTGTTTTATCATGTAAAATAGCATATGTCTTAGATGAAAAAATGATTAAAAAAATAGCCGACTACATTGAAATGCCAGAAAATATAATGAGATATTATGTAAGCAGATTAAATCTTGAATATGCTAATAGTAGTAATGCTAGAAAGATTCTTGAAGCTAAAAATAGAAGAGATAAATATTTTATCAGAAAAACTAGCGTTGAAAACTTATTGAATACCGAGAATTTGAGTGAAAGTGGAAAAAGTGTTCTAGAATGCACCAAGAAATACAGCATTCAAAAATACAAAATAGCTTGTAAAAAGCTAGAAACACAAAAACAAAGCCTTAGCAACAGAAAAATTGCTAAAATTACAGGTATCTCACGTTCTATGATAGATAGAATTATTATTGGTATTCCAGACATCTTGAAATACTGTCCTTGCATTGATGAGAAATAAAGCAATGTATATTTTTAACAATTGAGGCAAAAAACAATATTATTTCACAATATAATAAAGAAGTTTTCATACAAGAGGGATTTATGGATATATTAAGTTTTTCCTCCTTTGGCTACGAAGGAGAAATAATTAGAGTTGAGGCAGATTTAAGATCTGGCCTCCCTGTGATTGACATTGTTGGTTTACCGGGTAGTGCAGTGAAAGAAGCAAAAGAAAGAATGAAAGTAGCTATTAAAAATTCAAAAATTGAATTTCCACAATCTAGAATACTCATTAATCTAAGTCCTGCTGATTTAAGAAAAGATGGAAGTTCTTTTGATTTACCCATTGCACTATCAGTATTAGTTGCAAGATTAAACAGGGGAGCAAACATATTAAATGAAGTAAAGATAATGGTGATGGGAGAATTAGAACTTTCAGGCAATGTTCGACCTGTACGTGGAGTTTTAGGAGCTGTAGCAACAGGTGTTCAACATGGCATTAAATACTTTGTAGTTCCTAAAGAAAATGAAAAAGAAGCTTCAATACTAAAAAATGTAAGCGTTTTTGGTGTTTCAACACTAAAAGAAGCATTTACAACAGTAGATAATATCGAAATAGAATACTACAAGAAAAAAGCAACAGAAGAATTAGAAGATATCAAAGATAAAGAAAAAATGTATACTAATGATGTTGAGGTTATCTGGACACATGAAAAAAGGAATATACAGCGTGATTCAGGCTTTGACGAAGAAAGCTTTGGAGACATTAAAGGGCAAAATCACTTAGTTAGAGCTTTGGAAATAGCTGCAGCTGGTGGGCATAATTTACTAGCTTATGGACCACCAGGTTGTGGGAAAACATTGTCTTTGAGACGTTTTCAAAGTTTATTGCCAGATATGGATTTTAAAACTTCACATGAAGTTACACGTATATACAGTGTTGCAGGTCTACTAGGAGAAAATTCAAGTGAAAAAGATGTTTTAATAAGACGACCTCCATTCAGAATGCCCCACCCTAATGCAAGCCTTGAAGGCATGATTGGAGGAGCTGGAAGTTGCCTACCAGGAGAAATATCTCTAGCACATGGTGGGGTGCTATTTTTAGATGAAGCTACACAATTTAAGACTACAGTTTTACAAACATTACGTTCTCCACTAGAAACAGGAAGAATTACAGTGAGCCGAGCAGGAAGAAGTAGCACCTTTCCTGCTAACTTTCAGCTTTTAGTTGCTTGTAATCCATGCCCTTGTGGCAACTTTGGAGCAGACGGAAAAGTGTGCACTTGCATGCCACAAGTTGTAGAAAATTATTGGAAAAAACTTACAGCACCATTACTTGATAGAATTGATTTACGTATTCCTGTTTTTCCACCTTCCGCTTCCACTTTATTACAAGAAACAACATATTCAATTGAAGATTTACGTAAAAGTATAAAAAAAGCTAGAGAAGTGCAATGGGAACGTTCTAATAAAAAAACCAAAAAAGAGATTCCCTCCTTTATTGAATATAAAAATGCAAATTTACTACCACGCGATACATCTCGTATCTGTGATCTTACCGGAGAAGCAAGTATGAGTTTTTCCGAACTAACAAAAGAAAAACAACTTTCAGGAAGAGGAAGCCATGCAGTATTAAAAATTGCACGTACCATTGCAGATATTGAAAGCAAGGATAAAATAGCAACAGCACATTTGGAAGAAGCATTTTGCTTAAGGCAATGGAGCGATTTTCTGCCTGATTTCTTATCTTGAAAGTTTTTTCGATGTAGTAAACCTTCCTACATCGAAAACCACTTATTCCTGCATTTTATAAAGCCTACAATATTCACAACCTCTTGCCATTAACTCATTGTGTTTTCCACTTTCACATAATTTACCATTTTTGAAAACAAGTATATTATGAGCATTTTTAATTGTTTTTAAGCGATGAGCTACAATAATCACTGTTTTGTTTTTTGCTAATTCTGTTATTGCTTCTTGGATCAACTCTTCATTTATAACATCAATATTACTTGTAATTTCATCTAATATTAAGATTGAAGAATCTTTTAAAAAAGTCCGAGCAATAGAGATTCTTTGTCTTTGTCCTCCTGATAAAAATGAGGCATCTTCTCCAACTTTTGTGTTATATCCATCTGGTAGGCTCATCACAAAATCATGGAGTCTTGCTTTTTTTGAAGCCTCAATAATATCTTCCATGCTAGCATTTTTGTTACCTACACGAATATTTTCTTCAATTGTGTTATTAAATAATTGCGTACTTTGCAAAACCAAGCCTACTCGCTTTAGTAATTCATCATACGGTATTTCTCTTATATCAATCCCATCTATTGTTATCTTGCCTTCTGCCACATCATAAAATCTCAAAAGTAGATTAGTGATTGTGCTTTTGCCAGCCCCTGATTCTCCAACTAATGCAGTAATTTCTTTTTCTCGTATTTCAAAGTTTAAATCTTTTAATGCAAAAGAATTGTCTTCATATTTAAAACTCACTGAATCAAAATGTATATTACTACTCTTTGGAACATTTCCATTTTTATTATCATATATAGGCTTTTCACTAAAAGTATTTTTTAAACGCTTATAACTATCTAAAGCTATTACATAATACATGTAATACATATCCATATTATGAAACGGACGATAAAACTCTTTTGAAATTATTGCAAGTATGATAAACTTAAAAACATCTATCTTATTATAAAATGCAAAAATAGAAGCAACTGAAATAATAGTAAAATATTCTAAATCTAATATAAAGTTATAGATTGATAATTCTTTTGCTTTGTTTGCTGATAGCGTCTTTGATGTATTCGCAAAAAGATAAGTTTTTTCTTTTAAATCTTTTTGCAATACATCATTTTTTCCAAAATTTTTTAAGATAGGCATTCCTCTAACAAACTCAACAAATAAGCTTACCATATCAAAAAGTGCATTGTTATTTTTATTTTCTAACTTTTCTATTTTTTTGATTGAAAAAAATAGAAAAGTTAGAGCTAGTGGAACTAGCAAAAAAGCTATAATAGCTATTTTATAATCTAAAATAAGCATATAGAAAAAGACAAATATTGCCACTAAAAAATCTCCAAACATTCTTGACCAAACATGACCTATTACCATAGAAAGATTGTCAGCATCTTTATGTAATATTGTGTTCATTTCTCCCAACCTTTTATCTGTGTAAAAACCTAATGAAAAATTTTTAAGAGATAAAATAATTCGCTCTCTCACCTGTTGCACTACACAAAAACCAGCATTATGTTTTTGCATATCTGCAATCATATTACACATTCCTTTGAATAAAACTAATCCGATTAAAATAATCATATTAGTATATTTAAGAGTATACCCTTGAGTTATGGCAAATATTGTGTTAAGTATAATCACCAACATTGCAACTGATGAAAGTCCATAAAAACAAAAAAATATTGCAGAAATAACTAACTCTCGCTTTCCTTCTTTTGTAAGTATTGATAACATTTCTTTAAACATAGAATTCTCCTATAACTCCCATTCATTAACTTTATTTTCAATTTCTACCATTTTTTTATATTCAGTTGAACTTCTTAATAATTCATCATGCTTACCTTCTGCAATGATTTTTCCATTTTCTAATAGAATAATCTTGTCTACATCCTTTATTGTTTTCAAATGGTGAGCAATTGTAATTACAGTTTTATCTTTGCTTATTTCTTTTATCACTTCTAATATAGCTTTTTCGTTTTGAGCATCTATTGCAGATGTTGCTTCATCTAATATAAGAATTGGAGCATTTTTTAATATTGTGCGTGCAATTGAAATACGCTGTCTTTGTCCACCAGAAAGTTTATTGCCAATTTCACCAACATTTGTTTTATAGCCATTTGGAAGAGATGTTATAAATTCATGACAACGTGCTTTTTTGCATGCCTCAACTACCTCATCAAAGCTAGCACTCTTTTTGCCTAAAGCAACGTTTTCAAAAACACTCATGTTAAATAGTATGGAGTCTTGGGAAACACTACCAATTATATTTGCCAAAGAAGTAGGATTTACTTCTTTTATATCTTGTCCTGCAATTTTAATACTTCCCTCACCAACTTCCCAATACCCCATTAAAAGATTTGCAATAGTTGTCTTTCCACAACCAGAGGCACCAATAAGAGCTATTGATTGGTTTTTCTTTATTGAAAAGCTAACATCTTTAATCACATATTCATCACCATATTTAAAGCTTACATTCTCAAATTCAATATCTCCATTTTCTGATAAAGTTTTTGTTTTATTTTTAGGTGTCTCTTCTAAAAGTATTTTGTCTATTTCTTTGCAAGCTTCCTTGAAAACAAGAGAATAATGATGAAGTGTTGCAGTCTTACTTATAGATTCTGTAAAAATTAAAGCGAGTGTTATAGAAAGGATGAGATTAAGTAAAGTTATTTCATTATTATAAAACAATATAGAACCAACGATCATAACAATCACAACACCTATTTCCATAAAGATATCGATGAGTGCCATAGGTAAAGATGCCATAACCATGCTTTTCTTTACAAAATAGCAATAGTTTCTACACGTTTTTAATATCTCGTCACTTATTTTTTCATCTTTTGCAAAAGATTTTATCACAGCTATGTTTTTAATATATTCAATTAATGATGACTTCATTTTAGTTTCATGTTCAAAATACATCTGTAACCCTTTTTTCATGTTACTTTGAAAAATAACTTGAGTTAAAAACATCAAAGGCACTCCAATTAACATTAAAAGCCCAATACGCCAGTCAATAAGCAGTAAAAACAAAAATGAAAGAAGTGGAATTATAATTACTTCAATAATTTCAGGTTTTCCATGGGCTAGATAAAACTCCAAAGCTTCAGGGCTTTGTTGCATTATTGAGATGAGCTCCCCTGTTGTATGTTTCTTAAAAAACCCCAAAGGCAATAACAGCAATTTATCTATAATCTTGCTTCTAACCTCAAAAAGCGTGTTATAAGCATTTGTATGACTAATCTTTATTGCTAAAAAGATAAAAATATTTTTCAAAACAAAAGATAAGAATAAAAGAATTAAAGATATTTTTAGTCTATAAATATCTTTAACCAAAATAAAACTTATTAAGAATACACTTAATGTTTGAAAAAACAAATTAAATAATGATTTTAGCAAAATGCAAACACTACTCATTATGTTTTCTCTTTTGTTTCCATTACAACATTCGCTCATTAATATCACCTCCTAAAATTGAATATTAATTCATTATTAAAGCATAAATAGCTTTATATACAGTGTTTAAGGAACCATCAATTAATTCGCTGTTGAATTAATCAATGCTTCCTTAAAATGAACAAGCTTTATATTACAAAGATTGAACCCCTAGATAATAACATTGATTCATTAAGGCTAAAATGTTTTTTGCCCATTCATAGCTTTTGTAATTGCGAGCAATTTCGAGAAGCCCTTCAGTATAATTACTTGCCAATATTCGAGAAAGCATTGGGTCATATTTTTGTTTTGAATAACGTTCCATCCCATCCTCAATATGTTTTTGAAGACGACTCACCATTTTTTCTTTTGCCTCTTCATAATCAGAACCAATGCTTTTGTCAATTAAGATAACCAACTTTCTATGATTTTTTAATAATTGTTTTAAGTAGCCTTCACCAGATTTTTTTAAGCGTTCAAGCATATCTCCTTCAATACTTTCTTCTTCGTCTAATGCCTTAAAAAAATCATTGTATATAGGGGAAACTATTGCATTAAAAAGCTCACTTTTATTTTTAAAGTACGTATAAATTAAAGAAGTAGGGCATTCGGCAAGTTCTGCAATTTTAGATAGTTTTGTGTTTCTATAATCTTTATTATAGAACGAATCTTCAGCTGCCAGTAAAATGCGATCTCTCACTTCATCTTTTAATACTTGCATGACATCTCCTAATATTGAATTGCAATTCTATATTAAGGAGTTTATAAGAAACTGTCAACTATCGTTAATTTATTTTCTTTTGATATGTTTTAAACACGATTTAAAAACAAAAAAGCGACTTGAAATCTTACTCCCAAGTCGCTTTTTAATACTATCAAAAATTAATCATCCTCAATGGGAGGATATTTACACTTTTTTTTAAGTGGTGCTTCTAGTTGCTGATTGTGCCTATTAGTGACAGTCAACCACATTCTATCAAGTTTTAATTCTTCATAATGATAATAGTATGTTTTATCCGCATCATCTTCAAACTTTACTTGTATTGTATATCCTCCGCTTTTCCAATTTTTGGATACTTCCCTTTCAGTAATTTTACTAGGATCTACACCTTGCTTTTTTATATATCTTTCAAACTTATTCAATGCCAATCTTTTTTGTATTGGGAATTGATATATAATAACCAAACATATAACCAGAAGCAAAATTTGAGAAATTTTCTTTAGAACTATACCTATTGTTCGGAGTACTGGTATAACAATTTTTTCCCCTTTCATTTAGAATCTCACTGTTTCCAAAACGTCTGTTTAAGATTTAATTTGTGTATCGTACTTGATAGCCCATATGGAGTTACAAGACCAAAACCACTTGCTGGTATGTCAGCTTCATGGGATGATGGACCAAAGTAATATGCTTGCCACACAATTTTTGAACAATATGTAACATCAGTACTCGCTAAATTATCAGTAATTCCATATTTTGCATTAGAATATGCATAAGTCTTCTCTGCCCATGTAGCAGCATCATCTGCTATTTCTCGATCTTCATGCCTATAAACTTCCGTCCATGAATCGTCTCTAGTGTATGTATATGAATTATTCCACTCCGAAAAAGTGATTGTCTTTGGTGACTCATTCTTTGCACCTGAAATATGTAGAACGTTAGTATCAGAAGTTGCTATTCCCGCATGACCTAAAAATCCTGCTGAGCTAGTTCCATTTGTTATGAAAACATCTCATCTTTTTGGAGTAAAATCTGACCATAACGTTTCATCTCTAGATGAATAAACTCTTTCAAACTCATGTCTATTAGATATAATCTTCTCTAATCTATGCGATTCTTCAACAAGTGTTTTCCAAACATCATAGCTTACACCTTCTCCCAATATTCCCTCATCTACATAACGCTTGTATGTTGAGTAGGAAACATCAATCTTAGTATTTTCTTCTGTGGCATGATTATCATGTTGTAAAGTAGAATTCATACCCTGCCCACATGAAAAAAAGCCAACCATCAACATGATAAAAACATATCTTATCTTTTTCATAATTACCTCCAATATATAGGATATCTTTATGATAAAGTTATTGTGAGAAATTGTCAACTATCGTTAATTTATTTTCTTTTGATATGTCTTAAATACGATTTTCTCTAACCTAATCTCTTCTATTAAATTATATTCATTTTTATTAAACACAGGAAAAAAAGTATCTCCTTCATATTCTTCCAATACTTCTGTTATATAAAGGGTGTTAGCTATTGGCAAAAAACATTCATATGTCTTTTGCCCACCAATACAAAAAAGCTCCGTTGCTCCATAATTTTTCACTATATCAATAGTTTCTTCTTTATTTCTTGCAACAAAAACGCCTTCTTTTTCTATGACATGATTTTTGGATAACACAATCAGTTTTCTATTTGGCAAAGGTGGAAGACCTATAAAAGTGTTATAACCTACAACACAAAAATGCCCCATCGTGAGTGCTTTAAATCTCTTTAAGTCTTCAGGAATATTCCATATAAGTGAGCCATCTTTACCTATGACCCTATTTTTTTGTGTAAATGCTGTTATTATGTTGATCTTCATAGTTTTACGAAAAAATTGATTGAAATACAACCTTGATTTTTAGTATCTGAGAAACGTCAATATATTTAGTATTAGAATAACGAGAACTATCATCATTTATTTCAATTACAACGTTGTTATTAATATTTTTAAGTAAATCTTCAACATATCCTGTTATAATATTTTTATTACTAGTTGTAATTTCTAATAAATATTTTTGATTTTTTGCCTCTTCCAAAAATTTCAATTTTCCAAGAAAATCAAATGCTTTAATTTCTCTTTGAGTTTTGTGTATTGTTAAAGGATCAAGTTGTTTTTCGGTTAAAACTACACGTCGTTTAATTCTGCCAATCAAAATCTCTTTCAGGTTTTCATCAAGTTTTTTATTTCCTAACTTTTCAATTAATTTTTCTTCTTCGAGTAAACGTTCAGCTTCACATTTTTTTATCCTATTCAATAACTCTTTTTTTTCTTTCGTTACTGTAGTATCAATCTTTTTATCTAATTTAGAATAAGATAAACCTAAATTAACATCACAATCTTTATAATTAAAAATTATAAAATCTAATCCCGATTTTTTTAATTGTTTGTTTATTTCTTTTATATTAAAACTGTTTAATAAATAAACTCCATCAGTAATTTCCTTTTTAACAAGACTGGAAAGTGGACTCCCTTTCATAAAAAACTTTTTCCGTTTTTCATCTACACATAATACAATGCCTGAATAAAGAGATATGGACTTGTAACTATTGTACCACTGATCAATAGAAGCTCCTACATTTTGTGGAAGTGGGTGCTTTGAAACAGATTGTAAGCTCTCAATAATTCTTTTTGAATCCATCTCTTTTTGAAATAAATTTTCACATGTTTGTCTATTAAACTCAAAAGTTGCAAAAGTCTGAGATTTAATAATTTTCACTCCCGGTAATATTGGAATTAGATTATTTAACGAAGCAAGCTGGCTTATAGTAACTTCATAAGTGCTAGAAATAAGCAATGGTTTTTCATCTTCTTCAATATTTCTAAAATATTCATTAAAACATAATAAATTATTTTTCCTAATTATTAGACCAAATGCTTCTGCAATGGATAAAGCTTCAGCTTTCTCATCCTCATAATCTACAGACCACTTAAAAGTACGAAAAAATACATAATTATCAAAACTTATAGATTGTAAATTAGTAGAATGTTTTAGGTAAATCAAAAACAAAACTCTATATATATCTTCTTCATTATACCAAGCACCTTTTTTTAATAGAGTTAATAAATCATTAAAGACAGCTTGTGGGTTTATGGAACACTCTTCATAATCAACAGAAAATACTCTCGAAACACAAAGATATATAAGTTTTTCAATATGCGAAAGGCTAGCAAATCTTTGCCAATGTTCTTCTATGATTATAATTTCGTTTTCAACTTTTTTAATCAACTTTAAGTTTATAAAGCTACGAAATATCACATCAATAACTTCTTCTTTACCTTTCAACATTGGAAAAATATTAGAAAGATTGTCATAAACTTTTTTTTTGCAATGGCCATCTTTTTTATATACATCAGCATTGCTATAAATATAAGAATAAATGGAAGAAAAAAATACAGGCGTTAATAACGGCTCAATGTTCACCTCTTTTTCTAATTTTTCATATAGTAAAAATAAAGAATTACCTAAAGAAGAAAGCAATACATCAAGCAATAAAGGATTAATGCTATAGCGAACTTTATTATAATTATTATCATCAGTTTCCCTATATATCAAAAGACGCTCTTCAAGATTAACTAGTTTTGCTCTTATTTCAGATGCATAAACATCAAAAACAAAAAGCAACATTCTAACAGTCGGATTTTTGAGATAGTTTATACACGAAAGTAATTTCAAATCTTCATAGCTTAAAGTGTTTATAATTTTTTCTCTTACGCTTTCATTTAATAAAAACGAAGATAGCTTTTCTAATAACTTGTGCTTATTAAAAGGCGTCTCTATTTCACCAAAATACGCATGAATGATATCAAAAAAATGATCTTCACTCATGCGTAAAATTGAAGCCTCCCACTTTTGTGTTTCAGTTCTTTGAGGCATCTTTAATTATTAATCCTAATTCTTCAAGTTGTTTTTCATCAACCTCAGAAGGACACTCATCCATAGGACTCACTGCAAAGGAATTTTTTGGGAAGGCAATAACTTCTTTAATTGAAGTTTGCTCACTCATAATCATCAATAAGCGATCCAACCCAGGTGCAATTCCTCCATGTGGTGGAGCTCCATACTTAAACGCTTTAGTAAGAAAACCAAATCTTTTTTCTGCTTCTTCTTCACTAAAACCTACAATATTAAAAATTCTTTTTTGTAATAGAGAATCGTGTATCCTTATAGAACCAGAGGCTATTTCATAACCATTTAGAACAAGATCATACAAATCACCTTTAACAGAAGCTGGATCTTCCTCTAACGTCTTAAGATATTTTTCTTGTGGAGCAGAAAACATGTGATGAGCTGCTTCCCACCTATTTTCCTCTTCGTTCCATTCAAAAAGTGGGAAGTCCACAATCCATACAAACTTAAAATCATCACTTCTTGTAAGGTTTAGATCTTTACCTAATTTACTTCTCACAGCTCCCAATGCTATAGAGGCAATCTTTACTTCATCACTTGTAAAAAGCAACAAATCTCCAGTTTTTGCTCCTAATAGCTCACAAATAGCATTTCTATCATGGAAGAACTTTGCAATTCCGCCCTCAAAACCATCATCTGTTACTTTCATCCAATATAAAGACTTAGTCTTATATATTTTTGCAATTCCTTCAAGCTCTTCAATCTTTTTTCTGCTATATGCATTAGCCTGCCCTTCCACAACCAAAGCTCTTATTGCATGACCTTTTACTAAAGCTTCCTTAAAGAAAGGGCAATCTCCCATATCTGCAAGAGAGTCCGCTTTTTGTATCTTCATATCAAACCGTAAATCCGGCTTATCAGATCCATAAAACGCAATTGCATCATCATAACTTAAACGTTCAAAATGAGCTGGAATACTCCTATTCAAACATTTCTCAAAGACATAGCCCATCATTCCTTCTGTAAGATTTAATACATCTTCCCTTGAAACAAAACTCATCTCAATATCAATTTGAGTAAATTCAGGCTGTCTATCTCCCCTGGCATCTTCATCTCTATAACATCGAGCAATTTGAAAATATTTATCAAAACCCGAAACCATCAATAGTTGCTTATATATCTGTGGTGATTGAGGAAGTGCATAAAATTTTCCATGATATAGACGAGATGGAACAAGGTAGTCTCTAGCCCCTTCAGGTGTTGATTTTATAAAAGTAGGAGTTTCTATCTCTAAAAAACCTTGATGAGTTAAATAGTCTCTAACAGCAAAAGAACATAATGACCTAAGTATAATGTTTTTTTGCATCGAAAAAGAACGCAAATCAAGATATCGATATTTAAGGCGTAAATCTTCATTTGCATTCGTCTTTTCGTCAATTTGAAAAGGAAGAACTTCAGACGTTGAAAGGATAACAATCTTATCTGCCTTAACTTCAATTTCTCCTGTAGCCATATCAGGATTAATCATCTCATCAGGACGAAGTCTAACAGTCCCTTCAACTGCCACACAATACTCCATCTTTAAGGACTGTGAAATCTTTTTTAATTCTTCATCTGAATCAGAATCTACCATAACTTGAGTTATACCATATCTATCTCTCAAATTAAAAAAAGAAATCTCTCCATGTTCTCTTTTTCTATGAACCCAACCATTTAAGGTAACTTTTTGCCCGACATGTGAAGAATTTAAAGCTCCACATGTAACACTACGTTTCATAACTTCCATAGCACAAAATATTATTACATTTTTTCATATGTTTCAATTACTTAAATCGTATTCCACAGTTAAAAAGACAGTTATTACCCCTTCTCTAATAATCTATCCCTTTTCTTAAATTTTAATGAAATGTGTATTCCATAGTACTTACATCCGTAGCAGTGAAAGTATGATGCTTATATCCTGAAAGTGTCTGTACCTTCACAGTATACTCCTTATCCTTTTTAAGTCCATAAAATTTAATTTGCTTCTTTTTATTTAAGTATCCTATTCCAACACAATCTTTACCTTCATATAAGCGCACCTTTGTACTTAGTGGTACAGTAGCTGTTTCATCTGTTATTGTCATAGGTTTTTCAATATAAAATGAATTAACAGTTGGTATTGGTTTTGCCCCCGATCTTTCAGTTATACATTTTGCCACTTCCAAAACATTCACTCTTCCATATCCATACCATTCAGAAAACCCTTCAGCGTTATATCCATATACAGAAGATGAATTATCGATTTTATCAGCAGTATTTTCCAATATCTTCTTTATTTGGTATGGAGTAAGATTATGTCCTTTTTCAAAAGAAAGAAGATATCCAATAGTCCCTGTCACAAAAGGAGTTGCCATACTAGTTCCATTAAGAAATTGAGTACCTGTACTATCTTCGAGAGGTTTATTATTTTCCCATTTTCCATGGCTTGTAGAGATTATATTGTTGCCAGGAGCACAAACACTCATCCATGGTCCTGCATTGCTAAAAGGGGCTCTTTTATTTAATTCATTAGTTGCTCCAACAGCTAAAACACCATAATTAGCAGCAGGAAAATGACTTCTATTCCTTCCATCGTTTCCCATCGCAATTATAGGAAGAATATCATTAGCTATTGCTTTATTTATCATTTCAATCGCAAAACTATTAGAAGTATTCCCGCCTAAACTCATATTACAAGGCACAGTCTTTTGTGTAATAACAAAATCTGAAGGAATACATTCAGGCAGTTTTTTTCTTTCTTCCACAGTTCGATCTGCTGGCTGTTTTTTTAGTATTGGAACAATATCAGCTAGGTCTCCTAAACTTCCATATATCGTAAAAGTGCTTCCAGAAGCTTTTCCTATGCCTTTATATGATATTATCTTTGTGTTTTTCCATGCAACACCTGCAATGCCTTCATTATTGTCTCCTAAAGCACAAATTGTGCCAGTGCAATGTGTACCATGCCCTCCTCCATCTTCATTTGAAGGAATTGGCAAAACTCTCAATTTACTAAAATCAAAATGTCCGTCATATGTTGTAGGGTTATATAGAATTTCATAATCTCCATTTTTTATATTCTTGCTAAACGCCGATTTAGCATACAAGCAAATATTTCCACCCACACCAAGAAAATCTCTATGATTCATATTTAAGCCTGTGTCTATTATTGCCACTACAACTTGTTTTTCTCCATAACCTACTTCACTATAAGCCCCATTATGCCTGACATTTTGCTCATCATACCAATCACGTGCTTTTGTTATTTGAAGAGCATATTCATAATTTTGACCATCTGGGTCTTGAGTTAGATCTCCTTGAGAAAGACCAAATGTCTTGATAGGTTCTTCCCCTACAGTATATTTTGGAAGTGAAATCACTTCATCTATCACAGCATAGAGAACACCTTCTTTTGTTTCTAGTTCTGCTATTAACTCAGCATTAGAAAGGTTACTAACATTCTTAATTAAATAATATTCTCCATTTTCAGAATAGTTTCCTTTCATCATAACTTTTATGCCTTTTAATTTTGAAATGTCAAAGGCATCAGCAACCTTCAATATTATATTTTCTTTTTGTAAAGAATCTACTAAACCTTCATCTATTATGCCTACATTATTAGAAACTTTACACGAAAACAATACAATAAATGCAAAAAGAAAATAAACCTTTTTTGACATATTTCACTCCTATCTTAAAAATAACATTTGATAAAGCATTTTTAATTTTTTAAACCTCAAGCTAATCCTACAACAATGTTTATTGTTTTTCTATACTCTTAATTATTTCTTTTAAATGCCCAACCCCATCACTTTCAGGATACGCATTAATTGCATTAGTTAAGCACAAGATAATTTTTTCACTTGCAATTTTTTTAGAATTTGCATAGAGAAAAGCTATTTGATACCACGCATTTTGCCTATCAATTTTATCTAGTTCAGCCTGTTTTAATAGGACAATATATTCATCTGCTGCTTCAAGATATTTTTTTTGCAATGCTAGTTTTTCAGCTTTTAATGTAGCAACAAAAACCTTAAACTTTCCTATAAGCCCAGATTCATTTTTTTCATCACATTCAATTGCTAACTTCCGTAACTCATCGTACATTGCATTCTCACTGTTATATATGGAAGAAAAGAAAGCATCAATTGCAATTGTCTTTTCTTTTCCTTCTTTTTCTTTAATGTCATTTTTTAGTTTTTTTACAAGAGCCTTTTTTTCCAACACCTCTAACACAATTTCATCTAAATTATAAGGTGGTTGAAGATTTTTAGAAAAATAAACATCTCCTTCAAAGCTTCTGACAGAAACATGAGGTAAATCACCCACATTATAGATTGAAAACAATGTATAATTATTTTTTAGATTTCTATCATCCATTGCTTCTTCGTTTCTTACAATATCAATATTATAAAATAAAAAAGAGTTATTGTATTTGGAAAATAGTTTGTGTTCATTTTTCATATCTAACAAAACTTGACTTCCCTCATCCCAATCAGAACCAGTAAATAGAAGAAAAGCATCTTTACCATTTTTTTTTATTTCAGCTTTAATACTTGAGGCATCTTTTTTCCATTCTGTTTGCACTGTTGCACAACTAAAAAACAATACAGTTGTAAGGAAAAATTTAGAAAAAAGTTTTATACACATAACTCACTCTCCAAAAAAAAAGACCCTTAGCAATTTGCGTTTTCAAATAGCTAAAGGTCTCATCAAGCAAAAATCAATTATTACTAGCAATAAATAGACTTTAAGAAGTCTAGATCAAGCTCAGGATACAAAACAAACTTTGAAAGAAGATCTGCAACCTCTTTTTTGATTGTTTCCTTAACAGTTGGATCAACTTCAACATTAGCTTTGCTTACTGCTCCACTCTTTGTTTTTCCGGGCTTTGATGCCTTCAAAACTCTATCGATTATGGAAGCAATTTGCTTCATCTCATTTTCTCCCATGCCAATTGTTGTACAAGCTGGAGTTCCTACTCTTAAACCACTTGTCCACCAAGGTCCATTTGGGTCGAATGGCAAACTGTTTCTATTCAATGTTACACCACACTCAGACATAGCAGTTTCAGCTTGTCTTCCATTCAAACCATATTGTGTCACATTGATTAACATTAAGTGGTTGTCTGTACCATTTGTTTGAAGCTTCATACCAAGCTTCATACATTCATCTGCCAAAGCTTTGGCATTGTCTCTAACCTTGTGAGCATAATCTTGATATGCTTTTGAAGCAGCTTCCTTAAAAGCTACAGCCTTTGCTGCCATAACATGAGGAAGAGGTCCACCGATCACTAAAGGACATCCTTTATCAACGGATTCAGCAAATTCTTTTTTGCACATAACCATAGCCCCTCTAGGACCTCTAAGTGTTTTGTGTGTTGTTGTAGTTACAACATCAGCCCACTTAACAGGATCATAATCACCTTCAAACACTTTTCCTGCAACAAGACCTGCAAAGTGTGCCATATCAACCATCAAAACAGCTCCACACTTATCTGCAATTTGCCTAAAGCGTTTAAAATCAATCTTCCTAGGATATGCACTATAGCCTGTAAGCAATATTAAAGGTTTAACTTCCATTGCCTTTTTCTCAATTGCATCATAGTCCAATAAACCTGTTTCCTTGTCTACTGCATAGGAAGAAACTTTAAACATCTTGGAAGAAACATTTTGAACATATCCATGTGTTAAGTGTCCACCTGAATAATAATCCAATCCCATAAGTTTTTGGTTTCCCAACATTGTCCTAAGTTCTTCCCATTCTGTCTCGGTAAGTTGCTCAAGAGTTTTTTTCTGCAATTTACCATTAACTTCCTTCTCAAATTTCTTTAGATAAGGCTCTTCAACCTTTGCATTAAGAATTGCCCAGTATGCTACAATGTTAGCATCTGCTCCTGAGTGAGGTTGAACGTAAGCATGGTCTGCCCCAAAAATCTTACAAGCTTCCTCTGCTGCAGCTTTTTCAACAGCATCAACGTTCTGACAGCCACCATAATACCTATGATCTGGTGTTCCTTCAGCATACTTATCAGTGAGTAAGTTACCCATTGCAGCTTGCACTGCCAATGATGAATAGTTCTCACTAGCAATAAGCTTTAAATGGCTTCTTTGATTTTCGATTTCGTTTACAATATCCCTTGCAATCTCTGGATATGTGTTTGCAACTAAATCCAAATTAGCCACATAGGCAACCATCTCAGGTTTGATGTTTTTACCTTCCTTCTCTAAGTACTTTTTAAGTCCTTCTTTCATGAAATGCCTCCTCATTAAAGATAATCTATCGATATAAAATAGACAATGCCTGCATTGTATTACATTTTACATTTATATGCTACTGCTATTCTAAACTTGAAAAGTCAAAGATTTTTCCTCTAGCGATGTCAAGAAAAATTGTTGAAATGGAAACCTGATTGAAAGTTGTACATATGCTATAGCATAACACTCACTATGCGAAACTGTGCAGTTTGCAACCCCTAAACTGTACAGTTTACGATCCCTAAATAGTGCAGTTTGCGATAGCTAAATAGTGCAGTTTAGGGTCAGTACATTAGCTAAAATCAATGGAAAAGAAGAAGAATGGGATAATGCCGTAGAAGCAGTCAAAGAAGAGTATAAACAAAAAGGTACTAATCCACCCGATGAGAATAGCTTTGTCTTTAGAATGAAAGTGCAAGATAAATATAAGCTAGTAAATTTTTAATTCATTATACTATGTTCGGTGGTATGTGCAAATTTTGCACATACCACTTTTTCATATATTCTTTTAAAACAGAAGTTACCCATATTTTGATTTAGTAACCTTAATAAAAATTAATTTTATAGCCAAGTAAAATTATCATATATAAATTATAGTATAAAAATTGTAATTTTTGCCGTCTGAGGAAGTTGTTCGGAAATTCTGAACAACTGATTCTTCACTTAATTCGTCCTCTTCAAAAATGTATTTTATATGTTCACTAATATTTGATTTACTAGTTTAATATAATTTGCAAAGTTGCACCTATGACAACCATAATGTATCATCAATAAAACGAACATCTATTTCAACGTTTCCATCATCTGTATTCTTTCTCTTTAAAGTATTTCCATTTTGGAAACAGTTGCATCTCTATATAATTCTAAATCATCATAAATATTATTTAAAGTTTACTCACTTATGTTAATAATTTTTTTCATTCTTCCTAAGAATGATTTTTATATATTTCAAGTAGCTTTAATATTTCAGCTTTTACATTTGGAATAAAAAGAGATGCATCCATGTTTTTCAACTCTTCTTCACTTACCCATTTTATTTCTTCATGATTATTAGATAAAGGTTTCCCTTCCAGAAGCTTACATAAAAAAACTATACCAGGAATGTAAAGCTCATTAGGTTGTATTATTGTCCACCACAGCCTTCAAAAAGAGAGGGATATAAACTTCTAGTTTTTCCTCTTTTAGCAATTAGAATTTTGAGTGTCCCAGCTTCTTCCTTTATACAGAAACCTGCAACGTGTACCTCAGGTGTTTCTCTTACGTCTTCCCTTTTTTGAAAAGCATTAGCTATTTCTTCTGTCACCCATACATCAATATCTTTTTCTATGCTTTTAATTTTTCGCTTTTGTTTAAAGAAAAGCTTACTATACTTTCCAAGATTTGAAAAATTTTGAGCGTCTATAACAATTCCGTTAGGACGAGCTATATCACAAAGACGAGAAGTTTTATTCACAACTGCCCCTATATATTCCTTATGATTATCATTATAGCAAATCTCATTAACAGAACCTCTGGCAATTCCCCAACCTAGTGTCAACGGTGTTTTTTGACCTCTTTTTTCTGCAAAGTTTTCACATAATTTTTTAAAGCTCTCATTAACTTTAAATATCTTGGATATTACATTGATTATTACTCTTTTATGTTCATCTTCCTTCAAGATTTTAATAAAAAGAGAACCATCGCCTAGCTTTTTAGAATTCCAACCCTTAAACTGTTCTTCTAATCTAGCGTAAAAAGAAGCTATAAATTCGGGAGAATATTGGAAGATTTCTATATTTTCACTCCATTTTGTAAAACCTCTAATATCAGTAAAAACAATCAAAGCATTAATTTTTGACACTTTTTCTTTCATAAACTCTCCTAGAAACCCTCATATTACCATAAATGAATGGTATGGTAAAGATTTTTATTTTGCAGAATATTAGCCTGTGATAAAGCATATACGTCATATATTGATTTTTGTAATTCTATGATACCTTTCATAACCCCAGTACTGATTGTAGAATTATATTTATTCCCTACTAGATGGATTTTTATACCTCCTAAGTTAGCATTCACTGCAATATCAATATCGTTTAATAATATGTCATCATTGATGATTTGTTTTAATAACGAATTAATTTGTTCGTAAGAGTTTATTAAATTTCTTTGTTAGATTCATTTATGTTTATTTTCTCCTTGAAATTTAGTATACCTTTATTTTGTCACACAACATATAGTATAATCCACGTCATAATAAATAGACTTCAGATACTTCAGTTGAGGAGGAAGCAATGTCTCAAGAATCGATAAAAAATAAAAAGACTATTGTAAATATTACTGCATTAGCAAATCTTGAAAACATATTTATAAATGGTTTGTTACCAAGAGCGGAAGTATCACCTAATTTTGACATAGCTGATCCTGAGATAATAAAAAAAAGAAAATGTAATGGATTGGAAAAGTATGTTCCATTTCATTTTTTTATGAAAAATCCTTTTGATTGTAGTGTTATGAAAAGATATAATAATAATAAATTTGTTTATTTATCAGTGTTGAGAGATGTTGCTAGAAACAATGGTTTTCTAATTTTACCAAAACACCCTTTGCATAATGAAGATAAGATAGAACTTTTAAGTTATGATGATGGTTTTGAAAGAATAAATTGGGAAGTAATGGATAAACGTGATTATTCAGATAATGAATGCAAGAATACTTGTATGGCTGAATGTCTTTCACCTAGTGTTGTGCCATTATCCATGATTTACTCAATAATTGTACCTGATAAAGATACATATAAGATTTTAGATGAGTTGAAAAAAAAGTACTCATATCAAGGGTATATAGATAAAAATAACTTTTGTTTTATAATATGATTGAATATGTAGTAGGCGATATTATTAATGATAGTTCTCAGTGTTTAGTTAATACCGTAAACCTAGAAGGCTATATGGGAAAAGGAATAGCGTACCAGTTTAAATTAAAATATCCATTAAACGAACAAGCTTATATTAAAGCATGTAAGGATAAATCTATAGGTATTGGAAAGGTTTTAGTCTTTAAAGAAAATAATCAATTTATTGCTAATTTTCCTACAAAAGATAAATGGAGGAAACCATCGCAATATGAATATATAGAAAAAGGATTGGCTGATTTGCTATTACAAATATCTAATTACGCTATAGAGTCTATAGCAATACCATCTTTAGGTTGTGGTAATGGTGGGTTGGAATGGCAAAAAATAAAACCTATGTTGGAAGAATGCTTAAATCCTATTAGTAATCAGGTTTTAATCAAAATATATGAACCATCTAAGTATTACAAAACTACTCCAGTTAAATTACCTAAGCTAAATATATCCCATTTATTGATTATGAAAACAAAATCAAAATTAAATATTTTTGATAAATTAAGAATTCAAAAAACAGCATTTTTCTTTAATTTTTTTTCTGGAATAGAATATTTTAAATTTAACTCATACAAGTTTAGACCTTATTCACATTCAATTGATATACTTATGAAACAGATTAAGGAGTTTCAAGATTATTACAATGTTCAAACTAAAGAAGCTTGGGATATTGCTTATAAAAATATAGTTAGTAAACATGTTGAAGCAAAACTAAAAGATTCAGAGATTTATTTATTGCGTGCTTTAAACTTTGTAAACTCAGTCAAAGATAATCTACAACTCGAAATAATAGCAACTATTATCGATATAATACAGCAGAATAAATCCTGTACTAAAGAAAAAATACTTGAAGAATTTTATGTTTACCCAAAAGAAAATCCTACTCGTATAAGTGATAATATGATATGTGTTATTTTAGATAATTTGCAATTTTCAAATATCTTGAAATATAATCTTTTCAATTCATACGAAGTTAATACTGACTATATAAAAACTAGCAAAAATATTTTATTTAAACATAATCCAAATACTACTTTTTATAATTCTTAATCTGTGTTACAATTATAGCATGCTACCTAAAAGTTTATAAAAATTAAGGAGTGTTTGTTTATGGACGCTAGTTTAAAAAACATTGAAACCCTTAAAATTAATGCTTTTGAGATAGCAAAAGCTAATGATGTAGATCAAGCTTTTAGAGATATTCTCGACCATCTGGGTGTATTTACAAGCCATGTCATTTCAGGCCATCGTCCAAGAATAGAATACATGAAAGAAAGACATTACTTGACAGGTAATGAGAGCTTACCTACAGCTTTTGAAAGAGTCCCACAAGATTTTGTAATAGGTGGCGGTCTTGAGGCAGTAGATACCTCAAACAATTTTTGTCTGAGGTTATTGCCTATTATTGCCTACAACAAAGACTGTGGATTGCTTATAAGTAATGGTAAAGATGAAGCTGGTAAAGATATTTCAATTGATTTAAATAGTATTGGCGAAATTAAACAAGAAGAAGAATATGAGTTTGATGAAATAAAGAGAGAGCAAGTTTTAGTTAAAGAAGCAACTTGTATGACAGGTAGGGATTATGGAGGACATTTTCTTTACAAAATACATGACGGCGGAATGGGACAAATTGAAGACAAAATCTTTAGAATAGTTTCTGTATATCTAGGTGATAAAAAGGAACAGCGACATCTTACAATGGAATCCTTTAAAAAGAAAGATACAAAATGGCAACTTTATGATATGGAATGGAGGGCAAGCATAACAGCTGATGGTGATTCTGGATATAAAGAAGTAGCTAAAAAACAAATGCCAATAGTGAAATTATACGGCTTACACGGAAACTTTGCAGATAATATTCTTGATGCTAAAGCCCCAGAAACCCCAATAGATGACCCTTTATGGAAGCGTAGAATTAAAATAGCTGAGGTTTTAGCTTCTTATAGTAGAGATGAAGATGGATGGCTACACTTAAACGAAATCCACAAAGAAGACGTACATTTTGTATCCGCAAGTCAATACTGGGAAAATGTAAAAGAAAACACTGAAGAAGGTTATACTGAAGTACGGAATGAAAACTTTAAGAAATGCAAGGAGACAGCATGGAAGTATGGCGAGCCTAAGTGTCCATTCGAAGCTAAAGATTTAAAGTTTATATTCAAAAATGCTCATAAAGAAGTAAAAGAAGAAGAATTAGCAAAGATAGAAAAAACAAAAAAGACTGGGATAAATGGGAAGAAGAAATGGCTTTCCATGCACAACTTTATAATTATAGATGGACAAGTGACCAAACGAGAACATATTCCCTAGTAAGTTTAACTGAGTTTAATGAAGCATTTCACAAATCACATAGAAATGATGGCACCCTAAAACGTAATGTAGTTAATAGAGAAAATATATTCTTAACAGAAGATATTACAGATTTTGAAAAAATAATGAAGCATCAATTACGGGGTGAACATATTCATATCAAACGTAAAAGCAAAGATGGAAAAGAATGGACTATAAAATTACAGTCTGATGATGATAGTAAAAATCGTATTTTAATAAAAGAATATGACCATATAGATAAAGGTTTTGAAAAAGTTGGGTTGGCATTAAGGACTGTTTATGATTTTGCTAATAATAATAGCGATGACATAAGTCAGTTAGAGAAAAAATTAAAAGAAGAAGCAGATATACGTTATAGGACTGATTTAGGTCTTCAAGATGCATTTAATGGACATATCAATAGTACAAGAGTTCATGGTGCAACTAGTAAGGCTGAGAAAAATCGAATAGCGATGAGAGATAGTTATGGTGGTTTTAAGGTAATTGTGCCAAAAGGAGTGGAACAACCTAGTAGTAATCCTTATCTACCTCCTGTATTCATGCCTCCCCCTATTGACTATGTTATTAACATAGGATACCTTAACGATAGGTTACTTGCATTTAAGCAGGAACTCGCACTAGAAATGCTAACAACTAAACTAGTGAGTTGCCAAAGGGAGTTTGAGGACTGGGTAAATTATAAAGGTTCTGGTACTGGATACAAGGTTGTTTACTTGCAGGGTAGATTTAATTGGACCGGAGCTGATATTAACCTTGCTACAATAGGAACAGAAAAGGTTATTGGTATTGTAGATAGAAATAACAAGTATCCATCTATCATTATAAGACAGGATAAACGCCATAATGGAGTAGGTATTTCAGGGATACGAAAGCTTACTTCGATAAACAATTTAACTCTAAATGTAGAAGGATATTCAAAAGATAAGTTGGTAGGATTTCATAACTGTACCTGTATAGAGTGTGATGTTTGCAGTAATAGGCGAAGATGGATATAAATACAAAGAGAAATTTGACATGAAAACCGATGTATATCATACAGAAGGCATAAGTGCAGTAGGATTTTCACATTGTGAGTGTACCAAATGCAAGGCTACTGTTAAAGGTGGAAATGGTTATTCAGGACTCGAAGGACTTAGTCATGATCTGGCTAAAGGTGGTGATGCAATAGGCTTCTTTAATTCTTCCATAATCGATCGTGAGTGTAAAACTACTGGTGGACGTGGTGGCAACGGTGGAAATGCTAGTGGTTATACTAATTATCAGTCTGGTAATGGCTTTCGTGGTGGCAATGGTGGGCATGGTGGAAGTGGAGCAGGTAGTAAATTCTTTAAATCTGGTGATGGCGGATATGGCGGTAACGGTGGTAGCGCATATGTCTACAAAGTAGAGAATGGAACTACAGGTAAAGGTGGGGAAAGAGGTAGAGCTGGTACTGCTTATATAAGATAGCCATTCCAGACTATTATTTATGTTAAGGAGTGAAAGATGACTAGAGATGATATGTTAAAAAAAGCTGAGGAGCTAGGCATTCTAAACATTGAAGCGTATGGTGATTTAACAGATGAGTTGCTTGAAGAAGCTATAAATATTGTGAAAGAGCAAAATAGCGAGTTAGATTTTGAAGCAATCTCAAAAAGGGCTGATAATGCAGAAAAGCAATATGCAAGATAGAAATATAGACTGGGTGATTAAAACTTTTAGACCGCTTTTAAAATCTTTGAAAGTGCAACGCAAATAAAACAAACCTTGCTATATATAAACATTTCAATGAGGAAAGGATAAAGTTATGGGAGTAGATACTAAGAAAGATTTGCTGTATGCAATTAGTGATGAAGATAGAAAAGCATACGAGACTTATGTTGCACTTACTACATATGAAAATGTATATAAGAATAACAAAGTAATAGAAAATGCGAGAAAAGATTATGCAAATAGAGATTCGAGTTTTCCTGTAGATTTAGTTATGAGGTGGTAGTTATGCCGTCTTGGTCTGATATTATTAATACACTGAGAGATAATACTGGTGTTGATCCAACCGATACTATTAATAATTTTTTGCATAATTCATTAAAAAAAATATCCTCTATAAGAGGTAATAGAAATGTAATATTTTATGCTTCCAGCTTTCTTCAAAAACCGTATTTGAGTACTACGGATATAAGTATTACAATGGAAGATATTCATGGATTTTTAGCTAGCACACATGGTTTAGATTGTAACAAAGGATTAGTACTTATTTTACATACTCCTGGTGGCGAAATTAATGCTACAGAATCTATTGTAGAGTATTTACATAGTAAGTTTAAATATATAGAGACGATAGTGCCTACCTTTGCTATGTCTGCAGGTACAATGATAGCGTTGAGTACAGATAAAATAATCATGGGACGACCGAGTCAACTTGGTCCAATAGACCCTCAAATGATAGTGGATGGGAGAAGTGTATCTTCACGTTCTATATTTAATTTATTTGAAAGAGCAAAAAAAGAAATAGCAGATGATGTTATAAATGCACATGCTTGGGCACCTATTTTAGCATCACTTGGTAATGGTATTTTGATAGAAGCTGAAAAGGCAAATAAATATAGCGAAGATTTAGTAAAAAAATGGCTACAAAATAAAGGAAATACAAAAGCAAAAGAAATCGTTGATTATTTTAATAATCCTGATTTGCATAAGAGTCATGGAAAACGTATTGATATAGAAATGGCAAAGAATGTAGGTGTAAATACAGAATTGCTGGAGTTAAATCAAGAGTTACAGGATGCTGTATTAACAGCTTATCATGCAACTACTATAATTTTTGAAAAATCTACAATTACTAAGATTATTTGTAATAATTTAGAAAATAAATGGGTAAAGAATATTAGTGTATAAATTATTGTATGTATAGCTTGATACCTACGTAGGCAAGAGAAGCGAGTATAAAGACCTTGAGTTCGTGAAGAAATAAAAATGAACTTGTCTTGCTAAAACATTTAATAGTTGTACATTAACTGGTAGAGCAATAAGGAAAAAGCTGTAGGTGGTAAGAGCTGTAACGATCTAGTTGTGGTAGCATTTAAAATTAAGATAGTAACATACCGAAGATAGTTAGTCAGAGAGGAGGAAGCTAATTATGGATGAAAATACAAGGAAAGACATATTGGAGAATATTGAAGAACTTGGAATTATAAATATTTCTGCTTCTGAACAACTTAATACAGAAATGCTATCTCTTGCTGTTGATTTAACAAAAGAGGCTTATGCTACAATTGATTTTAAAGATATATCCAGAAGGATAGATGAAGATGTCAGGAAGCATACTCAACCATAAAACAGCAGAATATGTTGCTAACCTGTTTAGACCTATTCTTGAAGCCATAGATATTTGTAATTTTGATGTAAATGTTAGTAATTCAAAGTGCATTAGATTGTCAGATGTTTTGTATTCTAGATATGAATTAGAACGTTGTGTCGTTTTAGTTAAATATTCTTCAGAGTTTCCAAATGACCATTATGGTTTGTGTGTAACGTCATACATTGAAGAAGAAGACATTTTCTTTTTTCAAATTGCTTTGAATACTAATTTATGTACTAAATTGTCATACACAAAAAGAAAGTCTGTATTTGTACATGAAGTTTTACATCTCATTGCAACATTGCTTTCATTAACTGAGATACGTTTGAAAACTTTGAAACAAAGGTTGATAAAAAAATTAAAAATAAAGTTACGCTAATAACAGAGGAACTTTTAAGCAATCTAGCATCAGCTATGAGGAAACGTAATATTGATAACAATGCACAAAAAGACTTTGACAAGCATTTTAGACTAGGGTGGGAAAATTTTCAGGGTAGTTACTTTACATTATTTGAAGAACTCATGTTAAGCAAAAAAGAATTTGAAACTGTATTTACAGAAAATTACAAGAAGGATTTTAAAGAATATTGGAAATTAAAAGATCGTTCTAATTTACTGAAACTTTTGTATAATGTTTTTGAGACTGTATCTGACAAATATCATGTTGATATAACATTTGTTTGTGATAGATTTTTTAATAAATTTATAAATACATATTTGACATAGCGGTTTATCTAATGAGCATAGCAGACGAAACAAAATCTATAATTGATTTAAATGACAAACTAATCTTATGAGGAATAATAGAGTTAAAAGAACTATTAAAAAATAAAGAGGAAGGAAATATTTATGAGTATTCAGATATCTAGGCATGTCTTGTCCACAGATGGAAAGAATTTTATAGGTGCTGGTAAAATTATGTATGATTGGTATTCCAATGATTATAATATTCCTCACTTAAATTTCCTAGTAAACAAGCTTGAAAATGGATTGTACGAGGCTATCAATCTTGAGTTTTCTATTTTTGCATTGGGTGAAGATGTTGAAAATGCGGTAGCTGAACTTGTAGAACTTACCATCGAACATATTGATATCGTAATTAAACATGGTCGAGGCTTTACCGAACTTCATGAAACAGCTATTAGTCATTTGATGGATAATTATTGGGCAGAATACAGGCATATTGAGTTTAGTGCTGCATCACAAAAACAAGATATAGGACACAATGTTGAGCAACGTTTTACAAATGCTATTCATGATATCATAACTGAAAAATATGAGGCTGAACTGATTAGACTAGCTGAAGAAAAAGCAGAAGAGTTTGTTGATGAAATAAAAAATAGATTTAAACATATAAGAAAATATTCTTTTAATATTCTGTATCAGAAGGTTGCATAATATGAATGACTTACTTGATGCTTCTTGCGTATTTAATTGTTTGCTTAATCAGCAAAATGTTTTGCAACTTGTAGATGGAAAATATTGGAAAAACACATCATCATTACAATGTAAACCATATAGATGTAGCTTTTTTATAAATAAAAATAATCACAATTGCATAGTATCTTTTCAGATTATAATATATAAAAATTGTCATTGTGTAAAATTAGATAGCATAGAAAGCTTATTAGAAGGAATAGATCCAAAGGAAGTGAAACATATACACTGGGTTATTGAACATTGTGTATTGTAGTCTGATATAATCTAACAACAATGTTGTCAATAGAACTATATGGTGATGAATTATGATGCTGGAGAAAAGAAACTGAATACAAAGATATTGAGTTCGTGAAGAAGTAGTATATTTTTTTAGGATGGGAGATAAATACTGTTCTATAAGTACATGAGAGTCAAGATAAAATAAACAGACTTGATATAAAGCCTTAAATAAAACAAACTAATGACGAAGGAAGGGCGTATAAGATGGGAAACACCGAAAATAGTATTGCAATCTATGATAAAGTAGATGAGCTTTTAAAAAAATTATATCTGTGTACGAAAGTTGAACAAATAGAAGATGTTTTCGATAATTATAATATCCATAACTTCAAAGAAAGAAGTGACTTACTTAATAGATGTATGGGCTTCAAAGAGACCTTTGGGACACCTGAAGAAACAACAGATGAAGAGGATTATGAGTTTGATCGTGCTGTTTTTGTATAGGGAACATGGAGACTGTTGAATTAGATAATGTTATTAAATTTTTTTATTGTGAACAATCTTTAAAAATTCATTAAACAATTCAATATCTGTTTTTACAATATAATCCTTTGCTTTATCTTTATAAAAATTATTTTTATATAATAAAATAATATATGCAAACAATGAAGCTCTATTTTCAACATTTTCTTTTTTTTCGTTATTTAACAAAAACCTATCTACAATATGCCCTAATTCATGAGCTATTACAAAACGTTTTTCATATTCTTTTAAATATGGCTTATAGTAAATTATAGCACCTTGTTTTGTCATGTTTATAAAAGCCTTTTTATTATTTTTTATTGAATCTTCCATTGGTTTTAATTCAATTGTAAAGAAGCGAACATTTTGAGATTGTATTTCTTTTGCTTTATCAGGAGTACTTTCAAGTTGTTTTTTTATTTCTTCTTTTCTTTTTGTGTTTATTATATCACTTATAGTTGATACGACATGGGATAAATAATGATTTTGTATTTCTGGACATAGGTTTTGATTAAAAAACGAAAGCATTGAATTAATGTCGTCTTTTGACACTTCAAAAGCTTTTTGCAATTTATTAACAATAATAGAATCTAGTTCCATTGAAGTATCTAGTTTAGTAATCTCCATGACCCCTCCACAAAAGCAAACCTAGTGAGTTCGTACATTTCCTCATCCGAAATCTTTTCTGGAGTTCCAAAAGTCTCAATTACTCCCATACGTTTGTTTAATATTTCATTTCTTGCCTTGAAGTCTACAATGCCACTTTCTTCAAATAAAGTATCTATTTGTTCTTTTTTTGTACATGTATAAAGGTGTTCTAACAAAGACTCTACTTTGTTATAGTTATCAAAGATATTTTGACTTTGCATATAATACACCTCCTAAAGCATAATCAAGGTATATAAATTTGAAGTTATTGTCAAGATAAGTATCTTAAAATGAAAAATTGATGTAAATTGTAAAAAATATTGTCCATATTTTCCATTTTGGTCAATTATATCTTCCAAATTACATACTCTTTTAGTTTAAAAAATTATAAGTATAACAACCAATACCTTACAAATGAAAAGTAGAAGCAAAGTTTTGTTCAAATAGATTAGTATAATTGATTGTTAGGTAACATTACATTCTTTTTGTTGAAAGTATATTAAAAACCTTTACACCTACTGGAATTAGAGTATCTAGTAATTCAGTAAAGTATGTAAGGCTTATAAAATAGCCGTCTTGAGTCCAATATCCCCAGTGTGGATCGTCAAAAGAAACTCTATTCTTTTCTCTCCACTCTTTTGCTTCGGCTGTTGTATCATCAGAAAAAGGAAACCAGAATTTATATTTTCCGTGAGTACCTTCTTTTATATCTTCTGTAAAAATGAGTTCTCCTTTCTCATTCCTAACTTTGTCTTCTCTTCCTGGTGCAAAAAATAAAGCTTTTTCAGTTTTTGCTCCTCCATGTCCTATCAACAGGGAAATAGATGGATAATTTACAGATGGAAACAAACACATAAAATCGAAGTCACAATCACAACTATTAGCTCCCTTTACTTCAATATTATATTCTCCATCTTCAAGTCTTATGTACTCACTCTTATTTATCCACGTATTATTAAAATCAGCTGTATATGTTTTTTAAATATTACAGCTCCAGTTTTATCAGTAAATGTTATTGTTATACATTCATTATTATTGCCTACTTTTCGACACCTTATAAAAAAATGTAATGAATAAAGATTAGTGCTTTTATTATCATCACTAGCATTTATTACAATAGTTTTTTGTGTTTTTAATATTGTATTACTAGTAAATCTTACTCCTTTTATATTAATAAGTCCTGCATCTTCTATAAATAAAGGACTATCTTTTATTATTTTATCATCTATTTGCCATTTATCACTCGTAAAACCAGTTCTCAATATATACAAATCTTTGTCATTGGTTCCCTCCATAACAAAGCAATGATTGTTATTGAAATAGTAACGCATAGCATGTTCACAGTTCCATTTAGTACCCCATACAGTATCTAGTTTTCCTTTACCTTCTGAAATATCACAACGAATCATCATTGCTATATTTCTTTGTAAGTTCTTCTATAGTCTCTTCTTTGTATGCTTTTGTTATTCCAGAAAAAAAATTAAGACTTCTTAGTTTATGTATTCCTTTGTGTTCAAATACATTATTTTGACGGTAATAATCCAGAAATTCATACCACTCTTTAATAGCTTTTTCTATACCACCTGCCTGTGTTTGAGTATCTCCTGCAATAAATTTTTTATATACTTCTCCACTCGTATTTATGGCACTTGCTGTATATTCTTTTAATCTTTTACCGACTTTATGATCTTTTGGCATTTTTTATTCTCCAGTTTTTATGAATGGATTAACCCAATCATTTTTAACTTGTGGAAGGACTTTTATATATACATTACTTCCTGCTATCAAACTTTTTAATTTTGGTCTTAGGGGCCAGCCTGTAATATCATCAGTACCTAAATATGATAAATATTTTTTCCAATACTTATGATAGAAAGCATGATATATATCAGGTGAAAAAGGACTTCCGTCACAAATTAAAAACTCATCATGGTATTCTGTTCCTATAAACGTTGCTAACTCTCCTAATCTTGAATCATCTTCTACTTCAATAAGTGGTAAAACAGGATTCCCATTATCATCTTCATCAAATTGTGATAAATATTTTTTCCAATATTCATAAAATATAGGATATTTTTCTTTATCAAAGCTTTTACCATCAAGAGCTAAAAAACTTTCGATTTCATTATTTTGATATGCTTCTATATAACTTCCAATAGGTAATGACAGTTTATACGCTTTCTCTGCTAATTCTCTATTTTTATTATCACCTTCAATACGTTCTTTTCTTTCTTGAGTAATATCGTTTATTCTTTCTTCTTTTTCTCTATCATCAGCTTCTATTCTTTCATTCTTTTCTGTATCTAGTTTTTCATTAAACTCATTTTTATTGCTAGTTATTTCAGTATTTGTATATCTTTTACTTGCCTCATATACTGCAAAATCTTGTTCAATAAAAGTATCCCAAAATTTAATAAATAACTTGCAAACAATATCAAATGCTTCTTTAATACTATTTGAAGATGTTATTTGAATATAGAGTTTATCTGATCCTTGAAAAAGTGATTTATCGGATTTTAGTATTATATCATTGCCCAATAATATTTTTACAGCGGTCAATGCATCTCCATTATTTAGGGCTAAATGTTGTGCCTGAATTACTCCATTTTTTAAATCTCCGTCTTTCTTATGTATTTTATAATATTTACATAGAAAAGAGCTAATAGAAGATATATAAAAAGTCCTATAATTCTCTTGTGTCCAACCATTATTTTTTTCATTATCATCATCAGTAATTTTTGACACAAAATATACATCTTCATTACCTAAACTCTCCCTAGATGCTTTAATCTTAATCTCTGCAATTTTAATAATATTTAAGTCAACCTTTCTAGCTTGTTCTTCTCCATCTTTACCTTTTAGAGTAATAACATCTATCTTTTGCTTTTGCCTTTTATTAACATCTGCAAACATACCATTACCATTTTCTTCTGGATTAGGTACGACATACCACATTGCTCTAGTTTCTTTTTTGAAATCAATCCAACCATCTCCGCCTATACATACAACATCTATTCGATCATATATAGGGTTACTATGCTCTAAAGTTACTATTGTATCATTCATATTGCAATAAAGAATCCTAGTCTCTTTGCAAAATGCTATATAAGGACTTATTTTTATTTTAAGAGTGTCAGGTATTACTTTAATGTCTCCACCTACTATAAAATCATGTTTAGATTGAGTAAAAGCATCTAACAATAAACTTATATTTGCTAATATAGATTTAAAACCTATATCAATATCATCAGCTTTTCCTATTTCATAAGGATTAATTTTTATCGTAGAAATACTATTTACATCTTTGTATTTTTTTATCTCTTCATCATTTTTTTTCATACGTTATACTTATCCCAATCCAAATCTACCATTATATCTTCTTTTTCCACAAGTAATAGTTCACCATCATCTATTTTTGCGACATTTAATTCTTCTTTTGGTTTGCTACTATGTCTAATTTTCACATCTTTAACCCACTCTAATGTTCTTATAGCAACAATTAAATCTGTAACAACAAGATTTTGCCCAACCTTAAAATCTCGAAAGAATTTAAATACAACATCTTTTATTCTTGTTGTTGCAACTTCTTTATCAGGGAAAGTAGACTGTGCTATAATCAACAGATTAGCTTTTGTTCCTTTGAACACACGCCTTGTTTGTATTGGTAAAACTGCTATATTGACTCCACAAGGTCTATGACCGGGATTTTCAGGTGTTCCTTTGCCTTCAATTTTTTCTTTCACATCTTGAATAAGACTCGGCGGACATTTTCCATTTGCATCTGCTACATAAACAATACAATTGGCTAAATATTGTTTCCTTTTTTCTTTGCCTATTTTGCCTTCTGGTTCTTTTTCATTTTGTGCTATTTCATATTGAAATATATTTTTAGATGTTATATTTGTTATTATTTGCTTAGGTGGTGCATACGTTACTACATTCACATAATGAGCACCTGCACTGAGAGCAACTTCTGTAACACCATCTTTATTTGTATTTTGTAACTCTCTTAAATAACGTACAAAACGTCTTTTAAACATAGCATCACTCTCTGCTACTCTTCCATTACCAAATGCCTCATAATTTTTAACACTGTGTATTTGACTGTTATGACTACTTACAATTGTTGTAATAGCACCTATTGCCACATTTCCTTTCTCCCCCATCTCTTTGGCTATTGCCAAGACTGGATTACTTTGAGTTTCTCCATTTTTTATTTCTGCTTCTTCTTGTGTTTCAAATATAATATCACCACTAGCTACTTCTATATATATTGGAACGCTTATATTTCCTTCAGCTTTTCTATATATCTTTTTTCCGTCTTCTTCTCCTATTTCTTCAGTATGAAATATAACGTGTCCTTTAGCTTTGCTTCCTTTTAATTTCTTTAATCCAAAAGCACTTTCAGGTAATCCTTCCAAATATTTAACATATCCAGCTTTGCAATGCAAATATCCCTCAGCTATTACTCTTGATACAGCCTCTAAAATAGAACATAAAACACTGCCATTATTACCATCAGTTACTTTTGTTGTTCCTCCAAGAACTATATGTACTAATTCTTCATATATTTCATCATAGGATTTTATTCTATATTCTTCGTCACTCATATTTACACCACCCCTTGTAAGTTATTAGCATTGCCACCTATATCTATGTACTCTATATTTATCCTTAAAGCATCTCCATCATTTTTAAATGATACGCTTAATAACTCTTTTATTCTTGTTTCCATCTTTAATGTCTGAATAATAGATGAAAGTATATAAGCATTTCCAACTACTTTATCATCAGGTAATGTAGTTCTTATTCCATAATATTGTTGCATGATTCGCTTATTAATATTTTCTTTCAGTCTATTGATTATTGCTTGAGATAGATTTTCTCTACCTTTGACTAATATCAAATCAGTATGTGTCTTATTAAAAGACATGTTACCTTTTTCATCTAAGTATATATCAACACCATAGTTATCACGTTGAGTACTAAATCCTATTATTTTGTTTTCAGAATTTGTTTTACTCTTTTCTAGTATTGGAATTATAACCTCGTACCTGTCTTCTAATATTATTTCATCAATACTACTTGCATCATTCATACTAGCTATTAATTTTGCTTTTGACGTATCTCCATAATAAGATACTGCTAAGCTTTCAAAGCTCATTCCATCTGTTATCAATTCTGTTTTAGTTCCATAAATCACTGTTGGTGTTTCGGATTTATTTTTTCTAATATTTTTTGTGGTTATTAGGCTACCACTCATGTCATCATCTTCTGCATTATCAGTCTCTGTTTCATATTCTTGCTCATTTTCTTGTGTTTTATTTTCGTTTTCATCAATTGTTATTTCAAGCTCATTAGAGAGAATATTTTTAGCCATAAAAGACAAGGTTTTAGCTTCTTTGTATACAGCATTGCCTGTTTGAGATAATATCCCCCACATTTTTTCTTCATAAAGTTCTAATGAACTAAAATCACCAGCTTTCATGTAAAATTCTTTTTTTGTTACTGATAAAATATTGTTGTATAAGTCAACACTTTTTTCTGCTATCTCACACATCATTAATGCTACATAATCTACCATCTCCATGATAAAAGGTACTACATCGCCTATAGTCTCATGATAAAGCGATATTGCAGTATTTCCTATATCTATCATACTAAATGCTAGCTGTTTAATTTCATTAAGAGTTCCTGTAACAACTGCTTTTGCAAACTTTTTACAATCTCTTATATATTCCCTAAATTTGTTTATTTTACCTATTGTTTCTGCTTCCATCTTGAATCTTGCATTTCTCATTACAGCAAACAAACGAGCATCTATACGTTGTAATAAATCATCTAAAGTATCTAAAAATGTTTTTTCTTGAACTTTTACAAGGTTATTAAAAAGTTTAGTTTTTTCTTGAGGAATTGCTGTAAACTCAATAGAATAAGTATAAGTAAATGGTTTTTCTTTACTACGTTTTATTTTAAATTCACCTGGATATACTTGCCAACAAAAAGTATCTGTGAGAGATTTCTTTTCTTGACTATTTGAATGCTTTGATAAATCATATAAAAGCATTTTTCCATTAAGATTTTCTCTTTTTTTACAATCTTCAAGGAATTTCTTAAATGTGTATATTTCTTCTTCTCCAGTAAGATATTTTCCCTCATTTATGGGACTGTATATTTTTCTTAGTTCATTATTTATGGAAGAACCTGTAAGAGTAATTTTATAATAATTATCACAACCATAATCATCAATTACTACTCCGCCAAAAGTTTTAGTTTCTGTTTTTCTCATTCCTAAAACTATCTCTTCGCTTTCAGGTGGTACACCAAAACAAAAAGTATCTATAGGAGTCAATGTTTTATCATTTGGATAAAACTCTAAAAGATATGCTTTTCTCCATAATCCTTCACGTAAATATCCTTGTACCATTATTTAACCCCATGTTTCACTTTAATATCAATGATCTTAGAAAAATCTTCACTTTCTAATAATGATACAATACCTACCATACCTGATTTATAGGCGCTCCCACCATCTTGAAGTGTAGTTGGAGAACTTTTAATTGCATTAATTATTCCATCTATACGTGTTTTCATCTTATCTAGTTGTATTTTTAACACTTCAGCTTTCACGGAGCTATTAGCACTTCCATTTAGATTTATTACACTTCCATCAATATTTACCTTACTATTCGCTTTAAGATTAATATCTCCTTGTATTTCTATTTTATTATCTTTTTTCCCTGTTACTTTAATATTGCCATCTTTATCTATTTCTATTTTACTTCCAAACGCTTCAGTACAAACTTTTTCATCAGCTTTTATTTCAGTTTTTATTTTATCCGTAAACTTAAATGTTGCTTCCTTGTTATCTTTAATATTACAAGTAATATCTTCAAAAATCTTAACAGAAATGTTTGGATTATCTTTGTCTTCGTAATCTATTTTAAAGCTTGTTTTTTCATCGGGACTTATTATTTCATAACTTCCATTGTTATAATTATATTTATTTTTCCAATTTCCTTGTCTTACTATTTCTCTTATTTTTCTTTTATCATACTCTTCACTATCAGTATTTGCCATAAATTTATTTTTGTGCTCTTTTTCATACATAGAAAGTCCAGAACACAATACAAAAGCTCCTTCGTATGTTCCTGTCGGCATAAGAACAAAGACTCTTGCATTAAGAGGCGGTAAGTTTCTGCTACCTGCAAGATAATTATCTTTATATTCACATACCCATTCATCAGTACATGCAACGGGTATTCCTTTTAATACAAAACCTCCTCCTTGCTTTACATCCACTGTGTTATTTTTTGAGTGAACATCTACTACAACACCCCAAAATCCATATCGTTTGTTTTCTGGAATTTGGCTACTTTGATTTTTAACATTTCCTAAATTACTATCTTTTAATATTAATTTCATAAGCTCCCACCACTACCTTTTACCTACTAATCATGTTTTAGTTCAATTCTTGTAGTCCCCATTTCTTCTAGTTTTCTTATAAATTTCCCTTTCTCATATATTCCACCTCGTATTATCTGGCATGAAATAGTTGGACTTCCTCCATAATCCCAGCTATGCTCTACACTTCTTATATAAAACTCGCCACCTAAAAATTTAACTCTATTTCCTGCTTTTAATTTTTCATTTTCTTTATTATTAAAATCATTTACTATCGTTATACTTCCCATATACATTTCATCAAGATGAGAAAACCATTCTTTTAATCTTTGTGAATATTTGCTCATTGTGCGAGCTATCGAATTATCAGTTTTACCTTTCTCATAACCTCTAAATGTAACTTGACACATTCTTTGTCCGTATATTTTGAACTTTCCTTCATCAACAGCATAAATACTCTCTCCCTGTTTATTTGCATCAGTGGAATCTATAACTATATATTGATCAGAAGATAATTGAGAACCTTCAAGATATGCTAAATATATTGTATATATTTCATCATCACTTAAATGTAATGTATATTCTAATAATTCATTCGACTTTATGTGTCTCATAGGTAATGAATTCCATGGTGTACTATCAAAAGGTGTTTCTCTTACAACTACACGTGTCTTTCCCTCATTATTCACCCTTGAAAATATTTCATATACTGGTGGTGCTAATATACATTGCCACATTTGTAATACAGTATTTATGCCTTGATTAATGAATGTATTGACAATAGGCATTGGTAATTTCTCAGCTTTGCCTACTTCAAAAAAAGAAGCTCCCATATAAGTCTTTATTATATCGTAAACCAATATATTACTTACCCTGCACTACCACTTATTGCTCCTGCACCTTGACCTTGAGGTTTATTTATACCTGTATATTTTAAATATAATTTCCATGTCTTTTCCAAAAAATCTTTTATCGATAAAGGAGCATTAGTTTGGAGTTTGTTTAATTCTAAAGTAACATCTTCTGATACGATACTAGATTTTGATACTTCTTTACCTGCACTCAAATATTTTAAATCTAATATTAATTGAAACTCTGCTATTAAACTTGTTATACTCTTGCCAGCTATATTTATACTGCGTCGTACACCAGCATCACTCATAGAACATGAAAGCGACTTTGTTTTAATTATTCCTGTAAAAACAGGGTATATGCTATCTTCATATATTTGAATAATTTGAAGTGGTTCTATTTTATCAAAAAGAGTATTATCTCCACCTGCTATAGTAAAAGTAAATTGTCCAGTTAAATCTTGCGTGTCCTCTGAAAATGAATAACTTAAAAGGTAAGGGTAATGATTTTCTTTATTAAAAACTGTTAATTGTGCCACTAAAATAGCCGGGTTATTCCCATTATAAGAGGTTATTGTTAGTTTTGGATTAGGGACTTTTTGTATTAAGTTCATATTATTACTCAGTACTCCTATGATAACCTTTAAATTCTACTGTTATTGGTTTTTTTTCTATGTTATCAACAAGTAATTGTAGTTTTTTTGCAGTGTCTTCTATCGCTTTAGTATATTTTTCTATTTCTTTCTCATCTTTGAATTCTGTTCCATAGAGAAAACTTGAATTCTGCATTGCCCACGCATAATCTTCATTTACTTTGTTATATTCTTTACCTGCTTCTTTTATGTTAACTAAATCTTCAACTGTTAAAATATCTAAAATATCTTTTATATCTTTTATTTCACCGTTTTTATAGCTTAATTTATAATAGTCAGAAGAACCATTTGATTGAAAAAAACTTAACAACGTATTTTTTAATTCTGACGCACCCATTCCTTCAGTAGTAACAGCGTTTTCTGTATATCTTTTTAATGATTGTATGTCCTTTTCTGTAGATGAATAATCAGGTAATGAAGCTCCTAGTTTAGATTGTTCATTAACATTATCTTCCCACGCTTTAACAGTTTTTAAATCTGTATAATAAGGATTTTTAACACCCTTTTCTATTTCTTTTTTATTCATATTTTGATACATCTCAAAATATCTTTGACCTTCTATGTAATTATTATTACCATACGTTTTGGTTAGATGTTCTATCAATTCTGTCGTGTTATTTTGCCCATATACTTTTTTAAACTCATCTATTTCTCTCTTAAATATTTCAGGAGTAAAACCTAGCTGTGCTATTTTAAAATTGTCTTGATAATTACCAGAATATGTAACACCATGTTCCGTTAGTAATTTCTTTTTTTCTTCCTCACTCATTGATGCAATGGCACGGTAACGTAATATTTTATCTACACTGTCTAATGATGGAGTATTACCTACAATATTATTTAATTGTCTGTATCTTTTAGCTCCTTCCTCACCTGTAAAGAACTTTGAGTTCCCTGATGCTTTTCTTAAGAAAGCTAATGTAGAACCTATCTCTCCTATGCTACGCGTAAATCCTTGGTTAATTCCATCTCTAAAAATATCCCCAAGAGTTCTTAGTGTTTCACCAAATTGCCCTCTTTCTAATCCCATGAATAAACTAGCATGATTTGCTTGTGCAAAATGATCTGCATTTTTATCACCATATCTATACATGTTACCCTTAAAATCGGCTAATACACTTGGATCTAACCCCATAGACTTTGCCCAAGCAAATGTATTTTTACTTGCACTATAAACATTATCAGAATTATATCCATATTCTGATAGTCTTTTTGCTTGTGCAATACCTTCATCTGCAGAATATCCAAAACTAGCTCCTGCTTCCATTGCCTTTTGCAAACTGTTTCTTATATTTTCTGTATTTCGCACTTTTACACTTTCTGTTCTTTCCCGATACTTAATCCTGTCGCTCTCTTTAAAAGCCTCCATGTTTTCTCGTTTTAAATTATTGTTTCTCAAAAAATCTTCATATTTAACGCCTGACTCTTCATACCATATACTTCTTCCTGTATCAGTAAATCTAGCATTTAATGACATTGCTTCATCTATTTTATCTTCATATTTTTCTTACAGTGTTTTTACAATATAACCACCAGCTAAAACTGGAGCTAGGGCAGCTGCAATTCCTAATCCTATAGGGCCACCAAAAGTTGTAGCTAAACCAGCACAGCCAGCTAGAAGTCCAAGCCCACCACCCATCATATCCCCATTTGAAAAATTTCCTATTGCCCCTTGAACACTAGAACTAGCACTATTTACTCCACTCATAAAGCTACCGGCACCAGCTTTAAATCCCCCTCCATTACTTCCATTTCCTGATGCCATTCCATTATAAAGCCCCTGTAAACTCTTTGCTTGACTAGCATATTTACTTACTAAATCCATATTGCCAGCTTCTTGGGCTTCTTTCATCTTTTCGGTAATGTGAGAAAATGCATCAGAAATATTTTGTGCTGAGGATACTACACTTTGTGCATCTAAACTCATTTTTATTGCTATTTCTTGCATTCCCATATAACTAATCTCCATACAACAAGGATAAGGTAAACAAATAGTTTACCCTATCCCGAAAAACATTTATTTGTTAAACCTTATAACCTAAAGCTCTCATAACATCATTAGGTGGTGGTGCTTGCTTCTGTTTTTCTACTTTTTCTTTTTGATGTGCTTTTCTTATTCCTTCTATGTCATACTCAAGAGAAAATTCAAATAAAAGGTTGAGTATTAATACATCTAAGTTAGCTAGTTGCTTCGCTTCTATTCTTGTTAGGAACATTATCTGCCACATCATTAACCATGTTCTCTGCGGTAGATATTCCATTAACGTTTGCCTTTCCTTTCTCTCTAAAGCTTTCTTGCACTTTGTCACGAAAAGAACATGCCTTTTGATAAAGTTCTAACAAGAACTCTTCATCAGGCACCTCCTCAAAACTAAAGTTTTTAACTTTCTTTTTTGCATCTTCAAACCAATCAGGTGTTTTTACTACTAATATGTTTAAAGTAGAACATATTAAGTTTCTATTTTCTGTCTCAATATCAAAGCTATTAACTGGTAAACCACCTCGATTTATACACATTAATCTTCCTATAGCAAGTCTATCCTTTTCTTTTGGGAACTTAACTGTAAATGTTCCTCTTGATGTTTCAACCTCTCCTGTCGCATCTTGACCTAACAATAACTGCGTAAAAATATCTTCCTTTTCCTTTTCAGAAAGCGTTTCATGGTCTACTTCTTTAACTTCTACCACTGATTTTGTTCCTTTCACTATGTTTATATCAGACATATCATTTCTCCTTATTTATATCCGTTTTCGCCAACCAATGCTCGTAATGAGACACTATATTTTAAATAACCAGTTCCCTGAGCTGTAAGAGTTGTGTTAGCTATTAAGACACCTTCAGCATGAACTAAAACAGAAGGATTTTTTATATCAGTTACAAAATCTATATATGGGATTTTAGTAATTACACCACTATCCATGAACTCTCTTGCATTAGGCACAATAGATGATAGGCATTTTTCTAGGTTATATCCCATTTGTGCTGTACCACCTCGTATTTTCTCATAAATTTCAGGACTTGGTGTAAATCCAGATAGATTTATATTACAACTATAACCTTGTGCATCTATAGATATTGGCATTAATTGTCCTAAAACACGAGCTTCTTGAACTTGATAATCTTGAGTTATAGAATAAGATTCTACGAATGCAACATTTTTAGCATCATTTGCAGAATTTCCTATTCGTACAAAACAATTGTAACCAACTGCTAAAATATTTTCACTTACGTATGGTAATGGCATATGTTATTTCTCCTTATACATTATTAAATTGCTACTGTTACACTAGAGCCTGAATATACATGGTTATTTTCTGTTATAAAAATAAAGTTTCTCGGAGCTACTAAATACCTACTAAATGTTATGTAGGTCGTATCCCCGTCTTCTCTTGTATTTATGTCCCAGATAAGCTCCCCATCATCATTTTTTAGAATTAAACCTGAATTGAACCAATCACCACTTGCTAGTTTTAATGTTTGTAGATCATTGTTTAAACTTCCTTGAGTTCCTGGATTTCCTATACTACTACTTAGCCTAACTCTTAAATCACGGCTCATATACAAGGCTTCTCTAACCATAGAACGCTCTACATCTTGCAATTCTTCACCTTGATATGTAGTAACCGCTCGTATTGTTACCAATTTACCATCATCATTTTTACCACCTGCTAAAACACCTCCTATTATCAGCTTTTTTAACTCTGTAGGGGTGTACTTGTAAGTAAATTCAATTATATCAACTACTTTGTTAGTTAATGGTTGATTTACAGAAAGACAACTTTCAAGTCCTGCTAGTTTACATGCAAAATATGAAGCAGGTAATGTTTCCATAGATCCTGTAACTGGATTAACAGCTTTTATTGATGAAGACGTGTACGAACAAAGTTTACTGTTAAGGATTCTTGCTTTTTCAATGCTTTTTTCTACTGTTTCATTCATTCCACCACCTAGTATACATGTCCTTTCTTTTTTGTTATCAATACTACTCATTGTTTCACAATGGATTGTAATAAGATTGTGTATAACTTCATCTTGGCATGGCGTAGTTATAATGTTTATATCTTCACTTTTAAGAACGTTTAAAGCTATTTGCCATTCTTCAAATATTTTCTTTTCACCTATAGCACCAGAAAAGGTAACAAAATCGCTATCATTTTGTGGTAATATATTTTCTTTGGACAACAGTTCTACCTTATCTATGAAATCACTTGCAAGGAGTTGTCTAATCATTTCATGTAAGTTTCCATATACAGAAATTTCTTGAATATTAGTAACACTATCTTTTATGAAATCAGTTTTACCATAAAAATCTAGTTCATAAGAGGGAAGTTCTTTTTTACTAGATGGTATTTCACTACATTGATAACAACCTTTATTGTTTAATGCTTGTGCGACATTTTCTATAGTTGGATATTCTTCCAATAAAAGTTTAACATCATCGCTTGGGCTTCCCTCAACTTCTATTTCTAGCTTCTCATTATTAATACTTAAACTGCATTTAGTACCTGTTCCTATATACTTAATCTTTAGTAATTCATTCTTTATAACTGGTAAAGTTTTTTTCATCTCATGCTGTTTAAATTCAATTTTTATTTCATTTTTTGTTGTATCATATTCATACTTCATAAATACTGCATTAGCATTAACACCATATTCTTTTGTATATAGCTTTACTACATCTTCACCTGATGTAGTACTTAATATTCTTATAGCCTGAGTTACCTCTCCGACTCTTACAGTAAAAACTTGTTGTGGAGTATATCCTTTCGCTGGGTAAAAGAAATGGGCAATAGCCTGTAATAATTCCCCACTCTTTAATTTTTCCTTTGCTTCTTCCAAACTCCCGAATTCATACAAAGTGTTTGGTTTCCCCGCTCTTGCATACCCTAAAATTGCAACATTGCCTGCAGAAACACCACTACCTTTGCTTTTTATTGATGCACTTCTCGAATAAACGCCCGGTATTACATGCGTTGTTCGTTTACCTACGCTATCAAATATTACAGGTTTTACGCCCATTTTCTAATTCCTCCCATTTTATTATTGTACCTGACTACATAATATGTCTTTTAAAAAAAGACGATAACTCTTCATTCCATTCTTTTTCTGTCTTTATACTGCCTTCATATTTTCTTGCAAGAAGTATTTCAATTTCCTTTTCATATTCTTCTCTTCTTTTTTCTAGGTATTGTTTAATACTTAATTGTATACCTTTATCATTGCCTTTTAACATAGTTTTTTACCTCCCAAATTATGTCTTTATTTTTCAATTCTGTATCTACTACTGATTGTTCTATAAAATAATCAGCATTAAATGTTATCCTAGCCCCTACAAGTGTAACTCCAAAATCATAATTGTAATTCCCACTTCTATCCCCTTCCAATGTATGATCAAAAATAACTAAATTATTGTTATCTCGATACTTCGCCATAGCATCACGCATACTCCCTGCAATAAAAAGTCGTATCAATTCATACAATTCATTTTTTAATTGTATGTTTTCACTCCATATTTCAATTGCTATTTTTTCTTGACGACGTATTATCTTTGTTACACCTATTATTTCATTCTGCGTTTTAAATACTTCTTCTAATTCTTTTATAACTTCATCACAAACCATATAACCATGCTTTTCTAACTCTTCTAAATCTTCTTTTACCAATATCAGCTCTCTAGTTTCAGATAACATGTTTAACTCAGATGGCTTATTATCATTGACAGTACTTATTACTATAGATGGAAACAAGCTCCTATTATATACAAAATCAGGCAACATTAAAGAAAATGGATGCTCGTTTGTTATATTGATAGAGTAATTTTTATAGTATTCTGATGCCTTCAATGCCTCAAAATATTCTATAAAAGCGTCTTTTACTGCCTGTTCTAATATGAGGGGGCGGTTAAAATAGTAAATCATTACACTGCCTCCCCTTCATCACTACCAAAAAACTTAAATATTTCTATCAATGCTTTTTTAATACTTGACTTTTTATTTAATTCAGACGAAGATACATGTGCGTCACGAACAGAAAGTCGGGGGCTGTCGGGTTTGGATTTTTCTAAACGGCTAATTGTGGGATTCCCGTCCACAGATGTATCGCCCTGTTCTTCAGGGCGTGTTCTTTCAAATCTTGGATGCTCACTTCTATTAAGAGATTTTTTTAATCCCATTTTGACCAATACAGAATTAATAGCTTTATTAATACTTCTACTTTTAAAATGTTCTAAATCTTTCAAGTCTTTTTGAGTAAAAGTATCCCCACCTACACTTGCTTTTCCATTTTTTTTAACTTCATCAATAATCTTTTGTACTTGAGTACTCGTATACCCTCTGATTTCTTTTATTGCTTCCTTTACAGTGTCAAAGCTCTTTAAGTCTCCTGCTATTTCATTTACGTAATGAGAAACAATATTACCAACACTATCATGTACTATAGCTTCTTTTTCTTTTCTTATACTTTCTTCAGCCTCTTTTTTATACACTTCTTTTTTAGCCTCTATAGAAGCTATTTCTTTTGTTAATTCTTCTTTTTGTTTCCCTAAGTTTTTAATTTTTGCATCTATATCATCTTGATTATTAAGTCCACTTCTCTCTAAGCTTTCAGTTAATCCTTCAACTTCTTTCTTTGTTTTTTTTATGCTTTTATTATATTCTAAAATATTCTTTTTTTGACCTATTACACGGTTATTATATAGCTCTATACTTGTATTAAGTTTATTAATATTATCTATCAACTGTTCGTTTGTTGGTTCTTTTTTTAATTCTCCCTTTGTATCTTTTAACCTTTGTTTCATTTTGTTTAATTCTGTTGAGAAGTAATTTAAGCTTTCAGTTGCCATTTTCATAGTGTTATCATAATCATCAATTCTGCTCTTTAATTCAGAAAGCCTTGTTTTTGTATGAGAAAGTGAATCTATTTTGTGATTTAATAGTTTTATTTCACTTTCCTTTTCTGTCTTTTTTTGTAATATTCTAAAGTTAGCTCTTTTTTCAGAGTCTTTTATCAGTTCAAACTTTAATTCTTCAGGGTCAATATCTTCTACATTTAATGAATCACCTTTATAACTCCATAAAGCATTTAGACGTGATGATTTTTCATCATATTTTTGATACATCATTGCATCTATAGAATCATTCATTAGTGGATATACTACATGAGTTACACCTTGTTTATTTCCTTGTCTCCATATACGTCCCTCTACTTGTGTAGTTTCTGTAGGATTCCAACCTAACATTGTATTATATATAGTTGTAGTGTTTCCGTTTAAGTTTATACCCTCTTTTATTGTTTCACTTCCTATAATAACTTTTATTTTACCATCAGGATCATTAAAATCAGCCGTTATAGTTTCTTTTTTATCAAGTGATGTTTTGGCATCCATAAATGCTATAGAATCTTCGGGAATGCCTTTTGATACTAGATAAGCTTTTACTTCTGCAAAATGTTCAACTCCTCTAGGCATGTATATGACTTGCCCCTCTTTTGGTCTTTTATTATGCTGTATTGCTGTTGTATCACAAACAAATTGTAGTTTAGGGGATTCTTTTACAATGTCTTCAGCTTTTGGAACATGAAAGCCTTCATAACCTTTATAATCATCATAGAATTTAGAATCAATTAAACTAGGTGATAATGTCGCAAGTCGCATGTTATTCATTGCAACTAAGACCTCCCCCTTGTTTTGTTTATCACCTTTAGAAAAATGCCCATTCATTCTGTCAGTTTCTGCCTTTATTATAGCTTTTTGTAAAGGCGTTAAATCTAACATTGGCTTATGTACTCTTTTGTATGGTCTTATTACGCCTGCCTCTTCTCCATCTACTTTATCTATATATTCTGTTATGAGAGATTGTAAAGCCCCCTAAATTCTTAAAACTCTTCATTACCTGCTCTGACTTAATATCACCTTTCGCATCTACTTTCCAGTCATTTTTAAGTTCTGCAAATTGATTCATAAAATCTTGCAGGTTGTATATATTAAGTTCTTTTAATCTATTCCTAGCTGTTAATGATAGAATGCTATAAATCTCTACTGGTGAGTTATTAAAAGGCGTTGCACTAAGTCCAAAAAAACCTTTACCATCATTTTTTCTCTGTATTAGTTGAGATATAGCAAATAATTTCATCCCCCTAGCACTTGTAGCTCCTTGTATACCTGCGTATTCATTCGATAGACGTTCTTCTTTGCCCCCTTCTTCATCTTCTAACCTTACAGAACTTTTCCTAGCTCTAGGTATTGAAAATATGTTTTTAAAATTATGAAGTTCATCAACTGTTATATGATCTATTCCTAACTCTTCAAAGAAGACTGCTCCATCTTTTGCTTTTGTACTCGTTCCTAAAATCTTGTCTATCTTTTCTTTATCCTGTTCTATTTGTCTTTGACTTCTACTATCAGGTAGTAATGTCCCATCAAGTGCGTAATCATGTATTGACTGACTTTCTAATATGTCATCTCGTAAATCACCAGTGATTGTATCTTCTTTAAATGTAATCTTTTGTAATGCCTCATATGTGCATATATTTATAGCATTTTCAGGCAAGTCCAACTTTCCATCTTTCATAAATTGTGCTAAATCGTTTTGACTAAAGTTAGATAGTTCATTTATTTTAACATCAGGAAAATGTTGCCTTGCAGATGTAACCCAGTTTTTATACACAGATTTTGGTACACAAATTAAAGGTCTTTTTGCCTTTCCAGTTTGCATTTGATTGATTGTTGCTATTAATCCTGTTACAGTTTTACCAACTCCTACATCATAAGCTAAAATACCATTACCTTTATTACAAAGTTGTGATACTCCTTTTACTTGTTGCTCTGTAAGGTTAAACTCATCTTTCCCTTTGTGTGTATTCATTCCTTCAACAAATAATGGTATAGCTTTATAATCAGGATTTACAACAGCATTACATACTCTATTCCATCCATCTTCAATAACTTCTTTTTCTTTATTTGATAAATTATTAAGCCATGTGTTAAACATTCTTTCGGCTGTAGTTTTTCTGTCTTGTCTTTTCTTTTCAACCTCTATTTTTGCCATATCTTTTTCTTCAGTAGTTCTAGCTCTTTCAGCTTTTACAGGAATACGTTGAATATACTCCCATACATCTATCATGTTTACATCCCCTACAACATCTCCTGCTAAAAGATATGGTATATTTCTTGTTGCATGTGTAGCAGTACAACTACAATATTCTAAAAATTTATCAACTAGACTTAATCCATCACTTCCTTTTTTATTTGCAAAGTTTTCTAATAGGGAAAGAGTAAACTCACCGAGTTTTTTGGGAGTTGGTAATACTTTCATTAGTATTTTCTTTTTACGATTATAATCATCTTCTTGAAGTTTATTTTTCTCTAGTTCATCTAGTTTTTGATAAATATTGCCACTTGCATAATTAACTGAATGAACGAAACCATTTTTCTCATTATCAAAAAGAAAATTAGAGTCATTTCCACTAAGTTCATCTATTTCATCTTGAGTCTTTGGTCTTATGACTCCTTCCCAATCAGCTTTTTGCCAATATCTAATATCGAATTCACTTATATTTTTATTGTACTTTTTATTAAACTCTTCAGCTGTCATATTTTTGCCAATTGAAGATTCAAATATCTCTCCTTTTTTTATTCTCTTTTTAATTTCTTTTTCTTTATGAAAATCTTTTTTAGCATTTTGGTTTCCCATCATCGCTTCACTTCTGTTTTTATGTTCTTCCTCTTCACTTATCTTTACATCTATAGCTTCTTGTACTTCTTTTATCTCAGCTTCAATTTCTGTAGCTTGCGGGTCTATCATAGCTATAGCTTCTTCTATTGTTTTACCTTCAGGAAGTTTTACAATTTTACCGCCCCAGTTCCCTCCGTCTTCTTCATGTCCTATAACATGACTTTCATTCTCAAGGAAGTACTTATTGTTAGTAAAATCTTCTATATTTCCTTTTTCTTTTTTTATGATGACAATGTCTGTTCCTACGTCTGTACTTGAAAATGTACCTTTAGGTAACCTCCATGCTTCAACTAATTTACCTTTTTTTGCTATAGCTTCTTTACCTTTGGAACTTAATCCTCTTAAAAAACCACTAGGAACTACAAAAGCCATTATGCCACCATCTTTTAAGGTGTCTAATCCTCTATCTATAAAATATTGTTCGTATCTATCATGTATTGCACCTTCCCCCAATCCTTTATAGTAGTCGTTATATGCTCCATAAGGTGGATTTCCTATTACAACGTCATATTTTTCACCTTTGTATTGTTTTTGTACCGAATTATTTTTTATGAAAAGATTTTGAAAAGCTCCCTCTTTTACTTCTGCTTTAGGATGTAATATCCTTGCTATTCTTGAACTTGTACCATCTATTTCGCATAAGGTAAAATCATCATCTCGACCTTCTGCAAACCTACCAATACCACTTGAGGGCTCTAATACTTTTTTGTTTTTACTTGGATTGTATTTATCAACTAATTCCCACACTTTATTGATAACATCATGTGGTGTATAATACTCTGTTAAAACTGCCTTAGAAGTAGCTCCTTTTTCATTTAAACCTCCAGCTCCCTCATATCTACGTAAAAGTGCCTTGTCTTCTTCTGTCATCTGATCATCTGTTTTACTTGCTAGTAAGTCAAGACACGCCTTACGTATTTCTTTTGCTGTTTTTTTAGTTAATCTTTCTTCCAAATCCAGCTTATGTCGTCGTGTTCCTTCGTTTCCTCGCTTGCTAGTAGCTCCTGCTCCCTCAAGTCTGTTTCCAGATTGATTAGGCAACTCTTTAAGTGTGCTTCTGTTATCTCCCAATTCGCTTTCTTGCACATTCTGATTGCCACTTTCTTCGCTCCCTCTGCCCCGTATCTCTCCAGTACTGTCGGAAAACTCTTCCAGCTTAGTTCCAGTGTTATCTTTTCCATCTTTTGTCTCCTCAACAATAACGCCATCTTTCTTGGCATTTTGATTCCCTTTCATAGCCTCACTTCTATTTCTATGTACTTCTTCAGGACTCATTCTTTTCTCGGAGTTTTGCTCTTCTTTTATAAACTTGTATAATTCTTGAACAAATGGTAATGGATTGCCTCTTGTATCTGTAAATCTATCTCTATTTTCAAGTATTAACTGCATCATTTCGTGTTCGTCCTTACAGGCTACAATCTTTTTTTTCAATGCGGATATAGCTAACTTAGAACCTCTTGTATGACTATCATATTTTGGTCTCCATTTGCCCGGTGCTATTTTAATAAACTTCTTTCCTTTCCATTCTCTTATAGTTCCTACAGGTAGACCTTTCCCACTTTTACCTAACAATGCAAACATAAAAGATTTTTTTAGAGTTTTATTCTCCTCTTCTTCTAACTTTGCTAAGTGTTCCAATACCTTTGCCTTAATTGATTCAAACTTCGCTTGTCTTTCTTCTTTATCTATTATTGGGTTAGACATACCGTTGTTATCCTTAATTTTATTTAATCTTGTTTTTTTTATGTTTTCAACTATACTGTCGTTAGGACTGGGGAATAGAGGCGGTTCACTCTGTTTATCAGACTGTACCAAAATGCCTGACTTCAGCTCTATTCTTGGGTGTTTACCTTCAACAAAAGATTTTTTAAGATAAAAAATATTAATAAGATTCTCTAATGCAAAACTTCTCATATTTTATCATTCTAGACCTTAGGATATCGTTTTTTTATTTCATCTATTTTTTTTTAGCCATTCTTCTTTTTCAATATCACCTCTTACAAATTGTACACACAAAGGGTCAGCTTCTTTTGCATAAGCTCTTTGACGTAATTCATCAATATGTAGGTTGTATTCTTTGCTTGATAGCTTACCTTCATCATAGAGTTCTTTGTTTGTCTTTTTGATAATGTAGTCTCCTTCGATTTTTTCATCGTCTTTCAGAGCTTTTAATCCTGCTTTGACCATTTCAGACTCCGTCATTTCTTCAAATTCTATACCGTCTTTATTAAGTTTTTTACCTTCAGGTATTTGGATTAACTTTTCTTCTACAAGTGCTTTAAGATTTTTCTTTTTCCCAGTTTTTATGTCTTCATATATTCTGATATCATCGCCTATATTAACTTCGTAATTTTCAATAATTAGATATTCAATTTCAGGATTTTTCGTCTCTGGCATTTCTCCGCAATAATGTCCTATGATGATGTTATTTTTAATTTCAATGTATTCCATAATTTTTGCTACTATATTTTTTCAAGTTTCCAAATGATAATGGTTCTATTTCGTGGACGATTTTCGTTTGCAGTTGGAACAACACGGGATGCATTAAAATTAATTTTTCCACTTCCCCTACTAGTATAACTTCCATCAGCATTAGGGGTTGTGAATTTTCCCATTGAAAAAGCACCTTCGCATTCTATGCTTTCATAATTATTAAATAGTTCACTACCTGAAAAATATCCCCATATATTCCTTATAGCATCATATTGTTCTCCGCCATCAAATGGAAATGCATTGCCACCTTTTGCACGAAAGAAACAACCATTATAGTTGACTTCTGCCCAACGATAACCTGGAAAATAAAATATTTCACTGGGGTTTGGCATTCCAGGCCATTGTATGTATCCATTTTTGAATAAGTCTATTAAATATTTTTCTACAATAATTTTTGCTTCTTTTTTTACAGCCTCAATAGTTACACCACTCTTATTTTTTAATTCATCTACTCTAGCATTTATATCAAAGTATATTGGTAGCATAGTCTTCACCAGCAGATTTTTCCTTCCAAAAAGGAGTATCCTACTTTCTAGGTTTATGTATCCATCTTTATTTCTAAAACCTATTCCAAAATCGCTTTTGTTTATTACATCACTCAACTCATCAACTTTGATAAATGTTTCATCAGCTACTTTTCTCTCAGTTTTTTCTTTTTCAAGTGCTTCAATTAATTCTTCTTTTAATTTATTTATGGCTATTGTTACTCTATCATGAAGTAGTTGTAGATTAACTGCATCATCTTTTTCTTTTGCTTCTGGAACTGTTATGTTTCCATTTTTATTTCTTATTGCATTTATATATGCTCTTGCTGTCTCAACGTGTTCATCCAGTACCCTTAAGTCTACTTTTTTCTGTTCTTCTGTGTATTCTGTTTCTAGTCTATATATTTTGATATTCTTCCACTCAACTTCACAATCTATATTACCACCAGCTTCAAATACAATTTTTATAACTTCTCCTGCTCTTTCTTTATAAGTAAACTCTGCAGTGACTTTTCTTTCTGTAATTGGTCCTTCTTTAGATTTATAAATATATGTATTGCTAGTATCATTTTTTAGATTAATTTGAACGTAAGGTGGAGTAATAGCTGATAAAATATTAAAATCAGCTATTATTTCATATTTTTTACCATTTTCAAAAAGGTTTAAGTTATTTGCAATCACAATGAAAGGAATAGTAGGACTAGATTTTCCTTGAATACTTTCAATACTACTATTTGTTATATCAATTCTTGAAATAGAAGGATTTCTGCTTACAAAGTCAGTGATATCTACAACTTCTTTTACGCCTTTTAGTTTTTCTTCTAGTTCTTTTATTTTATCCCATTCAGTACCTTTAATTTCAGTACCTGCGAGCCTTTGATATGCCTTTATTAAGTCTTCTATAGATCGTCTTAATGTTTTTAGTGTTTCTATTGCCATCTTGCAATCTCCTTAAACTGCTCCCATTACTAGATGCCCAAACTTATTTTTATTTTCCTTTATGTATTTTTCTATTTCATCTTCATAGACTTTTATTCTAGCACCAAAATAAGCACTGGTTGCTGATTGTGTACTACTAAAGCTTTCACTTAGTCCGTCCATTGAAAGACTAGAAGAAGAAAAACCTGATATAAGTCCATCTCCTATTATATTAAGTAAAGCTACAGCACAATGCTTTGCTATAATTTCTCTCAAATCATCAGGTACATCATCTGCACTTTCATATCCTGCTATATAATCTATGCTATAAAATAATCCTCCTCCAAAATAACTATCTCTAAAAGGAGAAATGGATGCTCTAATTCCCATTTGTGTATCACTCATTCTGTGAGGTGGATTAAAAAACTTGATTAATCCCTTTGTTTTATCAAGTGTATAACAATCAAGATAACTTCTTATCTTTTCGGTTCTACTAATTAAATCTAGCTTTGAAACTTTACTGACAGGACGTTTCCTTGTTGCTATAAAACCTTGCCTTTGTACTCTTGCCCAATTAAATGTGTAAAAGCTTTCTTCTTCATCATAATCTTTGTGTTTTTCTAATTGCCTCCTTTGTGGCTCACATGCTACACGTGTTTTTTTTATTGTAATGTTAAGTCTACGTGCGATTTCTTTTAATGATGCATTGATAAAGAATTTGGTTTGTTCATCTGTAAATGGAGTTCCATCACTAGCTCTAACCCCCCCCCCATAAATATGTATAGTGGATATCATCTGGAGTTAATACCTCTCCCCAGTCTCCTTCTGCAGTCTTATAATTGCCAAACGTGTAGCCTATAGGTTTTCCATTATTAGAGGAACGTATACACAATGAATATTCCCATTCTTCATCACTTGCCCCATCTTCTTTTACTCTGTATTGATAAATTCCATTTCCAATATTTTCATCTGTAAAAATACCACTTACTAATTTAGGAAGAGTACCAATATCTTTCTTAAAGCCATCATTGCTCCACGTGTACCATTCTTTTTCAAAAACTTCACATCTTTGTATAATATAATTTTTTGTTGAGTCGAGCATTTTAACAATGCAATAATTTTTTACACTTGTGGCTTCAAGAAGACATGTTTTAGACATTTTCTTCCAAAATATCTTTTTCTACATCATTATCTATAGTTTCTGCACTTGATGTAATAGTTTTATTTTTGACTAATTCATAAGATGGTATTGATAATAGATATTTAGCAACTCTTTCTTCTTTTACTTCTGCTATACCATCTTTATCAAAAATGACTGTTATACCATCAAGTAGAACAACTGATGTATCTTTCAGTGTTTTACTATGAATTTTTGCTTTCCCTGTCCATTTCTCTTCTTCTTGCAACAATGAATCTTCATTATCTATTTTCTTAGGTCGTGGCATATTATACTCCTTATAATTAAAGGTTCGAGTTGCTTTTCAAACCTTATTTATTAGTAATTTAGGCTATCCACACCAATATCTTAAAAGCAACACGATATTTTCAGGGCTTATGAATAGCCTTTTATTATCAGCTGTCTATTTCTAGCACTTATGCAACAACTTCACATTCACACAAAACCTGAATAATAGCTTGGATATTTCCTACGCTTCCAAGCTATTATTTGGAACAATACATATACTATTTGTTCCATTAAAAAATATAGTAATAGTTTATTCACGTGTATTGTGATTTCTCCAATGTATTTTATATCTTCCTTTATTCCATCAGTAGTTTGATAAAATAATACGATAGATAAAAATAAGTAAAGTTTTCATTTACATCCTTGATATATCATTACCTATATCCCAATGCTCTAAGATAAAAACATCAGTTGAATAGTTTTCATTTTCACTCATATTAGTACTCTAAACCACCTTGATATTGAATATTTTTAACAATAGCACACCATTCTGGAGCTTTAACATCAAGAGAACCATACAACTGAACAAAAAATGGAGTTTCTGCCTTATTACTTTCAGCCAAAGGTCTTACTCTCAAAGGCAAAAGTTGAAGCCATTCTATAACAGTTTGTATCTTTTTCTCTGTAATAAAAATCATCTGTGCTGTACCGGGTAAATCAAGGTTTAAATCTTCAAATGTAGTAGTTAAAGAGCCTTCTTCCCTAGCTATGCGAGCCATTTCCATTACAATACTTCCATCTTTATTACTTCTTGCTATGATGTACCCAGTTTCAAGAGAATCTGGGTCTGCAGTAATAGTTAAAGTTACCTTGTTTCCTGCACCTACAGCACAAGCCGTTGCTAAATCTTTACCCGTAGAAACACCCTGCCCATTTATAGCATATACAGTATATTTGTAGTTTCCTGCATCTGAAGCTCCAAATTTAGAGTTGCTATCTGTAGAAGTAGTAGCTGTAACATTTGCAGGAGTTTTAGGACGTTTCAGCCTACCTGCACCTCTAGGAACTACAACACCTTTTACTTTGAATAGCTTATCAGCACCTTCTGTCTGACCAAAATGTATTGTAGAACCGTATGAAGTAGGGTATTGATCTACAACAAGAGACATAGCTCCACTTCCTGATGTGCCAAACCTTATTCTTTCTTTTACAAGTTCTTGAATATCATTTGCTAAAATAGGTGGCATAAACATTTTATTGACATCTCCACCTCTCTCATAAACTTGTCGTGAAGGTTCTGTAAAAATCTTTTCTCCAAGTGTTTTTATGGTTTTTCCTCTAGCATCATAAATATTAGGATTTTTCGCAGTGCTTATTTGTTTTATCAAACCATCAAACTGTACTGGAACGACATCAGAATCTCCATGTATACAAAGTGATTCAGCTGCTTTCAATACATTTAATGTGCCTGCCATCTTTTCACTTCGAAATGCATCTTCAAAGGTATTTACCTGTGCCATAACGTCTGTTATTGCACGTCTATCTTGCAAGAACTTAATTAAACGTACTTTTCTTTTAATATCTTGATCACTTGTTTCACTACCTTCACCTTCTCCAACAGCCAAATCTTCGTAAGAGCCAACATCTGTTCTTGTTGAATATTGATGTACTGTTGAATCCACAGAACGTGTTTTCAACATGTTCATAATTTTGCAATCTTCTTTTGCTTCTTCAAGAACATTAATCATGGTACTTTCTATGTCTTCAACTATTATTGCACGTACACCAGTAAATGTACTTGAATCCGTTCCAAATCCTGCTGTCAAAGCTTTTTGTAATTGAGCTTCTGAAATCGACCCTGATTCTACAGTGCTAAAAAAATCATCAAATTCACCCATTTATTTTTCTCTCCCTCCTCTTATTAAACAAGCCCTGCTTCTCTCATTTTTGCCTGTAACAACATGATGTATTTCTGATCAATTTGAAAACTAGGATTGACTATGGACTTATTTATTTGTCCTTCTACTTTAACAACATCCATTAAGCTAATTTCCCCAGCTCTTCTAGCTTTTGTAAAAATATCTAAAGCCATTTCTTTGCTCTTAGTAGTAAATTGCTTATGAGCTATTTTTTGCCCGTTACCAAAAGCTCCTTTTGTCATCAATTCTGTTGAATTAACAACTGATGTCTTTGCCTTTGGTTGCCCCAAAATCTCATCAATTGATTGCCTATTTGCATTGATAGCTTTAGCCATGTATTCTTGACCTTCTTCCATTGCTTTAGACATTTCTTCTACTTTTGTACTAAGAGTAGCTACAGTTTCAGAAAGATTTTCTAACAATGATTTTGATATCTTTACTTCATCATCTCCGCCTTCATTCTTACCTTCTAAGTTTTCACTATTTAATTCCAAGTCATCATCTTCTTTCTTTTCAGGTGTATTAGATTTCTTCATAAATGGAAACATATCCTCCCACTTTATCATAGGTAAAACCTCCTCAATTTTTTCTCTATTTTTATAAATAGTCTTTATAATCTCTTCTAAAGACCATTTATCATCTTTATAAATCTTAGATAAAAGTTCTTTTGCTTCTTTTTCAGTATGTATATTCCCTTGAATAATTTTTGTCAAAAAATATATGAGTCTCTCATCTAATTCTGCATTTTCTTTTTGCCTACTTTCAATATTCTCCTTTATTATTGCACGTCCACCAGTGAATTTACTTGAATCCGTTCCATGCCCAGCAGTTAAAGCTTTTACAAATTCTAAACTGTTTAATGATTTAACTATGTATGCACTGCTTACGGTTGGATTAACAGGCGATATTGTCAAAGCTAAATCATTCCATAATACATATATTACTTTCTCTATTTCTTTTCCACCTTCTTTTACTTTTTTGACAATAGGAAGTAATCCCCCGACACTCGCTTTTACCCTTGAAGAACCTTCTTGCAATAATTTTATGAATTTTTGTGCATACTCATTATTTTTGTATAACTTTCCTTTTACCCTAGTTGATGTTCCTTTTGTATATACTTCTAAAGGCTCACCTATAATAAAATCCTCATCATATATAAGTGTTTTATTATCCCCTTCGCCTACTATTTTTTGATGTAGATGATCTTTACTAATAAAACCGTTTGATAAAAAATATTCTTTTGAATCCAACAATGCACGTTGTAGTACTTTCTGTTCTTCTAAATCTAGGTTTTCGTTACTTGCTTCTACGTCGAAAATAAAGTCACCGTTTCTATCTTTTCCTATAGAACTTTTATCTAATTTGAGGGCTAAATATATTCTTTCTTCTGTCTTTTCCACTTCTTAATCCCAAAATAATTAAATTTAAAAACAAAAAAGGCTGTAATACTATTCGCTAGGGTACAAAGTCCCTATATTTCTAAATAGTATTACAGCCTTCTTCTAAAAACGCCGTTTTCTACCTATCTGTCATCCCATCACGCCTACTCAAAGACTACATAATGACAGACAGCCCACAATTTCAAATATATATTGACGACTGTATAATCTTTTTCAATTATTGTCAAGATTAGTTTTTATATTTATAGTGAAAGAAAACGAACTGTACCAAATTTTAGTAATGTGTAAAATGAAAGATATAGATTAATATATAATTCAAAAAAAACTAAAAAAATTATAAAAAATATATTTGATAAAGCTATTACAGAATTAGTAAAAAATATTCTATATCAACAATGTGAACTTTAATGAATAACTAATGTAAGCCCTTATTTTATATCAGACAATCTCTAAAGAATTATATATTTTATAACAACAAACATTGTTAAGATTAATAACATATCTTTTATCAGCATTTTCTGATTTTTGACTTTGTGTTTTTAATAATCCAAAAGAATTTCTAATAATATTTTCAAAACATTCAATAGCATCCTCTTTATTATTAGCCTTTAGTCTGTATTTATACTGGCTGGGTTCTTGTTTACCTACAAAAATACAATCAAAATAAACATCATAGTCTTTCATAAAATACTCCAATAAACACCAATTTTAATTTATGTTTATACTTTTTAATTTTTTTATGACACGTAATAAAGATTTTTGTAATTTTAACATTCTTTTCAAAATATCATCTTTATTTTCAACTGCTCCAAAAAATATATCTACCTGCCCTTCGCTTGCAGGGGCTAAACTTGCATTCATTTCTTGCATAAAGTTACTAAAATCTTTTTGAGTCCCTTCAAGGCGTTTGGCAAGGGCTACCGCAACAGAATGATCTTTATCATCAAACATATTTCCTTGTTTTGACCATTCTTCTACATTTGATATTTTACCATCTGATGTATTAACTTCCATCATTATGTTTATAGCATCATTTAATTCATCTGTTATTGCATAACCGCCCATACTTTTATTATTTACTAATGGTGCTATAGCTCTTACTAGTTTTTGTCTTATACTCTTACAACCTTCACGATTTAATCCTCTTATATTTTGCTCGTTTATTACAGATCCTATTAACACTGTTTCCAAAAACTCTTTACCAGCTCCTGTTATTACACCACCTTCCATTTCATACTGTCCACGATTAAATTCGTTTATTACACCATCTTTTTGTAATGTATCAAAAATATTTAACACTGCTTTTTTGTCTGCATATAATTCGCCCATTGTTTCAAAATCAGAAATAGTAGTTGATATTTCTTTTACTGTATCTATTTTCATAATCTTTGATACTTTTACTGCTTCTTCAATAGGATTCATTGCCTTTGTCTGTGTTTCATTGAATTTTGAAAACTCTTTTGTTGAATAATCGCCTTTGTTTTCTGTTTCAAAAACTACTCTAGGATGCTTAAAACTCTCAACATCTTTAATACTAAATCCAAACTTACTAGATCTTTTCTTTAATGCTTCTATATATGCCGTATCAGTTCCTTTCTTGCTTGCAAGTTTACTACTCATTGTCCTATTGTTTCCAGAAACAACCACACCATCTTTTGTTACTACTACAGGTGAATCAAATGATAAAGCCCTACCGTCGTATTTACCTGCAACGCTTATAACTGTCATCTGTGCCGTCTTATCATGTTCGTAATCTCTATCATTTATTGTAGTTCCATCTTCATTACTAGGAAAACCATCTGTCTTTTGGAATGTCATTTCGTCATGGCTTGCACTAGGTGCTTCTGCTTCTACAAGTTTCCACTTACCTTTTATTGTCTCATCTCCTATGTATATTTCATCCTCATCACCTTCTATTTACTTACTTGCATTATATTTTGCTCTTATTGCATCCAGTCCATTACTTGACTTTTCCCCCGTTTGTGATATAGTGGGGGAAGAGGTTTCAGAGAGAGTCTCCTCTGTGTGATTTTTGTTAGAGCGTGTGGTCTTGGCATTTCCTCCTTCTTCAAGAGTTCCAGAAAGAGTCGTTTTTGGGTTATGACCGCCAACATCGAACATCTTGGCGGTACTCTTGTCTTTTTCAAATCCTGTGATGATCCATATTTTTTTATTACCACCCCATTGTTGACGTAATCCTACATGGAAGTTATTATTTTCAATAGCAATATGATCAGGGTTATTATCTGGGTGAATAACCTTTCCATTCTTCACTGCTTCCCCAATTTTAGTCACTGCGTCCATTCCGTGTTTATCAATAATATGAGCTAATCCGTAACCTGTATGCTTTTCTTTATCTGTAACCTCACCCCATACTACATCTATATCACCTATCTCTTCTCTATGAAATGCTCCTCGAACTTGCCCGCCTTTATTTTTGACTATAAAGTCTACTGCCTCCTGCCCTTTACCTTTATATTCAGGATAATCTTTTTCAGGATATCCATCTTCTTTTGCATTTTTAACACTATCAATTTTTTTATTCTGTTTCTTTTCTTTTGTATTTTTATCTTGCTTATTTTCTATTTTATTTTGATTTTCTTTTGTAAACTCATAAAGTTCTTGTACGAATGGAAGAGGATTACCATCACTGTCAGAAAATCTATCTCTACTTTCAAGTATTAGTTGCATCATTTCGTGTTCATCTTTACAGGCTATAATCCTTTTCTTCAGTGATGATATAGCTAACTTAGCTCCTTTTGTATGGCTATCATATTTCGATCTCTATTTACCCGGTGCTATTTTAATAAACTTCTTTCCTTTCCATTCTCTTATAGTACCTACAGGTAAACCTTTCCCACCTTTACCTAACAACGCAAATATAAAAGCCTTTTTTAGAGTTTTATTATCCTCTTCTTCTAACTTTTCTAAATATTCAATTACTTTAGCCTTTATAATTTCAAATCTTGTCTTTCTATCTTTTTCTGATTGTTTTACTTCAGACATAACTACCTCAAACAATAATTGGTTTTAAAAACAAAAAAAGGCTGTAATACTATTTATTAGGGTACAAAATCCCTATATTTCTAAATAGTATTACAGCCTTCTTCTAAAAACGCCGTTCTATACCTATCCATTACTCCATCACGTCTACCTAAAGACTACATGATGGCAGACAGCCAATCATTTCAAATATATAGCCACTACTCTATATTATATTATTACTTTTTTCAATAATGTAGAAAAAAGAATTGAAATATACAATAAAGCTGGAGAGATTATTTATTTCGACTAATTAGTTAAATAAGAAATAATTTATGCTAGTTTATATACTCTTTAACTTTACACTTATGTCATATTCTGTCGCCAACGGTAGTTTTGCACTATTAAAGAATTCATTTGCTTTGTTGATATAAAATTGTTGCATTTTTTTAAACATAGATTTTTCAATTTCTTCCTTAGTAATCTCATTGACCTTTATAATATTAAAACCATATTTTAACAATAAAGTAGCAATAATACGTTCCGATTTTATTTCTTTTATCACAAAACTGACATGTTGAATAACCGTAATATCATTATCTTCAGCAAAAATAACATTACTAATTACAGTTTCATTTATATATAATTCTTCTTCAGGATAGTTTTTTAGTACAAATGTAGATTCCATGAGTAAGATATCTTTAATTGTCAAGTTGTCTTGCATAATTATTTTCACTTATATTTGTTTTTTGTTTATTGCTATGAAAAAATAGCGTAGCTAATCCTTTCTCTTCTTCAGAACTATAGACAATATCCAACTTATCAATTTCTGAATGCTTTAACAATTTACATACATAATCAATAATAATTTGGTTTGATTTTTCTAAATCATAGTGTACATCAGCTATATTAAGCAAAAATGGAAATACTTGTATCAATTTTAATAAAGCGAAAGAAGTGAACTCCGGCTTTGATATCCCATCTCTCCATTTAGAAAAGGTTTCTTGAGGTATGTGTAAAGCTCTTTCAATACCAGCAATATTTTTACGTTCCTTCTCAAAAGTTTTTATAATTTTAATAATTTCTAGTTCTTGGTTATTTTTTAAAGCCAAATCAATCTTATTACTATTTTCGTTAAAAAAATCTCCCTCTTCTTTACATTCTAAACAAACATAATTTATTAAATTTACTTCCTTATTACCAATTATTTTTTTTATAGTGCTTTTTTGTATTTGTCCACCACACACAGGACAACATTTATTATTCATGTTTCTTGCCTCCTAATATATTAAAAGGATTATAAAAGGTGTCTTTTAAACTGATTGAATAAGAGTCATGAAACGACTTTATTATCCATTTTTTAGTTTCTTCATTTTTCATAAATGCTACATACCCATTTTTCCCAATGGTGCAAAACTCATAAGCATCAATTTTTATTGGGTTATTTATTTTGTTTGGGTTATTATCCCAGTCTTTTGTGTTTATGAATTTTAAATTTTCCATACCATTATTCCCTATAAATGTAAGTAATTCAGAATTACTGCATAAATCAAAAAAGGTACATGCATCATCTAAAGCATTCTTTAATATGACAATAGAAGCTACATTTTGAGAACAGTCATAAATAAAATCTTGAATATTATAGCACGGCATAATATACTTATTTTATATCCTGATAGTAAAATATTTTCCTTAATTCTACATCAATAGTATCGACATAAATACAACTAAGCAAGCAAAAAAAAACAAATGATTAAAAATCACTACTTCACTATATATTAATAGACAATTTTAATAAAATTCAATACACAAATTTACGTTATATCAATTTCCATTGCTTTTTTAATTTCTTCTTCGACATCTTTCATATACTTATTCTTTAACCCTTCTGTAACATGTCTAGCAGGTATTCCTTTATTAATCCAACTGTTTTTAGGAGAACGTGCCGATATAACTCTAAATGTAAAATAAGTCGAACCTCCTGTTTTATTCGCAATTCTTGACATCCCGATAGCATTTATATTTTCTATATCCCCTTGTGAAACATCATCAATTGAAATACTGCTCCCCCAGTCATATGTATATCTTTCTATTGATTCACCTGCAAAATTATCCTCAAACTTTGTTTCTTCCAGTACTTTGGATTTTTTTAATCTTTTTGCAATGTCTTCAATACTTTCTGTCATTGTATTACTAAAACTAGTAACCGTCCCCACAGTTCCCCACCTAAATGGAACTATTAAATAAGGTATTCCATCTTTACTTACACGACTTTTTTTACCATAAGGATGTGTTTTTTTCATATCATATCCAGTAGTACCATATTCTAAAAGAGGAGCTGCAGGTGAGTCATTTGAAATAGTATATGAAAAAGTGTTTTCTTTCTTTAGTTTAACACTTTTCATATAATTGTTTGAGGCATGTTTCATATCAGGCACACCTGCTATGCTTTCTTCTTTTACAGCATAAGCTCTCCAAGCATCAGCTATCTTGTTTGCTTGATTTTTAAAAGCAGTATCTGTTGCAGGAAGTCCAGCATTACCACCTATCTTTTTTGCTAAATACACTAAATCATTCAAGATTGGATTATCTACAGTAATTTCTATTTTAACCATTTATACTAACTCCTCTTGACTCTTGAAACGTTGATAATTGCTTTAATATTACTTTTTTAGGTAATCTTTGATTTTCACTAGTTCTTAGATTCGCTATACTCTGTGATACTCTATAAGTAGGATTATATCTAAATGTTATACTCATATTTTCTTGTTGTTTTGGTTTTTCATCTACTATCCAATGAATCTTATTAGTACCTACAATAATAAAATCTTTTCCCTCATTGTAGCTTTTGTCTTTAGTTTCAAGGCTTACAATATTTTCAACAAAATATTCTGGAATAACATCATCACCTAAAACTTTTTTCATTACTATTTTATTTGTCGTATGCCCAGTTAGAACTGTTATGATATCATTTTCTGATACATCATACATATAGGGGAACGTACAAACGGCTTCTCCATTATGTTTCTGTACTAGATAAAGCGTTTCCTTGTTAAAGTTTTGAGATAAAACAACAAACTTTAACGGTTTAATATATTCAACTTTATTGGCTATTAATTCTGAATAATCCTCTTCTTATTCTTCTATTTCTATACAATTTCTGTAATAGTTTTTTATTTTTATTGTAATGCTATCTAAAGTATTAAGCTCTTTAATACTTACCATATCATATTTAATTTTATAATATACGCCTTCAATATTTGAAGCATCTTCTTGTAAATCGTTAAAACAATAAAACCCTTTGCATATTCTATTAGCCTTTATTTTATCTATTCTATTAACTAAAGAAGATATAAAGACGATGTCTACATTCTCACCTTGAGTTAATGGCATATTTTTATCATCTATTTTTATGTATTTATCGCTTTTTTCAAATGGATATTCAAAACCTTTGTAGTTGTAGATTTTTTTTACTTCACAATCCCTATTATCATCAGGTAACTCTATAATACCATTTACAACTGAAGCTCTAAAACTACTAATAAAAGAAGTTTGATAATCATAAATATCACCACTGCCACCACATTTTTTACAATGAATATCAGGTTGGTTTCCTTGAGACGTACAAGGACATTTTTTAGCAACACGCCACCTTACATACTGCCCATGACGCTCTATCATTGCCTCATAGCTTTCTTTGCCTAAAGATAGTGTAATTGGTGAGTTTTTGCCTAACCCTTGTCCCATAATTTAATCCTTAAATACCTTGTAATCACTTCTTAATCACAATAAGCTAATATTTCATCCTATTATACATTCATAAATTATAAACTGCCTTTAATTTTGCCATTGCTTTCTTCCACGATTGACTAGGTTCATAATGATGTATAATAGCTTTTTTCATCTTGCTTTTTTCTTCACTGTCTGCTATATTCTTGTTCAGAGAGGCGATAATAGCTCCTACTTGATTATGGATAAAGGAGTATTCAAGTGTGTAGTCGTATTGTGCGATCACCGCCTTTATAGCATCTGTTGCCTCTTTGTTTTTATCTTTACTATCAAAACCAGTCAACAAGAATTTTTCATCTTTTCCAAATCTTCTGCTACTCACGTATGCTAGTATCCCATCTTTTTCTATTTCATAATGCTTTGTTTCAGAATTATCAGAATTGATAAAAGAGCTTTGTAATTTTGATTTTCCATCTTTTAGTGTGTCTTGTATTAAACAAAGCAATGCTGTTATTTCATCTTCATTTTTGCCATCTTTCTTATATCTTTGTTCTATTATGTGTTTTAATCCATAACCGCTTTTACCTGTACTTCCTGCGTCAATTATAATTTCTCCCAGTTCTTTATGCTTTACAGTTGAAGATTTTCCAGTTTCTAATACATTTGATAATGGTTTTAGTTTTTTGTTTTTCTCATCTAGTATATTTTTATACTCTATAAGTATTTTATTAAATACTTCTCTTGTTTTTTCAAAACCTAATCTTGATAAACATTGTTCTGCATCACTACCTCCTAAACTAGGAATAACAATATTATAAAATTCCTATTTGTTTTCATTGTTAGGTGTAATATCCCTATAACCGTCATTGACATGAATATCCATAGTAAAAGCCCTAATTTCTTCTTTTTTTAATCCATAATCCTTGACAGCTTCTGAAACTCTATCACATAAATATAAATCATTATCTAAATAAGATTCTTGAAATTCATTAGAAAATGGTGGATAGTAGTTAGATAAATCAAATCCATATTCTAAAGCTTTCTTTTCTTTTTCTCTAAGACTAGTGCTTGATTTTTCTTGAGTTTGTGCTACACTCTCGTTAGAGGTTTCAGATTGAATCCCTTCTGTATCATTAGTGCTAGGGTAGACCGACTTAGCACTATCCTCTTTCTTTTCATAATTAGTAATGATCCATATCTTTGTTTTCCCATGCCATGTTTCAGCAAGACCTAAGTTGTAGTCGTCTTTCTGTATAGATAGCCTATTTTTTTCATCTTTTATAACTTTACCCTCTTTTACAACGTCCTCAATATTATTAATAGCTTCCATTCCGTGTTTATCAATAATATGAGCTAATCCGTAACCTGTATGCTTTTCTTTATCTGTAACCTCACCCCATACTACATCTATATCACCTATCTCTTCTCTATGAAATGCTCCTCGAACTTGCCCGCCTTTATTTTTGACTATAAAGTCTACTGCCTCCTGCCCTTTACCTTTATATTCAGGATAATCTTTTTCAGGATATCCATCTTCTTTTGCATTTTTAACACTATCAATTTTTTTATTCTGTTTCTTTTCTTTTGTATTTTTATCTTGCTTATTTTCTATTTTATTTTGATTTTCTTTTGTAAACTCATAAAGTTCTTGTACGAATGGAAGAGGATTACCATCACTGTCAGAAAATCTATCTCTACTTTCAAGTATTAGTTGCATCATTTCGTGTTCATCTTTACAGGCTATAATCCTTTTCTTCAGTGATGATATAGCTAACTTAGCTCCTTTTGTATGGCTATCATATTTCGATCTCTATTTACCCGGTGCTATTTTAATAAACTTCTTTCCTTTCCATTCTCTTATAGTACCTACAGGTAAACCTTTCCCACCTTTACCTAACAACGCAAATATAAAAGCCTTTTTTAAGGTTTTATTTTCTTCTTCTTCTAGTTTTTCTAAATGCTCAATTATTTTCGCTTTTATTATTTCAAACCTTTCTTTTCTATCTTTTTCTTTCATTATTGTTTTACCTTTATCTAAAATATTTTTAGTTTTGCTTTTAAGAAAAAAAAACTAACACTTATTAATACTATAAATATAGAAAAACCTACTAACAAAAGAATTCGTCTTTTTTGTTTTTCAATTAATAATTCTTTTTTATGTATATTAAAAGTTAGATTATTTATTTCATTCTGAACTTCGTTCTCGTATTCGTCGAAGAATTTTCTTAAATTCTTCGATATCTCCATCTCCTGCTTCAATAAATTCTTCAAGTCTTCTGATGTTTTCAAAGCTTCCTCTAATTTGCCAATTAATATCTTTGTTTCTTTCAATAATCTCAGTTTCTGTGTTTTCCAATTCTCCGATATTATTTCTAATCTCTCCAGTTCTTTCAGTGTTATAGTATAGACCTCTTCCTGTGCAACAAGATGAGGCAGTAAATAAAAACAAACCAATAAGTATAATATTAAAAATAAAATTATTTTTTTCATTCATTAAATCACTCCTATCTCACTTTTAGTAAATAATTCTTCTTTATTTTTCTCTTACTTGTAACTTTAAAATAGTTAGCATCTAGCTCTATATCAATAAAACATATATTAGTGTCTAATATCAAAGCAAGCCACACGCATCAAGCCTGAACCCATAAAGAAGTTTAGTAATTCCAAACAATCGCCTTGCAAAAGTTTTACATTCTCATTCAAACTCATTTTTATATATCTACTACACAATAAAGTATTGAATAAAAAACACCTGTAGGTTCTACTCTTGGATCAGGGTCAAATATAACATTACCTTTGGAATCAACAACTCTAAAATGTGTACCCTCCCTATACTTTGTTTTTATTTTTTGTATGCAATAATCAATTTTTCTCATGCTAGGGGGATACTTTTATAGTATTCAGTTTTACCGTTTGAGAAAGTACCTATTTCATAGAACTTTTTGTTGCAATCTAAAAGCTTCATTGTATGATTTGATATAGGAGCTGATGCTCTCATGAAATTTCTTTCATCTATGTAGCCAGCCTTTTTTGCCCAATTCCACATTTCGTTTATTTGAAATAATGTAAGAGTTTTATTACTTTCAATTTCAGCTATTGCCTGACTACTTCTAAAAAAACAACCTATAGATTGAATAATAGGTAGTAAGTTTTTATCTGTTTGTTTTAGTAACTGCATACATTACCTCCTAATTCTTTTAAATATTTTTTATTCTTTTCTATTGGATATGTAATACTATTTTCTACATATTCAACTGTTTTAAAATCATCTTTTGCATCAATATATATTTTAATCTTCTCACCATATATTTTAATCTTCTCACCTATATGATGACTTAGTAGACTTATCACTTCTTCTTCCCAATTATTTATTAAATCTCGTATTGATTTTTCAATAGTTTCCCAATCTGGATACTCATTTATATCCCGACTTTGTTTTAACAAATGAAGTAAAAATGTAGAATATTTATCTTTAATATCTGATAAAATATCTTCCAAATATTCTTTACGTTCACGTCCTGATAGTTTTTCTCTTATATTGTTATAATCTATTCTCTCATTGAGTTCTCCCTTTATTATTTCACTAATACCCATTGAAAGAAAAAAAGAATTAGAGAATGGTTCAAGTAGTGTACAAATTTTTCCATCTAATCTTCTTACAATTTTTCTTAAATCTGCATTTAAATGTTCATCGATTGTTATACTTTTTCTGTAAAGTATAATTCTAAGTTGTTCATCATGTAGTGTATTATTAGCTTTATCTATTAGTTCTTTCTTAACTCCATCTATTTTTTTGTCTAATTTACCACCTATAGACAAACTATTATCACCAAATGCCAATTTTACTCCCTTTATCATAAGAAGTATAAAAATTAAAAATGCAACAACCAAAATTACAATCCACCCTATAAATGGAATTCCAGATAAATCCATTTGTTTTTCCTCCCTAAGAACAAAAAAGGCTGTAATACTATTTGAGTAGGGTATAAAGTCCCTATATTTCCAAACAGTATTACAGCCTTCTTCTAAAAACGCCGTTTTCTACCTATCTGTTATTCCATTACATCTACTTAAAGACTTCATAATGACAGACAGCCAGTTATTTCAAATATACATACAACACTCTATATTATATTATTATTTTTTTCAATAAGACAAAAAATTACTTACTTTTCTAATACATACGTTTAATAATCCGACAATCAGATTGTTTACTTTTCTAACCTGTATTTTTAACAAAAAAAATATCTATTTCCTCTATAACTTCAATTATTTATATAATCGAGTATTTTGCCATTATTTTCCTTCTACTTATTCAAGGAGTATTACTATGAGACAAAAAAATGCTAAATATTATTTTTATCATAAAAAAACAGGTGTTTATTATTGCTGTCAATTATCAAAAATTACAGGTAAAAAATTATATTCTATTTCTACAGGAACTAAAGATCGTGAAGAAGCTAAAAAAATTATGGATAGTTGGGCGAACAATAATGCTTTTCCTAAACCATACGAAAGAGGAAAACCAAAACCTATATCCACAGTCGATATTGTAAAAAATATTATGACTATGACTGACTCAAAAGAATTTATACTTGAAGATATTTCTACTATCCTTTGGACACTAATAGGTGCATATAGATATGAAATAGCATCAGATTTAAAGGGATTTCTAGCTCCTATTTTTTCTATGCTCAACATTAATATTGATATCTCTAAATTAATAAAAGAAAATAAGCAAAAAAATAATGATATAAAACTTGTAGATTTTATATTAAAATTCTGTGATTACGATAACTCACCATACATAGTAGATCTAATAAATATGGGAACTCTTAGTTCAGAATTACCCCAAAAGGATAGATTTTTGCATACCTTACAAGCTGTGAGAAAGCATATTGTTCACATAGACAAAAATATTCTTCTAAAAGACACAACATCTAAATTAATAAATAATTTTTTCTTTCATCTTTTATCAAAATGTAATGTATCAGAAAATTATATGCCAACATTAGCTAGAATGATCACTCAACCCTTGCGTTATGCAGAAGAAAAACATTTAATTCCAGAAATTATAACTACAGATATACGCAAATATAAAGAAAAAGAGAAGAAAAAAGCAATTCTTACTAGAGAAGAAACACATAAGTTATTTTCTTTGATAGATAATTTTAAGAATTTAAAACATTACTGTGTTAATAGGATTGCTTTAGAAACAGCATCCAGAGTTGGCGAAATATTAGCTCTTACAATAAATGACATAAAAATTATAAATAAAAATGAGTGTTGGATAACAATAAATAAATCGTATAATCCAAGAACCCACAAAATAGGTAGTACTAAAACTAAAGAAAATAAAACTGTAACTATATCACCGACTCTATTACAATTGTTACACAAACTGATTAAAGAAAATCCGTACAAAGATAAAATGGATAACCCATTTTTATTTTTCCACTCCACAATGAAAGATAGACCTGTTTCATATACTAAGGTAACAAGAGAATTTAGACGTGTAATTAAAGAACTAGGTTTTCAACGACCATCACTTACATTTCATAGTTATAGGCATCTTGCAGTATTAATACTCTCAGATGAGAATAGTTCTACAAGAGAGATTATGTCTATAACAGGTCATAAAACAGAAAAAATGGTAAGTAGATACGCAAACCATGAAACAGAGAAACAAAGAAAAAATAAAATGGAACTGGTATCAAAAATCACAACATTTTTGAATTAGGTGCTTGACAAGATCTTAGATGAGTGATAATGTGATAGTACAAATTGTAGTATTAAATATGGTTGCAAAAGTTGGGTATTTTGATGCAATTTTTGCCTTTCCACCTATCAAGAAGTTGGCTTTTACGCCTTTTTTACTTGTTTTTATCAATGTCAGAATCTTAGCTAAGGTACAATTATAACATTAGCTAATGTACTATCCTAACATTAGCTAATGTACGATGATGATATTATTTAATACAAAAAATTGAAGCAACTGAAAACATCTCAAAAAGAAATTATAGAAATTCAAATAAAAATTAAAAAAACCTTCCATATTAAATTTATGCTAACATATTTTTATGGATTAATCACTATTTTAGCAAAAATTTATGACAAAGCATTTTTTTTGCGATATATTTCTAAAAGTTAATAAAGTATTTTAAGAAATTTTCTATGATTGTAGACATACTACTTCTACATGGTATATAATGGTGGTACTATATGAAACGAGTTTTATTAGTTGATATGGATTTTGTATTGTCAGAATACATCTCAAAGAAGATGCATGACATGGGTATCATGGTTCAAAAAGCCAGTGGTACAGAGCAAGTTCTCTCTTATATGGAAAGAGTTAAACCTGACTGCATTATAGTGGATTATTCACTTGATAGGGATGGAATTCTTTCTATGTTTGAGCAAAAGTGGGCGAATGCTAATGTTAGGTCTATTCCTTCAGTAGTCGTGGCAGATGCTTTACAAAAAAATGACGCTGGACTTTTTGCAAGTTATGGTGTTAAAAATATCGTAATGAAGCCTGTAAGAGCCGATGAACTTCTTCAAAAAATCGGTGGACTTATCAAAGTTCAATTTACTTTCGACATTACCCAATCGTTAGTTGAGTGTAGTGTAAACGAAGGCATTATATTTGTAGAAATTGCATATGGTCTTAATCGGGATAGAATTGAACTTGCAAAATATAGAATGCAAGAGTTGATAGAGCTTTATAAACTTGAAGCTGTTAAGGCTCTGATAATAATGAGCAACATAACAATATCCTTTCTGGATACAGCAAACCTTGAGTATTTGATTGATAACATTCTATCAATTCCTAACTCTTCAAAAGACGGAATAAAGGTTTTGACTGCTAGCGATTTTGTAAAAGATTTTTTAGATAATCATCCAAAATATAAAGGCATTGAAAGTGCTCCTACACTACAAGAGTTGTTAGATACTCTTTCTTCCACAAAGATTAGTGGAATTGATATAATTTCTTTGGATGAGCCTGATAAGCAGCAAAAATCTTCTTCGATTTCAACAAAGTTAAACTTTGACAAACTTGAAAATGCAAAAATTGCAGTGGTTGATGATGATGTTGTCGTAAGAGATACAATGACTAGTATCTTTAAAACAGTTAAAGCCAATGTAACAACTTATGGAGATGCAGAAACATTCCTTAAAGGCTTTAAGAATGAAAAGTTTGATTTAATTTTTTTGGACGTGGTATTACCTGGCATGACAGGTCTTAAATGTCTTGAGAGATTGCGTCTTATGGACTGTCCAATTCCTGTGGTCATTTTATCTTCTGTAAGCGGAAGAGACAATGTTGTTAAGGCTTTTGAAAGAGGAGCTAAACAATATCTTGTTAAACCTATTAAGTCTGACTTAATCATTGCTAAAACGATGGAGATTTTAGGTGGGCTTCTCTAGCTACGGTGCTTCGTGGCGTTTGGGCAACGCTCTTTTATCTTCTTTGTTAGATTTCATTATACTTGACCATGAATTGAAGCCACTTTGTTACACGGAAGGTGCATCTTCTTATTTTCCTTCTTTTCTTCCAAAACTTGATACTACAAGGCTAATTTTTCTTTCAGACGAAAAAGAAAAAATTAGCTTTGTATCATATTTAAAAACAAAGCTTAAAAAAACAGACTTTGAAACAATAGAGAATAAATTAAAAACGTTTCCGCAAAAATCAGTTTCAATCAAAATACCTCAAGACACTTTTGATGAAAGCTTAGAGTTACTCATTTCTGCAATAGAAGACGGAAATGTTTTAGTCCTCATAAACGTAGAAAAGAGAAAAAAAAGCATAAGAGAAAAAATATTAAACCTAAAGAAAAAAGATGCTGATTCTAATTTATTCATTGCAAATACAAGCCATGAAATCAGAACACCCATTCAGACAATATTAACTGTGATGGATCTTCTTGAAGAAACTAAGCTTGATGCAGAACAAACAGAGTATACAAGGCAGATTCGTTTTGGAGCTTGTGCAATTTTAGCTTTAGTCAATGATATTTTAGATTTTTCAAAATTAGAATTAGGAAAGATGGTATTTGAGGCTACACCATTTAATTTAATAGATGTAGTTGAAAACACCATTGATTTAATTTCTATGGAGGCACACAAAAAAGGATTAGAAGTAATTGTTAATGTTGACACAACATTGCCTGAATTTATTATTGGAGATGCGAATAGACTTAGGCAAGTAATATTAAACTTAGTGAAAAATGCTGTGAAATTTACCAATGAAGGTTCTATTTCTTGCATTGTTTCTCTTTCAGCATTTCAGGCAGAAGATAATGTTTCAAACACAAATAAACCTGCAATACTTTTTGAAATAAAGGATACAGGTATTGGAATTGCCTCAGAAAAAAAAGACAAACTTTTTGGTTATTTTTATCAAGCTGAAGCAAGCACTGCAAGAAAATATGGTGGCACAGGTTTGGGACTTGCAATTTGTAAAAATATTGTTGAAACAATGAAAGGGAAAATAGGAATTAAAGATAATTGCCCTAAAGGTTCTATTTTCTATTTTAAAATACCAATAGTACAAGCTAAAATTCCTTCTTCGTACGAAAACATGCTACTCAATATAGACACTGAGTTTTTGCTTGTTGATGATAATCCTGATTCTTTAAAAGTCCTTAAAGCAATGTTGATGAGGTTTGGCTTTAGAAAAATCACCTTAGCTGAAAGTGGAGATGAAGCTTTGCAGATAATCAAAACTTCGTACAAAAATGGAATATCTTTTGATATTGCCTTTATTGATATGATTATGCCTAAAATGGATGGATGGAGATTTGCTGCAGAAATTGAAGACCTATCTGAGGTCTCTAATACAAGCCTTTACCTTATGATTCCTGAAGGAACACTTACAACTGATGCAAAAATGAAGCTACTTAAATGGTTTTCAGGTTATGTGTATAAACCTATAAAACGTAGGGTAATTTTCAATCTGTTAAATGACATATATAGAAAAAAAGTTAACAAAAATATAAATATTGAAGAAATTGTTGAGCTTGAAACAATAAAATATGAGGCAAAAGATACTTCAAAGGACGATGTATTAACACATGAAGCTTCTCCTATTAAGGAAGCAACTACTCTTGAAAAGACAAAAAATATCTTAGTAGTAGACGATCATCCTGTAAACAAGCAACTTCTAAAACTCATACTAGAAAAGAAAGGATATAATGTAGAAACAGCAGAAGATGGTCAAGAAGCGATAAAAAAAGGAAAAGCAAATTTTGATCTTATCTTTATGGATGTACAAATGCCTATTCTTGATGGGTATGAAGCCACAAAAGCACTTCGCAAAAATGGTGTTAAAACTCCGATTATTGCATGCACTGCAGGTTCACAAGAAAATGAAAAAGAGGTAGCCATTTCTTTTGGAATGAATGATATTCTTTCAAAACCATTTACAAAAGAAGAATTAGAAAAAATATTGAATAAATATTAGAATTACTACTTAAATATAGGTTATAGCTAAAAATTAAACTTAGTATATTAAATAACTAATACCTACAATGCAAATGTTTAATAAATAATTTCTTCACTATTTCTTAAAAAACTCAATGAGCATTCTTAATTCTCTTGAATTTATACATAATTTTAACCGATATGTTATAAAGGTTGTTTTTAATAAATATCCTTAAGATATTAGTATAGAAAAATAAGGATACATCTACTAAAATCAAAGTAATTAAATATGAAAGTTTTATCAAAGCTTTTTTTTATTATATTTTTTTCTATTTCTCTTCCAGCTTTTTCTTCTGGCTATTCTTCTATTACCAAGGCTTTTAATGTCTTTACAAATTTACATGAAGGAGAGATGGGGTTTCGTTCTCTTTTAATACATTCAGGCGGAAGAATGGCAGCCTTAAACGGGGCTTTCACAGCATTAGCTAACGATATAACTTTCTTTGAAATAAATCCTGCAGGAAGTGCAACTTTAAGGCAAACAGAACTCGCTTTTTTTCATAACGCATGGATCGCCGATTCTCAACTAGATACAATTTCTTATTCAATGAGATCAGGCAATTTAGGCTATGGTGCTTCGTTAAGATGTTTTTATATTCCTTTCAGTGAATACGACTCTTATGGTGAGAAAGTGTCATCAGGCTATTATTCAGAAACATTTACAAGCTTTAACGTTGCGTATAATTTTTTTAATGGCTATAAGTTTAGAGGATTAAGTCTTGGCTCTAGCCTAAAGTTTGGCATTGTTTCTTTTCCTCCTTTTAGTGGACAAATTACTGGAACACAAAAGCTTAGCTTAAAAATGAGAAATCAAAATGCCCTAAATCAAATGTCTTTTGCAGTTTTGTTAGATTTTGGCATGCAATTTAGAGGAAACTTTTATAAAAACTTTGATTCTAAAGAACCCAATATATTTTTTGGACTTGCAATAAAAAATCTAGGCCCCCCTATAAAAGGAGATATAGCTCCTGCAAGTTTTTCAGTAGGCTTTGCATATCAACCTGTAAAAATATTTACATTTTCATTAGATCTCTCTTGCCCTATTAACATAGTAGATATCAAAAATTCGGGAAAACCTTTTGCTTCATTAGGAGTTATGTTCAACATAACAAAATATTTTAATCTTTTAAGTGGATTTGGCGTTCGTGGTGGAAACCCACGTTTTACACTTGGTGGAGAAGTTAATCTTTCTAATGTGCAGATAAATGCAAATTATACTTTAGATCTCACTTCACAAACTACAGCACTAAATCACATAGTTGTAGGCATAAAACTCTTTTTAGGCGACAGAGGAAGAGGAGAAAAAAATGACAGGCTTGAAGCTATGTACATAGAAGGCTTACACTTATACAAAGAAAAAAAATACAAAGAAGCAATAAGTGTATGGGAAGAAATTCTTCGCCTCAATCCTTACTTTGAACCTGCAAAAACCGGTATTAAAAGTGCTAAAAACATGCAAACTTTACAAACAGAACTACTAAAACTTGAGCAATTTGAATGGTAAAAATCAAAGTATTTGATAAAAAGCTAATTTTTATCTTTTTTTCTTTATTTATTTTTCTTTTTATTCTTCATTCACAAGTACTTTTTTCTGAAGAAGAAAATACTAAAGAGGTGTCCAATCAAGCAATAGAAAATAAAGAATCGCAAATATCTCCTGAAATTATTACGGCCTCACCCACTTCAAAAGACTTAAACATTTCAAAAGAAGACACATTTGTGTTACCGGGAAATAATGGGGGCTTTCATTTATACATAAAGGCAAAAGAAGATATTAAATCTGTTTTATTGACAGAAACTACGCAAGATCCAAAATTAAAGCTACATAACTATGCCTATAGAGATCCAGATTTTAATGAAATAAATGGACACGAAAAACGTATGTTAAATGGAGAAATATTAGACATATCAAAAGGTCTTTATAGTTTGATAGATTCGACTGTGGAGGAGAATACACCAATCGGCAAAGCTTTTCATATTTGGATTCCTCGCATTATAGTTTATGGCTATAGCTGGAGTAGAAATGGGGAGCTTGAAGTGGTAGATGGAACTTTCATCAATATAAGAGCATTTGAATTACCTTATGGTGATTATAAGGGAACTTTTAGAGATAACCCGTTTGTGCTAAAAATTGATGACATAATGTTAAATTATATTCATGAAGCAGTTTCTTCATTTAAAGATATAACAGGAAAAACTAAAGGTCAGCTTTTATATGCTCGCTCTTCTTTAGATGTAATCCCCTTGATAAAAAAACTCATAGGAGTAGAGTTAGATAAGGACTATGGATTGGACTTAGTGTTTGTCCTTGATTGCACAGAGAGCATGAAACCACACATTGCTCGAGCAAAAGATGATATGCTTTCTTTTCTAGAAAAAATGCAAGAACATTTTTTATCATTACGTGTAGGACTAATCTTATATAAAGACTATTATGATGATTTTGTAGTTAAAGAAGCCTGCGTTTTCACTAAAGATCTTAAAAATTTTTCAAACATACTAAAAAAAGTAGAAGTATCAGGTGGTGGAGACATTCCTGAAGCTGTATATGAGGGACTATATTTAGGTTTAAGAGAAGGTTGGAGATTAAATGATAAGAAAGTGATCAAGAAAATTATCCTTATAGGTGACGCTCCTCCACATGCAAAACCTAGAGGTAGAGTGAAAAAAATAGATGTAGAAAATATGGCTAGCAAAAAAGGAATAGAAATAAATACTATTCTTCTTACATCAATGCCACACTAGAAATTATATCAAGTTTAGAAAAAACATACAAAAATCTTTTTAGATAAATATGACAAATCATTTAAGTTTTTTCTAAGGTAACCGATAAATAATCATCGGCACTTCGGTCTCCCTCCCACCCACCGGGGTGCTGGTACCTGATAAGGTGAGCCGGCCATAAAAAGTCGGCTCTTTTTTTATTCTAAAGCTATTCAAAAAATAACTAGTGAATATTCAAACTGCTTGGACGGGGTGGTTTCTTTTTCTTGAAATATTTTACATTCCAATATATAATGCCCGCCGTTAATCGAATGCTGATTGATTTACTCATCTAAACAATAAGGTGTTTATGCTCACAATTAATCAGCGTTAAGCTTAAAAGATTTTAGGAGAATATTCTTATGGGAGTTAAAAAATTAAATCTGTCTATACGTACAAAATTTATTTTAACCCTTTCTAGCATCATTATCTTCTTGGTAGCATGTATTTGTATCATTATAGGTATGAAGGTGTATGATTCAAGTATTTATCAGCTTGAACAGACTCTTGAACAACAAGTTAATTCTATTGATCAAATGCTACAGTTATTTGTTAAAAAGAATGATGTTTTGTTACAAATCCTTTTAGAAAATCCTCACATAAAAAATGCTGATGAATCGATCCATAGCTATGTAGGTGATGTAGGAGACATTATTGTCAAAGATGTTGAAGGTGATGGACATGCAAAAGCAATAAATGAATTATTTCGAAATACAAACAAAACACATCCAGAGTTTACAGTTGTTTATCTTGGAACAAAATGGGGAGGACAAGCAACTTCAAGAGAAAAGATGAAAGGAGGCTATGATCCACGTACTAGGGAATGGTACAAGAAGACTTATAGTGATCAAAAAAATGTTGCAATAACCAATGCTTATAAGACTGCCATAGGAGGAGAACTTGTTATCACTTTTGCACGTGCCTTAATATCTTCCAAGAACGAGTTTGTTGGAAGTTTAGGAGTTGACGTAAGTCTTTCTGAATTAACAGAATTCATCAAAAAGATTAGAATTGGGAATAGTGGCTACATTATGTTGTGCGAAAACGATGGCACTATATTAGCAGATCCAAAACACCAAGATGCTAATTTTAAAACATTAAAAGATTCTAACATTCAAGCTTTAGAACAAATTGCCAATTCAACAAACAACAAACTAGTTGTAAGAATGGATGGCGAAAAGTGGCACACATATACTTTTTCCATAAATGGCTTAAACTGGAAAATCATTACTTTTATAAAGGAAAAAGAGTTATTAACTTCGTTTTATAGTATATTTCAAAGCATGGTAATTGTAGGTTTTGCTCTTTTTGTTATTTTATTAATCTTAGTATTTATTCTGTTCAAAAAGATTGCAATACAATTCTCAAAAATAAAGGTTATTTTTTCAAAAATTGCTAGAGGAGATATTAGTGATCGTCTAAGCTATGATAAAGATGACGAAATTGGAGAAATGATTAGTTATTTCAATACAACCATGGATAATATGTGCAACATGGTCTCTGGTCTTCTTTCTGAATCAAAAAAGATGAATGAAATGGGGCAAAATCTTTCGTGTAACATGAGAGAAACAGCTAGTTCTATGTATCAGATATCGGGAAATATTGAAAATGTAAGAGAACAAATTGAAAAACAATCTAGTTGTATTAATGATGTTGCAACCAGCACCACTAATATCATTAAAACAACACAAGAGTTAAGTGAAAGTATTCAAATACAGAGTGCTAGTGTGGGACGCTCTTCTTCATCTATAGAAGAAATGGTTGCAAATATTACTTCGATCACAAATATTTTAGAGCGAAATAATGCTTTAATCAAAAACTTATATAATAAAACAAAACTAGGAAAAGAAGGTGCTAATAAAGCAAATGCTGTTACAAGGCAAATTGCAGAACGCTCGGATTCAATTTTAGATGCAAGTTTAGTGATACAAAACATAGCAAGTCAAACAAACTTACTCGCAATGAATGCAGCAATTGAAGCAGCTCATGCAGGAGAGGCGGGAAAAGGTTTTGCTGTCGTAGCAGACGAGATTAGAAAGTTAGCAGAAGAATCTAACTTGCAAGGAAAACAAATTGGTAACGTCTTAAAAGAGTCTATCGAAATCATTGAAAACTTAATTATAGCTGGAGAAAGTGCTGAAAAAATCTTTGATGAAGTTTATGAGCTAACAAACCAAATCTCAAGCCAAGAAGATGTAATTACAAGTGCAATGCAAGAACAATCTCTTGGTGGAAAAGAAATACTTGAAGCTACTAGAGATATAAACGAGGTTACAGATACTGTAAAAGAGGGTTCCAAAAATATTCTTGAAAGAGCTGAAGCAATTTCAAAAATTATTTCAAGGCTGGAAGATTTAAGCAAAAACATAACCTCAAGTATGGATGAAATGTCTCATGGTTCTTTGCAAATAAATGGTGCTACGCAAGAAATTAATTCCATAACACAAAAACATGCTGAAGTCATTAAATCATTAAATGATAAGATTCATAATTTTAAGATTTGATTTTTATAAAATTCAAAAAACTTAATATAGTACACACATCCAACAAAAAAAGCCTTACCTATTATAAAAATAGGTAAGGCTTTTTAGTTAGTTATAGATTTAAAGCACAGCTCTAAGACCTATTCCACCCCTTGGTGCATAATACACATAGGAATTCCTTCCTAGATAAAAACCAATACCTGGTGAAAAATCTAAAAACATGTTGAATTTAGGAGCCGATGAAAAGAATATTTCCCATCTCATGTCAAAATACACAGTCATCCATGAAGAAAAACCATAAAGAAGAGCACCTGTAAAAGAAGCACCTCCACCAATTTCAAATGGACATACAGCACCATTAATGTTTGGTTGAGCTACAGTTCTTAAATATCCCAATGCTATGTCTCCACCAAAATACCTTCCATAATAATGACCTACAAAACCAGGAAAAAGACCAACTGTTAAATCAATTTGATCGAGTGTTGTAAAATTATGTGAAAACGAAAGACCAATAGGAATACCAATTATTCCCCCTAATTTATTAGTTCCAGCTTTATTTTGTGCAAAAGCTTGAAAACTAATGCTCATTGCCAATAAAAAACATGAAATAACAAGAATTTTCTTCATAACATCCTCCATAATGCAGTGAAAAATCTATTTGAATCTAATATAATTCGAGACGTTTTATCAAGATATTATATTTATAGAAATATTAACTACTTCCATTATCACAACAAGTTATTATTTTCTAAAAATTGAAAGTTATTATGCCGATATGGCTTGCATGAAACTTCTAAAAATAATCATTTTTTTCACATATTTTTGCCTTTTTGTTCTACCAGTTTTTTCAGCAAAAAAACAAAAAGACTTAGTGTTTGAAGTGAGCTATGAAAACGAAACTGAAAACAATGTTCCAATTGTCCCTTTTGAAAGCATTCCCGATTCTTCTAATGTTCGTCGTTCTGTTGCGAAAACTTGGCTTTTAGATTCTCCTGAAGAATTATTAAAGCTAGAACCTACTGTTTATTATGATGATAATGGAAAAGGCTTTAAGTTTATGGCAGTTCTTTTAAAAGAAAGAAATGAAGTTGCCATTGTTGTTACTCCTTTGAACACGGATTTTACTAGTACTGTAGATTATGTACCTCAAGGAACGTGGATTCTTTATAAAGACTACAATACAGGAGAAAATAGGTCTTTAAAAATCTACCCGCGAGAAAATCCAGAACTTTATTTAAGGCTTACTCCTGCAAGGGAAGACATGACATATGTTGATATCTGTCTTTTCAACGCTTTTGTTAAAAGACGCTATCCTATAGGATTGAGTTTTAATACTCTTTGTTATTTTTCTATATCGCAGCTACGTTCCTTCACAAAGGATAACCTTAACTGGGATTTATTTAATCCTCCTAACTTTTCAAGCACGGTGGAAGCTTGTTCCGATATAATTGCAGAACGTCTTTCCACTTTGGTCTATCTTGAAGATGGAGGTTTTGATGAATGGGGAGTTCCCATTCATTTAAAAGATGGCAGAAAACAAACAAATCAAGAAATAATATATGGGCTTAGAGGAGTTGAGACTGCAGAAAATGTGGTAGGAGGTGTAAACTCTCATGGTTTTTTGAAATGGATTATTGACGGAATGGTACGCCCTATTGCAGGTCAGGGTATTTTTGTTCAATCTTTGATGACGCAAACAGAAAAAAATAAATCGCATTTTAATACAACATTTGACAACACTGAAATATTTTTAGGACTTGATTGGATTCGTAATTTAAGTGCAGCAGCTTTAACATTGCAATTAAAACGCCCTTCCCCTCCCTTGACTTCCGGTGTAGATGTTAAGATTGAGCCATTTGCTTCAGCACCTACCATGACCATTAAAGAAGAAAAAGTAAGGTATGAGTCTTTTGAGGGTTGCTTAAGTAGTGCAGGATATCAAACTGCATATTTACAAGCTCTTTTGTATTATCTTGCAGTAACAGAACCAGGTCATTTTTATCTTGGAGCTGTGAATAGGGAAGTAGGGTCATCTCCTTTAAGACAATATAATCATGTTGTATCCTTTTTCCCATATTTTGATGCCTTAGGTGCATTTCATATCGATGTTTATGAAAGTGCAAAGAAAACAAACATCTCTCGTTTTGTTTCTATGAACCAAGATGCTTTTGTTGCTTTAACACGTGTAAAAGCTCCAGAACGTGGACTTTTTAATCCTTAAAAGTGATAAAAGTTTTAAATATATCAATAATTAAGGAGTGTTTTTATATGTTAAAAGAAATTAGTGTCAACCAAGACGTTTTAGAGATGATGCTTTTTTATTGGGAAAGTGTTGCTACAAAAGACAAAATGAGCGATGAGTACTTTCTTGAACTTGCAGGAAAAAAAGAAATGCAAAGTTTATATGGCGAAGATTTTACAAAAGAATCTTTTAGAAGAGTGCTTTCCGCAATCTCTAACCGTGAAAAACTAAATAGCCAAAGCCAAAAAGAATCTAAGTTCTGGAATCAAAACATGCGTATGATAGAAGATTTAAACTTAACTCATGCCATGATAGCTCCTATCAAAAAATTAAATCTTTCTGAACTTGTAGGAGAAGAGTTAAAAATAGATAAACTAGAAGTGCTTTTTATTCCTCTCCCTGAAGGAGATTTCTTTGCGAGCAAAGAAACAATTGCTTTCAACTTCTTTAATATCATAGCAACTTATAATAGTGAAGACCTTGAAGACACGTCTAGCATAACTGTCTCATTGCATGGTAAAGATATAAAAAACTACGTAATAGAAACAATAAGAAGTCAATATAAAAAATAAGCAAAGTTGTTTTTTATACCATCATGTAGAGGTTTTAATATTAACCTCAATTTTTTTAGTAAATCGCTCATTTGACTATTTTTGCTTACTAGTGTAGGCTCTAGCTTACACTTTCTGTGCAAAATAGATTTCTGAGGAGTTTAAGAACTATGGAAAACAAAAGCGAAACCAAAAAAATTCTTTGGTACACTTTGGCGTTTATGGCTTTCTCCACTGTTTGGAGTATGGGGAATATCATCAATGGATATTCTGAATATGGCGGATTAAGAGCTATAATATCATGGATATTAATCTTTGCAATTTATTTTATTCCATATTCGCTTATGGTAGGAGAACTTGGTTCTACCTTTAAAGACGCAGGTGGAGGAGTAAGCTCGTGGATTGATGGCACTATTGGAAAGAAAATAGCCTATTATGCAGGCTGGACATATTGGGTTGTCCACATGCCTTACATTTCACAAAAACCTTCAAGAATCTTAATTTCTTTTAGTTGGTTGATTTTTCAAGATAAGCGAATTAGCAATGCAAACATGTATCTTCTTACAATTGCAGCATTAGTTATTTTCTTAATCATCTTATATCTTTCAACTCGTGGAGTAAGCTTTGTTAAAAAAATTGCAACAATTGCAGGATCTTCAATGTTCATTATGAGTCTTTTATACATACTCATGGCAATTACTGCTCCATATATAACTGGAGCTAAAGTTATTCAAACAAATTGGACTCTTTCTAACTTCTTACCTACTTTTGATGTAAAATTTTTTACATCTCTTTCAATTTTAGTTTTTGCCGTTGGTGGATGTGAAAAGATATCACCCTACGTCAATAAAATGAAAAATCCATCAAAAGACTTTCCACGTGGTATGATTTCTTTAGTCATTATGGTCTGTGTTACTGCAATACTTGGCACCTTTGCTCTTTCTTTGATGTTTGACACAAACAATGTTCCAAAAGATTTAATGACAAATGGAGCATACTATGCTTTTGCAAAATTAGGTGAATATTATGGCGTTGGAAACCTATTTATGATCTTATATGCACTTGTAGACTTTGCTGGTCAAATTTCAATTATGGTTATTTCAATTGACGCTCCTTTAAGAATATTACTCGAAAGCACAACAGACGAGTTTATTCCAAAAGCTTTATTCAAAAAGAACAAATATGGTTCTTATGTAAATGGTCAAATATTAATAGGAATCATTGTTTCTATTTTAATTATTATTCCAATGTTTGGAATTAAAGAAGTTGATGAATTGGTAAGGTGGCTTGTTAAGTTAAATTCTGTTTGTATGCCATTGCGTTATTTATGGGTATTTGTCGCATACATGGCACTAAAAAAACATATAGACAAATTTAATGCAGACTACATGCTTACAAAAAACAAAACTCTTGGGATGATTTTAGGTGGCTGGTGCTTTGCATTTACACTCTTTGCCTGTGTTTTAGGAATGTATTCTCAAGGTTCTGTTTTCCAAACAGTGCTTAACATTTGCACACCTATAGTGCTGGTAGTATTAGGTCTTATAATGCCAGCCATTGCAAAAAGACAAAAAGCTAAGGAAATAGCTTAGATTTATCTTTTTTAAGGTTTACTCCAATGGGGTAAGCCTTTTTTATTGTCTATATAGAAAAAAATAATTTGTAAAATTGAAAAACATATGTTATACTAGGTTTATGTAATCCAAAATCACTTTTAAGGAGTTTTATTATGAACAAAAAACTTATTTGGATGATCTTTCTAGCTTTTCTAGTAGGTCTAGTAGTTGGCATTGCACTTTGGAAAATGGACGCAGGAGTTTCACTTTATGTAACTTATGCCTCTCCTTTTGGAGATATTCTTGTTGCAATGTTGAAAATGATAGTTATTCCTGTAATTTTGCTTTCATTAATTTCAGGAGCTGCATCTTTACCAACTAAAGAATTTGGAAAGATAGGTGTTAAGGTGCTTATTTGGTATTTTGTTACCTCTTTGTTTGCAGCTGTTGTAGGCTCTTTTCTTGCAGTGCAATTTAACCCAGGAGCTGGGGCTTCAAAAGATGCATGGGCTAGTATGCAACAAGGAGTGCAATCTGTCTCTCCAGCAGGTGGAAATAGTTTGGCACAAGTCTTTTTAGGAATGTTTCAAAATCCATTTCAATCTTTGGCACAGGGAAACTTCTTGGCTATTATAGTCTTTGCCATTGGGTTTGGAATTGCATTAAAGATAGTTTCAGAAAATGGCAATGAACAAATTAAGGAAGGTGCATCTCTTTTCTTAAAGGTTGTGGAAACATGTAAGGAAGCTGTGTTTAAGATTGTTGATTGGATTTTAGCATATTCTCCAATTGGTGTTTTCTTTTTGACATCTTGCAATTTTGCTCAATATGGAACACATCTTGTAGGGCCTTATGTTTCTTTAACACTTGGTGTGGTGATAGGAATTTTGGCAATGGTTTTTGTGGTTTATCCTCTTATGATTTTGATAACAGTTAGAAAAAATCCTGTTTCTGTAATGCTTAAAATGCAAGACCCAATGCTTACAGCCTTTGTTACAAGAAGTTCTGCTGCTGCTTTACCTGTTTCCTTGAGTGTTGCAAAAGAATCCCTCCATATTGATGAAAGTCTTTCAGCTTTTTCTTTGCCACTTGGCTCTACTATAAACATGGACGGTGTTTGTGTGCATTTGCCTATGTTTGCTGTTTTGGCAGCGAATCTTTTTAATGTTCCATTAAGCTTTACATCTTTGTTTATTTTGGTTATTACCACAGTGCTAGTTTCTGTAGGAGCAGGAGGTGTGCCAGGAGGTAGTTTGATGTTGCTATTTATTATCTTGCAAAATATGAACTTAGATCCAGCTCAAATTGCTATTATTGTAGGTCTTGCTCTAGGTATTAACCCCATTCTTGATATGTTTGAAACAATGAATAATGTGGCAGGAGATTTAGTTTGCACCTATTGTGTTGCAGAAATGTCAGGTATGGTGGAAAAAGAAGAAAAATAAAAAAATATATTAAGCTTATTGCTCTTTTATTGAGTAGCAATAAGCTTAAAAAGAAAGTTTTAAAAGATTGTCTTAATTTTGCCTAGACACTCGGCTTGTGACTTCAAAATATTAAAAATCATAGATATTTTAATTAAACTTTTTGCATAAGAGGCATTTTCATGTCCATAAGATCAAAAGAAATGACAATGGAAGAGCGAGGCAGTCGAATATCCGAGCTAGCAAGGCAATTCAAAGAAGGAGAGGACTTTTATCTTTCAAAAGACTTTGTTGAAAGCGAAGTGCGAAGTAAGTTTATCGATCCTTTTTTGGAATGCTTAAAATGGGACGTTAAAAACGAAAAAGGTGCAAGACCAGACAAGCGAGAAGTGATTACAGAAGATAGGATAGTAGTTGATGGAAAGACAAAACACCCTGACTACACTCTTATGTTTGGTGGAGTGCGAAAGATATACATCGAAGCAAAACAGCCAAGTGTTAATTTAAAGGCAGACCCTGCTCCTGCCCTCCAAGTGCGTCGCTATGCTTACACTGCTAAGATGCCTATTGCAATTCTCACAGATTTTCAAGAACTAGCAATATACGACACGCGAATTAAACCTACTAGCAAAGACTCAGCCTCTACAGCTAGAATAGAATACCTTACATATGAGGAGTACGAAGAAAAATTTGAAGAACTATACAACCACATAAGCTGGGATGCTGTAGACTTAGGCAAGTTTGACACTTATTATGAAAGTGCAAAAGAAAAAAGAGGCACTGCGAGCGTTGATGATGACATCTTAAGCGTGATTGAAAGATGGCGAGTGCTTTTAGCTGAAGATATAGCACTCCACAACGAAGAAATGAATGAGACAGCTTTAACCAGTTGTGTTCAAAAGCTGATAGATAGGCTGTTGTTTTTGAGAATAGCTGAAGATAAGGAGATTGAGGAGAGCCGACAACTACAAAAGATAGCTGAACTAAACGAGAATATATACTCAAAGCTAAAATCACTCTTTGCAACATGTGAAACTCGCTTTAACGCTGGGCTTTTCACAAATGATGAGGCTCTCAATTCGCTTAAAGTGCAAGATAAAACCCTATGCACAATAATCAATGAGCTATATTATCCCATCTGCCAGTATGAGTTTAGTGTGTTGCCTGTAGAAATATTGGGCAATATATATGAAAGATTTTTAGGCAAGATCATTCGCTTCAAACGCAAAACAAAGAATGGGCATTCTGTTGAGGTAATAGAAAAGCCTGAAGTGCAAAAAGCTGGAGGAGTTTATTACACACCTAGCTATATTGTGGACTACATTGTGAAAGAGACTATAGGTAAAAAGGTTGAAAGTGCAACACCAGAGAAAGTGAGTAAGTTAAAGATATGCGACCCAGCTTGTGGAAGTGGGAGCTTTTTAGTTGGAGCATATCAGTATTTGCTTGATTGGCATTTGGACTACTACTATAAGGAAGAAAGAAGAGCAAGTTCAGAAAAAAAAGGGCTAATATACAAAGATGACAAAAGCCATGAATATAAGCTTAGCATAGAAGAAAAAAGGCGGATATTGCTAAACAATATTTATGGTGTAGATATCGACATTCAAGCTGTGGAGGTTACGAAGCTTTCATTATTCTTAAAGCTACTTGAAAATGAAGGAAAGGCATTGAGTGCACATGGGCAAGCTTCGCTATTTAAGACTTCGGATATTACAAAGATATTACCATCGCTCACGCAAAATATAAAGTGTGGTAATTCACTCATTGGCAAAGACTATTATGCTGATAAGAACCTATCACTATTAGGAATAGAAGAGCAAAAAAGAGTGAATGCTTTTGAGTGGGAGACGGAATTCAAGACTATATTTGAGCAAGGAGGCTTTGACTGCATCATTGGGAATCCTCCTTATGTGTTGTGTCAACCTTCAACAACAGAAAAATCAATGTTAGATTATTACACCAAGTATAAAGTTGCGAGTTATAAAATAGACTTATTTCATTTATTCTTTGAAAAGGCAATTAACTTAGTGAAAAACGCTGGCATGTTGGGCTTTATCACACCTAACACTTATTTTACAAATAGATATATAAACCCACTTAGACAATACATTTTGTCTAATTGTGATATCATAAAAATAGTAATACATGAAGAAGTCTTTAAGTCAGTTTCTGTAGATGTTGCAACAATCATATTAAAAAAAGATAAAATCAAAGAGCATTCAGTTATAATCGAAAAAGAAATTGATCATACTTTTAGACCCTATAACAGTATTCAACAAAGCCTTTGGGAAAAAGACAAAGATTTGATTTTTAATATCAATAAAACAAAAGGAATAAACTTGAATAATACTGTGAAGTTGGGCTCAATCTTTAATACATACTTTGGGCTACAAGCCTTTGATAGAAGCTCATCTATTTCTTTTGAAAGAAAAGATGACTCTTACTTGCCCATTATTGATGGAGAAGATGTTTTGCCTTACGTGTATGCTACACCTAAAAAGTTCTTTCATTATAAAAAAGAAAACATCAAAAGTGGTGGCGACTGGAATGTATACAATAAAGAAAGAATTGTTATTAGGCAAATCGGAAAGCTACCAATAGTTGGACTAAGCAAAGCGAAAGTTCTTGCTTCCAACACATTGTATAGTCTTTGGTCTAAAACTGCTGATTTTTCACTAAACTATATTTTGTGCATCTTGAATTCAAGGCTGATAAAACATTTATGGAAGACTACTTATTATGACAATAAAGCATTGTTTCCTAAAATAAAAGGATACCAATTAAAAGACTTACCAATTAAACATATTCCGCTAGAAGAACAAGACCCCTTGATTCAACTATCAAAACAAATGCTAGAAGCACACAAAGAGCTAGAACAAGCAAAGTTTAAAGAAGATAAGAAATTCTTGAAGCAACGCATAGACATCTTGGACAGTCAAATAAATGCCCTTGTATACGAGCTTTATGGCTTAACCGAAGAAGAAATTAAGATTGTAGAAAGCTAATATTTAAAACATTCTATTTTTAGCATTTTTGTGCTATTTTTTTTGCTATAGCATATTTTTTATTCATTATATATAATACCCACTCATAATAATATGAATACAAAAGACTTAGATATTTATTTTAGGCAACTACTTAAAATAGAAGAGTTTTCTAATATTGATGTTTCAAGGAATGGCTTACAAGTAGATAACAATGGGCAAAACATCACAAAAATAACCTTTGCAGTTGATGCCTCACTTGAGGCAATAAAGAGAGCTATTGTTTTAGGTGCTTCGTCTCTTGTGGTTCATCATGGTCTTTTTTGGAAAGTTCCTGAAATGATTAAAGGCTCTCACTACAAAAAAATTAAGGCATTGCTTGATGGAAACCTTGCTTTATACGCCTATCACCTCCCACTCGATGCTCATCCAATTTATGGAAACAACGCAGGCATAGCTGATAGGATTTTACTTGAAGAAAGAGAAAACTTTGCATTCTATCATGGAAAAGCATTAGGTGTTATGGGAAAGTTAGAAAAAGAAGCTTCAATAGAAGAATTATCCTTACTTCTTTTTCCTAATGGAGAAAATCCTTCTCACATACTCCCATTTGGAAAAGAAAAAAATAAAACCGTGGCAATACTCTCAGGTAGTGGGGCTAATGAACTTGATGAAGCCATTGCACTTTCAATTGACCTATATATTACAGGCGAAATTAAACACGAAACATACCATAAAGCTTTAGAGGCAGGCATAAATGTAATAGCTGGGGGGCATTATAATACAGAAACTGTTGGTCTTTCTCTTTTAATGAGAAAAACAATGCTTGACCTAAACATTGAAACATGTTTTATTGACGTACCTACAGGTTTATAATTTAAGGAGATTATATGAAAATTAAAAAGGAAGTAATGTTGCCATTTACCCTAATGGTCTTTGTTATTTTGCTTGATCAAATAACAAAAATAGCAATTGTGGCATATAGCCCACCTTCTAAGATACTTTCATCTTTTTTTGGGGACTTTTTGCAAATCATTTTAGTTTATAACACAGGAGCAGCCTTTAGCTTAGGCAACAACCTCTCTCCTTTTTTGAGACTTGCATTCTTAAAGATTTTACCTCTTTTAGTGGTTATGGCATTCATTCCAGTTTACTTTAAGATAGAATTTTCTAAATTTGAAAGGTGGGCAATTTGTGCCATATTAGGTGGTGGAATTGGAAACTTAATCGATAGGTTTTTTAGAGTAGAAGGGGTTGTGGACTTTATCGATGTCAAATTCTATGGACTTTTTGGATTAGAACGCTGGCCTACCTTTAACATAGCAGATGCAGCAGTTGTAATAGCCTTTGCTTTATTAATTTTACATAGTTTCTTTAAGAAAAAAAATAAGGAAACAACAGGTGAGAAAAAGAAGAATTAAAAAATCTCAATTACAAAGTCTTGCAACAAGCGATCTAATAGACTTAGCAAATAGTTTAGAACTCTTTGTGCCTCCAAACTTTTCTCGATCTTCACTAATTAAAGAGATATTAGATTTGGAAAGTGGACTTGAAAACCTTCCATATAACATTCTAAAAATGTTACCTTTAGATGATGAAAAGGAAGATTTACCAACTTCATATGGAATGACAGAAATAAGATTACTTTTAAAAGACCCTATGTGGTTATTTGCTTTTTGGGATATCAATGCAAATAAGTTAGAAGAATTAATAGAAGAAGAACCATCTGTATCTATATTTTTAAGAGTGATGAGTTTTAAAAGTGAAGAAGATGATAATTACTATGCTTTTGAAGATATAGATGTAAAAAAAGAGGAGCGTTACCTATACATTCACACTTCAATCAACGAAGAGGTAACGCAAGTTGCTCTGTGCTACAAAATGAAAAAGAAAACTAAAATTTTAGCTAAATCTAATTTTATTTATATGCCAAGAAGGAATATAAAAAACAATCTTTGTATTGATAACTCTTCTATGAGTGAAATTATGAAACTTTCAGGTTTAGAATATATACAACAATGGCATTTTCAGCACTATAAAGGACTATTTGAAGAATACTCTTTTCCAGAATAATTACAGTTTTTTAAGGAAACAACAATGAAAAAAATAGTATTTGTGTTAGAAGAAAACACTTTATTTGTTAGTCCCACTTTAGATGAAAACACAATAGCAGAAAATCGTTTTTTTGATATGATCACTTATAGACTCATTCCATTCCTCAAAATGTGTGATGCACTCATTAAAGACTCTGTTCCCTTTAAGCTAGCAATTTCTATTTCCCCAATATATTGCCAAATGTTAAAAAATAAAATATTTACATCTCGCTATAAAATATTTTTAGAGAAAAAAATAGAATTTGCAAAAAAAGAAGAAGCAAGGCTAGAAAATGATGAAGCATCACTTAGCATATTAGATCAAAATGTAAATGATATAAAACAGACTCTAGAATATTTTTTGCTTATCAAAGAAGACATTATTTCTAGGCTAGCATATCTACAAAAAGAAAATTACATTGAAATATTAGCTACTGCCGTTGCTTCTGCATTCCTTCCAATTTATAAGAGAGTACCAGAGGTTGTCCATGCTCAACTCCAAATGGGTCGCCTTCTTTATGCAGACTATTTTGATATAAAAAAATTACATGGTTTTTATCCACAGTTTTTAGGTTTTTTTAAAGGACTTGATAAGATCTTAAAAAACTATGGCTATGAATATAGCTTAGTAAGTGGTACGTCTTTTTTACTTTCAAAAAAAATACCAAAAACAGGTATTTTTGCTCCAGCAATTACAGAAGATGGTTTAAGGCTTCTTTCAACAGACGTAAACACCTATAACGACCTAATTTTTTCTCCTAACTCTTATGAGAAAAATAATGTATATTTGGCAAATGCTAGTGATATAGGCTTCAGTTTACAAGATAGAGAATATCTACTTCCTCTTTTTGACATAGATGAAGGAAAAAGAATCACAGGTTTTAGATATAAAACAAAAGAAAAAACACCATACGACTATAAAAAAGCAAAAAATCAAGCACGAAAAGATGCAATCTCTTTTGTTAATGCAAAAAGTGAACTTTTAAGCAAAGTAGAAAAAGTGTCTCCTTTAAAAAATCCCCTTTCTTTAACAGTATTCACAAGTAACTTCTTGGGTTTTCGCTGGTATGAAGGCTTTATCTGGTTGGAAGAAGTTTTTAGAGAAATTAATCGCAGAGAAGGAATGAAAATGAGTTTTCCATACGATGCTGCTAAATCCTTTAAAGAAGTAGACAAAGTAGAACTATTCTATTCTTCATTACTAGATTCAAGCTATGCAGAAGAATTATTTACAGAAGAAAATGACTGGATATATCGCTATATAATGAAATGTACAGAAAGGCTAAAAACATTAATCAATATGTTTGGTGACATGTCTCCTTTAAATGTTCGCACTCTTAATCTTGCAACTAGAGAAGTAACACTCATGCAAAGTAGTCTTTGGACTTTTTTTGCAAACAATAAGTGCTACAAAGAATATGTAATAAAACATTTTAAGGAAATGGTTAAATCTTTTACTTATATATATGAAACGCTTGGAGCTGCTAAGGAAGAGACTAAACACTTAACAACACGTGAAAAAGATTTTGGAATACTAGAAAGCATCGACTACACTTTCTACAAAAAAAGAGATTATTTATAACATCAACCTTAAGATTTCTGCATTTGTTTAAGATTTACTTACTAAAACCTATTGCTCATGTTCTTTTCTTTTTATCTCTTGCCAAAATTCTTCCATTTTATCAAGATTTTCTTTACTTAAAGGAACACCTTCTTCTTTCATTCTTTTTTCAACATACCTAAAACGCTTTTCAAATTTCTTATTTGCAGAAATGAGTGAATATTCTGCATCAATATTTAACTTTTCCGCCACATTCATCAACACAAAAAGAACATCCCCTATTTCTTCTTCCATGTTGGCTCTATCATCTTTTGCTATTGCCTCTTTTACTTCTTGTACTTCTTCATCTAGTTTTTCCATCACTCCTTCGATGGTTTCCCAATCAAAACCTATCTTTGCAACTTCATTTTTTAAAGCGACAGATTTTAATAATGGAGGAAGATCTGGAATATCTGCAAGAATAGAGTCATCTTTTTCACTAGGTTCTTCTCGTGACTCCTTTTTTATTTTATTCCATTGAGATAAAACCTCACTCGAAGTAAGATTTTCTTTTTGGTTGCTAAAAATATGAGGAAGTCTCTTTTTAAGTTTTTCTGAAATTGATGTTAGCACATCCAAAAAAGTAAATTCTTCCTTTTGTTCATACATATAAGAAATCATTAAGATAATCAAAAGTACGTCTCCTAACTCCTCCTTAACATGCTCCACATTTCCTTTCCCTATTGCATCTATCGCTTCATAAGTTTCTTCTAAAAGATGACGTGTCATACTTTGTGGTGTCTGCTCCATATCCCAAGCATTTTCATGTCTAAGTTTCTTAATTATTTCATACAGTTCGTTAAAGGCATCTTTTTCCATAAGAACTCCTTACTATCAATATCTTAGAAAAGTAAAAGCAAATTATTGCTTTCCAAACTTTTTTTTACATTGCTCAAATAAATCTTCTATTCTCATTTCTTCTTTTTCTTCATCTACAACATAGTAGTTTATTAACTCTTTTGGAATCTCTTCAATAAACGGAGAAGGCTTACACTCTTTAACACCTTGACTTCTCCTTCTTGTTTTGCAACTAGTGATAAATAATTTTTGTCTTGCCCTTGTTACTGCAACATAAAAAAGACGCCTTTCTTCTTCAATATTTTCCTCACCTTCTTCTATACTTCTTTCATGTGGCAATAAACCTTCTTCAACACCTGCAATAAAGACTACAGGAAATTCCAAACCCTTAGCAGAATGGATTGTCATTAAAGCTACCTCACCTCCCTCTTCTTCATCATCTTGAGTCAAAAGTGTAATCCTATTAAGGTAGTCATAAATTGAAGTTTTTTCGTTGTATGGATTTAATTCCCATCGCTCCACACTTTGCAAAAAAGATTCTATATTGTGAATTTTAAATTTAGCTAGTTTTTCATTTTTTTGAAACTCTTTTTCTAAATATGGAATATACTCTATCTCTTCTATCAAAGCATTAACCTTTGAAGTGATATTTTTTCCTTGAAGAAGCTTTGCCTTATGCGTATTGATAATGGAAACAAAAGCTTCTAAATCTTCTACACTTCTACCTTTTAAAGAAGAGTCATGCGTGATAAGAAAGTCGATAGCTCTCCATACAGAACACTTCTTTTCTGTTGCAACATCAGAAACTGCCTTAATCGTAGTTTTTCCAATTCCACGTGGAGGAGTATTTATTATACGGAGAAGATTTACATCATCATCAGGATTTGTTGCAACTCGCAAGTAGCTAATGAGATCTTTTATTTCTTTTCGTTGAAAAAAACTAGTTCCCCCCGTCACCTTATAGGGAATATTTGTTTCTAAAAGAGATTCTTCAATATTGCGAGTTAAGCTATTGGTTCTTAATAAGATACCAAAATCAGAATATTTCAAACCTTCATCTCTTTTATAAGACTCAATCATCTCAGCTATAAATTCAGCTTCATCTATTTCTGTTTCAGGCATATAAAACTCTATTGGTAAACCAGAGCCTTTACTTGACCAAAGAGCCTTTTCTTTTCTATTAACATTGTGTGAGATGATTCCATTTGCTGCTGCAAGTATCGTGCCTGTCGAGCGATAGTTTTGCTCAAGCTTAATTTCCAGTAGCTCAGGATAATCTTTTTCAAATTTTCGGATATTTTCAAAATTGGCCCCACGCCATGAATATATAGATTGATCATCATCTCCTACAACACAAATATTTTTATCCGCAATGAGATGAATAAAATTATATTGTTGCATACTAGTATCTTGAAACTCATCTACCATTATGTATTTATATCTTTTTTTGTATGCTTCTAGAACTTCTTGATGAGTAGATAGTAGCTTTATAGGAAGCATGATAAGATCATCAAAATCTACAGCATTAAATAGCTTCAAACGTTCCTGATATTCCTTGTAAAGTTCTTCATAAATTTCTTCATCTTCCGAAAAGCCTCTTCTTTCCATTTTTATATTTGAAAAAATATTTGCAATTTTATATACATCAAGAGCGTCATCGCTCATTTTTATTTCTTTTGCACATTCCTTTATTAAATTATTTTTATCTGCCTCATCATAAATACTAAAGTTTAGCCTCCAACCTAAAAGTTCAATATATTCCCTCAAAACCTTCACACCAAAAGCATGAAACGTACTTATAGTCAAATTAGGACATTTCTTTCCTAAAAGTTCACAAATACGCTCGTTCATTTCTTTTGCAGCTTTATTTGTAAAAGTAAGAGCCAGTATATTGCTTTGTAACACGCCTTTTTCTAACATATAAGCAATTCTATGGGTGATAACCTTGGTTTTTCCAGAACCTGCTCCTGCAATTATGAGAAGAGGTCCTTCAATCGTGCTTACTGCTTCTTTTTGTTTATCATTTAATGCATCTAATAAAAAAGACATTTATTTTCCTTTACTTTGATTAAAAACTACTATATTATAGCCAAAGATTATGTTTTATAATAGCTGTTTATTTAATTTTTGCCTAAAAGCCTCATCTAATTTCATGCAACTTCTATATTTTGTAACTTCAATAAAAAGATACGATGAATTGATGAATGTTAATATGACACTCTCACAAACTCTAGAAAAACTTATTTACCTAGAAAATAGTTCTACATTAGCTAATGTTAGAGTTGTACATTAGCTAGTGTTATGATTGTACCTTAGCTAATGTACTCAGGCTAAACTGTACAGTTTCGTTATGCGAAACTGTATTATTTAGGGATCGCAAACTGTACAGTTTGCATATGCGAAACTGTACATGTTGCAACCTCGAATGAGGTTGCTTTCCAATAAATTTTCCTCTCATCGCCACTCCGAAGGAGTGGACATGTTGCAACCTCGAATGAGGTTGCTTTCCAATAAATTTTCCTCTCATCGCCA
>JBQNBL010000002.1:0-164943 GCA_052169955.1 Treponema sp.
CCATTGCAACAGCTTCATCTGGGTTTACACTCTTAGAAGCTTCTTTTCCAAATATCTCTTTGATAATCTGTAAAACTTTTGGCATTCGAGTTGAACCACCAACCAATAAAACATCATCAATCTTATCAGATGTAATACCAGCATCTTTTAGTGCCTTTAAGCAAGGTTCTTTTGTTCTTTCAAACAAATCTTCTGTCATCTGCTCAAACTTTGCACGAGACAACGTTTTTTGTAAGTGCTTAGGACCAGTTGCATCTGCTGTAATAAATGGTAAGTTTATATCTGTGCTAGCAACATTGGAAAGCTCAATCTTTGCTTTTTCTGCAGCTTCTCTTAATCGTTGCAATGCCATTCTATCTTGCATTAAGTCGATGCCTGTATCATTTTTAAACTCTTCTGCTAACCATTTCACAATTCTAGCGTCAAAGTCGTCCCCTCCTAAGTGGGTATCTCCATTTGTTGACTTGACTTCAAAAACACCATCGCCTAATTCAAGAATAGAAATATCAAATGTTCCACCACCTAAGTCGTAAACAGCAATGAGTTTTTCTTTTTTAGAATCCTTATTAAAGCCAAAAGCCAACGATGCTGCTGTAGGCTCGTTGATAATTCTTTTTACTTCTAAGCCAGCAATCTTACCAGCGTCTTTTGTGGCTTGACGTTGTGCATCATTAAAATAAGCTGGAACAGTAATAACAGCTTCTGTTACTGACTCTCCAAGATAGTCTTCTGCTGTCTTTTTCATCTTTTGTAAAATAAAAGCAGAAATCTCTTGTGGTGAGTATAATTTTCCTGCAATATCAACTCTCACATCACCATTTTGTCCTTCTAGTTTATAAGGCATTTTTTTTGCTTCATCACTTAGTTCATCAAACCTATGTCCTATGAAACGCTTTACTGAGTATACAGTTTTTTCTGGGTTTGTAACCATTTGGTTTTTTGCAGGCTGACCTACAACACGTTCATCTTTAGAAGTAAAACCTACAATAGATGGTGTAGTTCTTCCTCCTTCAGAGTTTGCAATAACTACTGGTTCCCCACCTTCCATAACAGAAACACAAGAGTTTGTTGTTCCCAAGTCAATTCCTATAATTTTTCCCATTTTATAATCTCCTTAAAACTTAGCCAAAAAGCTAATTTATTTTGTTTCATCTTTTTTAGGTTTTACAGTTTCTACCTGTGCCACCCTAATCACTCTATCATGAAGCTTGTAGCCTTTGATGAGTTCTTTTTCTACAATTTCTTCTTCTACTTTTTCATCTTCACGACTTCCTCTTGCATCATGAATGTTCGGATCAAATTTTTCTCCAACACTTGGATAGTAATTAAGCGAATATTTACTCTGTAATGTTGAATAAAGTTGTTTTCTAATCATATTAAAGCCTTCCATAAAGGCTTTTGTAGCATCATTTGAGTATTTCTCTACAGCCTCAATAGCCCTATCAAAGTCATCTAATACATGAACTAAGTCTAACAAAAGGCTCTCGTTTGCATAATCAATGGCATCTTTTTTTTCTTTAATCATACGTTTTCGGTAATTATCAAAATCTGCCATTTTTCGAAGATATTCATTTTTCCATTTTACAACTTCATCCTCAAGTTCTTTTTTTTCTTGCTCTAATTTGTTTTTCATATCAACATTTTCTGCCTTGTCAGTCTTTGAAGTTTCATTTTCAATTTTTCCATTTACATTTTGTTCTTGAACTGTAAATGCTACATCTTCTTTTTTTAAATCTTGAGTTTTTTCCTTTGAAGCTTCGGTTGCTTCTACACTAATATCAATTTTATCCCCCATATTATTGATATTTTCTGCTTTTTTCTGTTCGTGTTTATTATGCTTTCCCATAAACCTCTCTCTTTATTTCTAGGCATAGCCCTAGAAGTTCATTAGTATTTTGATTATTTATTTAATGGAAGTACTAAAAAGATATGAATAATATTAAAAATAGGCAATAGTTTTTTTTAGTTTAATTGAAAACAGATGATTTCAAAACAATGAAAAAGGGATTAAAAGCTAATAACTTTTAATCCCTTATATCAAGCTTATGCAAGAAATCTTATTTTGCTGTAAGAGCCGCCATAGTTATGTAATTATATGGCTTATTGAAATGAGGCAAGAAAAAGATATCTGTAAAAGCAAGCCTATCTATAGTAAGTTTTTCTTGAATAGCTAAAGAAAAAATATGAATAGCCATAGAAATGTCATGTTCACTTGCTATCTGAGCCCCCAATATCACACGTGTTGCAGCATCATAAACAATTTTAATTAAAACTTTTTTGTTTTCGCATTCCATAAACTCAGGCTTTTGTAAGTCTTCAAAACTGGTAGATTTTACATTCATTCCAAGAGCCTTTGCTCTTGTTTCATTTAAACCAGTAGACACCATTTTAAGATTATATATGCTTATTCCATTTGAACCTTGAACGCCTATGCTTTCAAGCGAAGTTCCACACACATTATGGGCTACCACAACACCACTTCGCACTGCATTAGTAGCCAACGCTATGTATTGCCTAGTGCCTGTAGCGTTATCATAAACTGTCGCACAATCTCCTATAGCATATACATCTTTTGCACTTGTCATCTGATGCCTATCAACCAATAATGCTCCATTTTTGAATGTTTCTACACCTTTAATCATGGATGTATTTGGCCTAAAGCCTATACAAAGAATGACCATGTCTGTCTCATATTTATTTTTGTCTGTAACAACAGCCACTGCCTTGCCTTCAGAGTCTCCAACAATTTCTTTTACCATCTCGCCATAACATTGTTTAATGCCATGTTTTCTGAGATTTTCTTTCATCATATTAGCAAATTCTTCATCATAATATGTGCCTAAACAAACAGGAGCAATATCTATAAGCGTAACTTCTTTACTACATCGCTGAAAAGCTTCTGCCAATTCAACACCTATATACCCTGCTCCTACCACAGAGACTCTTTTAATATTTGGATTTTCAAGTTTTTTAATAACTTCTTGGGCATTTTGATAGAGTTTAACAAGTTGCACATTTTTAAGATTTGCACCGGGAACTTGTGGAATTATAGGACGTGAGCCTGTTGCAAGCACAATCTTATCAAATGTGTCCTCCTTTTCCTCCCCTGTTTTTAACTTTTATCTTTTTATTTTCATAGTCCACATTAAGCACTTCATGCTCCATGTGGATCTTAGCACCTTTTTTTGAAAGAATTTCTGGAGTTGAATAAAAAAGTCCATCACCAGCAGTGATTTGTCTACCTATCCACAAAGCCATTCCACAACCAAGAAACGAAATATTGTTATTTGCATCATAAACTACCACTTCATTTTTATTTGAGTAATTATCCAGCATTGTATTAATGCAGGCAGTTCCCGCATGATTAGCTCCTACTACAATTATTTTACTCATACATACTCCTTAAAAATATGAAAATCCAAGACAAAAACACCTCACAAAAATTATGAGAATATTTTATTCTAGCCCATATTTTTATGGTACAATGAAGATTTAAATTCTGCAAGTTATTTTTTTATTGAATTGAAAGTTTAAAATAAAAAAGGCATTTTCAAAAGACTAAACTTTCAAAAATGCCCTTATTAACTAATAAAATTGAATTGCTATTTCTTTCCTTTATCCAATCCCATAACATAAGCCTTTATTGGAGGAAATCCATTAAACTCAACGGAAGCATAACTTGAAGTGTAAGCACCAGTACTCAAAAAGTAGACCCTATCTCCTTGTTTTAAGTTTATAGGAAGCGAACATCTATAATCTTCGTACATTATGTCCATACTATCGCATGTTGGACCTGCAACTATTGCCTCTCCATATTTTTTACATTCTTCATCTTTGTCTGTGATTATTGGGTATTTTATTGACTCATTCAATGTTTCAATAAGTCCATTAAAAACACCTGCATCAAGGTATACCCATCGATAAAGAGCAGTATTGTTTTTCCTAGAAATCAACACAACTTCAGAAACCAAAATTCCACTATTACCCACTAAAGAACGTCCAGGTTCCATAATTACACGTGGTAGATCTTCCCCAAAGTCTTCTTCCAAGTAACGAGTAATTTCTTTTGCATAGTCAGTTAAATCATTTGCAGGGGTAACATAAGCTGCAGGTAAACCACCACCCATGTTTATCATTTCAAGTTTGATATCTTCTTCTTCTTCAAGAGAGTCCATTAAGTATTTAGTTTTTGCCAATGCATCATTCCACTGACCAATATCCCTTTGCTGACTTCCAACATGGAAAGAAATACCATAAGGAATAAGACCTGTATCTCTTGCTTGAATGCAAAGATCATATGCCATATCAGGATGGCAACCAAATTTGCGTGAAAGTGGCCAATCTGCACTGCTTGTACTTTCAACAAGGATTCTGACATACACACGCGATCCCGGTGCATATTGTGCAATGTTCTTTAAATCATCCTTGCTGTCTGTTGCAAACATCCTCACTCCTTTTTCATAGAAATAAGCGATGTCTTTTGCTTTCTTGATCGTATTACCATAGCTCAATCTATCAGGAGGAATCCCTAAAGAAAGCACCTTGTCTAATTCATATATCGAAGCAATATCAAAGCTAGAACCAAGTTCAAAAAGCATTTTTAATATTTCCGGATTTGGATTAGCCTTAACAGCATAATAAACATCCGCATATGGAAAATTTTTTATTAAGTCTTTGTATGTTTTTTTGATTGTCTCTAAGTCTATTATCACACATGGAGTTTGAAGATCTTTCGAAAACTCCATAATTTGATCCCATTTAGCATCGCTGATATAGTCTCTTCGCATGCCAACCCCCTTAAAAGAATAAAGTAAGTTGCTATTCTATGAGAATATAAGCACAAATGTCAAGGATAGTATTTTTAAGGAAACCAAAAATATCAAATTACTCGCATGATTCAGATTTAATTAATTTTGTCAAAACGCTATCGAATGTATTTGAAAAATTTTGAATATCTTTTTTATTAAAAACGCCCATCCGATCTGTCATTAATCCATTGGATCGAACTTCATACATAAAATCTCTCACTGAAAGACGCTCACGCACATTATCGGCAGTAAAGAGAAAGCCACGATCATTAATAACAACAACTCCCTTCTCTACCAAACTAGCTGCTAAAGGAATATCTCTGGTTATAACAAGATCTCCTTTCTTTGAATAAGCAACAATATAATCATCTGCAGATTGTTCTTTGTCATCAGTTTGAACAAAACTAACTAATTCATGATTTGTAATCGGGATAGGCCTATTAGCAACAAAAACTAACGGCACAGAAAGCCTCAAAGAGGCTTTACAAACTATTTGGCGAACACGTACAGGGCAAGAATCTGCATCAATCCAAATTGTCATACACCATCATGTATAACGCCATCAATTTTTGCTATTATTCTCATAGCAGTTGTCTCCATGTCAGCAAAAGCACTAGGGTCTGTAACAGTCCCAGTTGCTTCAAGCCTAGCCTTAAAAACCTCATCACTTAAAAACAAACCTGCAATTATTGCAATCTTTAAAGGATCATCAACATCAGAAGCTTCTTTAGCTTTCTCTAAAATTGATAAATAATAATTGTATATTGACTGCACATAATCATCATTTTGATCTGCTTCTAAATTAAAAGAAGTTCCTAAGACATTTACACTTAAACGACTTTTTTCCATTTCACGGCCTAGAAGATATCCATTTGCTTATCAGAGTCATCTATCTTTTGCATTTCATTCTCTGTAGAATTAGTATTTTGAATATTTCCATCAGTGACATCTGAATTGTTTTCTTGCATCTGATTAGAGTCGGAAGTACTTGTTAAAGAAAAGTCATCGGATTGAATAGAGTCAGACGAATTAACAGGCGAAGAATCATTACTAACAGAACTCTCAAAAACATCCAATTGGTTTAGAGCATTCATAACACTTTCTTCAATCTTAGCTTGTGCAATCTCAAAAGAATGTAGAGCAGTTTCCAACTCTTCTACGCGTCTTTCTTTCTCTGTCAAAGTCTCTTTTAAAGAATTACGTTCTCTATAAAGAGACTTTACAACACCTATAAGAGATTCAACCTTTTCTTCTAAAAGTTTAACCTGTCCTAATGTTATCATAGAGCTTATTCCCCAATAGCTTTCTTTGAAGCATCAACTATAGCCTTAAAAGCCACAGGATCTTCAATAGCCATATTAGACAAGACTTTTCGATTTATAATGATTCCTGCTTTGCTCATTCCATTAATAAATTTAGAATAAGATAATCCTTCTGCTCTTACGGCTGCATTTATACGAGTAATCCAAATTCCTCGCATATCTCCTTTCTTATCTTTTCTACCTTCATAACTATGAACCAAAGATTTCCTTACAGCATCTCTTGCAGCCTTAAAGTTTGTCCCTCTTCTACCTCTAAAACCCTTAGCAAGTTTTAATATCTTTCTTCTTCTTGTTATCCTTCTGTCCGTACTTCTTGATCTTGACATCTTATATTTCTCCTAATATTCTCAAACTAGTTGTATGGTAACAACTTTTTTCTTACAACAACACTATCAGCACTAGAAAGAATACCAGTCTTTCGCAACTCTCTCTTTCTCTTAGTTGCCTTTTTAGTAAGAATATGACCTGCATTCATCTTCTTATATTTAACTTTTCCACCACCGGTAAACGAAAAACGCTTTCCCGCTGCCCTTTTACTCTTCATCTTAGGCATACGATTCTCCTCCACTTATAGAAATAATTATTATTTTTTAGCTTTTGGAGCGAGCGTCATAGACATATTACGCCCTTCCATCAATGCTTTCTTTTCAATTATGTACAACTCCTCTGAGTCCTCAGTTTTAAGACGATCCAAAACAGCTTGCATAACATCAAAGCCTAACTCAGTATGTGCTAGCTCTCGACCTCTAAACCTTATGGTAACTTTAACCTTATCTCCGTCTTCCAGAAAGCCTCTCACAGCCTTTGACTTCACATCCAAGTCATGTGTTGCAATTTTCGGCTGCATCTTCACTTCTTTTAACAACTGTTGCTTTTGATTTTTCTTGGAATCTCGAAGTTTCTTTTCCATCTGGAAACGATATTTACCATAATCTACAATTTTACATACAGGTGGTTTTGCTTGAGGGACAATTTCTACTAAATCCAACCCTAAGTCTGTTGCCTTTTTTAAGGCTTCAGCTATAGGGAAAATACCAAGTTGATTCCCTTCCTCATCACTCAACCTAACTTCTCTAACACGGATTTGATCATTAATCCGCAAGCTTTTTATATCAGCCACAAAACTCCCTTGTACTTAAGTGTACACATAGCTTTAAAAAGAAAATATACCGCCAATGATATATCGAATATTATTATATTGTCAAGGTAGTAATATATTGTTTTTGGGGCATATCCTACTCCAAACGAACACAATTTCTTCGCTCCATAATTAACTAAAAGAAGATATCTGCTTTTAATAGCATTGAAAACTTTCCAAGCCCAACATTCTTTTCAATTGGATGGCTATACCTCATACCTAGCTTCACCATTCCACTAATATCCAAATAGACATCACCATAAAATGAATGAACATAAGTAGGAATTGCTTTTTCATCTGTTTTTAATGCAAGATTTAAAACAGAGCGGTAACCCACTTCAAAGTTGATACGGTTAAAATATATCAAAAATAAATTACTTCCCTTTTGTATTTCATAGCTAAAAATCCTAACAGAAATATCAAAAGACATACCAAGATTGTTTTTACTAACACTAAAAGTTTTATTCACATTTTGATATTCCTCCATTGTGGGTAAATATGAAAGAGTAGAAATAAAACTTCTATTTCCTAAAAATGCAAATGTCCCTCGCGACGGATTATAAAATGCATTATAGCCATAATAGCTTGCTATTCTCATTTTTATTGGAACTATAGGAACTGCAAAATCACCCATTGCTTGCAAAATAAATATACTATTTTTCGAACTCATATTCAAAAAATAATCTGCTTTAACTGCAGTAGCAAAACCTCTCTCATCTATTGCAAAAAAAGGAGAATCTAGCCTAAATCGCTTATCAACTTGTGAATATCTACCATATAACGAATAAGAAAGAAATGCATCAGTATACTTATGCGAATATAACGTTTTATGTGATAAATAATCTGATGGAAATTTAACTGAGCCTGAAACACCCACACCAGAACCAAAAGTAAACCTTTTATTAATTTGATCTAAAGAAAAACCAGTCTCTACATTCATCAAAAAACCTGTATTACGCCCAGCAAAACTAATATTTTTATCATGAAGAGAAAAAGCTAGCTTAAAAGAGGTAAAATCTAAATATGTATTTACACCAATATCCATAAAAAAAGGTTTTGTATAAAAAACAGGTGTTATGTCAAACGTAATAAACTCTGTAGGATCTTTTCCGTAAAGATATGCTCCAATCCCCCATTGTCCTATATTTTTCCAACCATTAGCAGGAAGTAAATATGGAAGAGGTAAAACCTTCCAAGCCCAAGAAAAATAATTATACTTTTGTGGTGTTGCTATTTCAAAATTTGGAGCTTTACTAATTGCCTCTTTCTTTTCCACATCAAAAACCATCAAGCTAGTTTTTCTCTCTTTAAGAATACTACTTGAAAGCTGATATAATCTATTATATTTTCCATGCATTCCAATATATGCAATCTTTAAAACATCTTCATGTTTTTCAAAAATCAGTGGCTGAAACACACCTGCCGAAATATCTTCTTCTAGCACTTTCAATTTCTCATTTTTCACATCATATAAAGCCATTCGATAAAGATTACCCTTTGCACACCACGAAAAACTTAAAAATACTTCCCCATCAATCATGCTAGATTTTAAATATCTAATAGCAGGCAAACCTTCCAGACCTTCTAATTTTTTAATCTCTTTTGTTTTTACATCCAAAAAAAGTATATCTCTATTAAGCCCATTTGTGGCAATAAAAGCAATTTTATCATCCGAAACATAGACTGGATTATATACGTTAGAATAAGCTAAGCCTGGGCCAAAACTAAGCAATACTTCTTTTTCATTTAAATCAAAATCTAAAAGGACAAGAGTTGAAGTCTGCCCTTCTGTTTTAACTGCACAAATCTTTTTTTCACCGACGAAGCTAGCATATCGAATTGAAAACTTTCGCCTTTCCAAAAACTTTCGCTCTTTCATATCATAAATTGAAAGTCTTTGTTTAATTTTTCCCCAATCATCTTTAACATCTGTAACAAGCAAAAAAGAGCCATCTAACGAAAAATTTAAATCAGTGATAGTTGAAGGAGCATTGAATAATTTTTGTTTTTTCCCTGTTTGGTCATAAAAAAACACAGTTTTCTTTGCAGAATCATAACATGCAAAACCATCCTTGTGCTGTGTAATAACACTACTACCAATTTTCTCCCTAACAAATACGTCAGGAGTCACCACATTTTCAGGATAACTGATAGACTCCACAAAATCTTGCCATAATTCTTCCAAAGGTTTCTTAAAGATATGTTTACTTTTACCTTTAGGAAAAATAAAAAAATGATTGTGAAAAAACTTAACATACTCAGTTTTCCCATAAATATTTTCTAAATATGAAAGAAAAGAAGCACCATATATATAAGCCCAAAAAGTTCTTGGGTAAACATCACGATGTCCTGAAGCTTCTCGCCATGTTGGAGTGGTTTTATCAATCTTATTTTGCATTAAATGGTGCATTATCAAAGGATCATTTAGTCTGCCTTGATCTTCTCTACTTTCAAATAAAACTGCAACACCTTCATCAAAAGAAAGTGAAAGAGTTGGTAAGTAATACCATAAAGATATTGCATGAGTTAATTCATGGTAAAAGACATTCAATATAGAATCATAAGAATTGGCAAGCTCGCCATCTGTAGCAGTCGCATCATAAATAACAATTCTTTGATATGGGAAAAGCGTATAATATCCATTTAATATTTCAGACTTAGACGAAATATAAACAGGATATCTATGTGGAATCTTCTTATTTAAACGCAATGCAATCTCTTCAGCATAAGAATCAGCATATTCACAAATGAGACTCGCACTCACTTTAGATGAAGGCGAATAAATAATATCAAAATATTTAGTCTTTAAAACTTGAAGATTTTCCGCAAAACCTAAAACATTAATACAAAGAAAAAATATAGCTATAAAAATCAGCTTTAATCTAAAATGAAACATCCTCATACCAAGGATTTAAGTATAATTTTAGAAGTTTATGCTGTCAAGTTTACGATAGGATCTGCTTGCCCCAATAAGTTATAACCAAAATTTGCCTTTATGCTATTAAAGCGTTTAATTTCAGACAAATAATACTGCACTAGCCTATCAATTTGAGCTTCACTAACATCATCTTGTTTTAGAACTTCTTTTGTTGCTTTTGCTTCTGCCATTGAAGTTTGTTTTGCTGTTACAAGTCTATCAATTAGAGAATTCAGTATGCTAAGCTTATCTACTGTCGCTCCGCTTTGCCCTTCACCTGCAGGCACTCCCGTAACATACTTAAAATGAGCATATATCATCTGACTCGAATTAACAGCCATATATGCCCTGCCACCCGCAGAAACTCTAGGTAATGCCGAATACGAAATTGTTTGTAATGGTACGTAATTTGAAACTGTCATATTCCCTCTTCTCCCTTAAGTCTAAAGACTTACTTTTTAGATACCACCTACTTACAATATCGGAAACACCTATTTTTTATTTAGGATAAAAGAGATGACATTCAACAAAACTACATGAATATAGCAATTAAAAAAAAAGCGTGTACATCAAAACATGCACACGCTAAAAATCATAGGGAATAGAAAAGTCTTTTAAGTACTCACCCTTACTTTAATTTCTTCAATTGTTTTAGTAATGGTGCAAGAGTTTTTTCATCTATAGGTGCATCGTTAGCACGTCTGCAGAACATACCAACTTCAAGAACAGCACCCTTATACTTTGACTTATAAGGCTTCAAAGTGTGGATAAGACATCTTGCTGTACTTCCAGAGATTTCAAGAACAATGATAGGACAAACCATAACTTCATCTTTTGCCAATTCATCACCAGTGTTAGGATCAACAATAGCTTCTCCATGCTTAAAAACATTGAAAACTTCACCAACATTGAAACCATAGTTAGCAATAGTGATAATTCCACCTTCGCTCACTTTCAAAATTGAAACAGGGAACAACTCTGCTGTAACTCTATCTGCAATTTTTGTTGCCAAAGACTCCATTACAGAAGAAACTATTTCAGGAATGCTACCTGTCATTGGAAGTTTTTCACCATTATAGATATCTTTAATAGTTTCTTGGATCAAAATGTGATTGTTTGCAACGTTCACAAACTTAACTTCAACAGAATACCTAGCATTGCGTTGAATCATTTTCTTTACGGTTGCTGTCTCTTCTGCATACTCTGTGATATTTAAATCCAACAAGTAGTTTAAATCTTTTACATCTTCATTGCCTTCTCTCTTGGCCACTGTAAACTTCTTGATCTTTAACAAAGCTGCGGAAATATGAGAATCCAATCTCTTAACTGCTCTCTCACTATCAGCTGTTCTAACTGAATCTTGAACAGGATTAAGCCCTACAACAGGCTTTCCGTCTTCTGCAAAAAGAGATGCAACAAACATTGTCATTAAGACAATCATAATAATAGAAATTCTTTTTTTCATCTTTATACCTCTCCTAATTTATGGATATAACACCTATTCCCCTTACCACACCCTATTAACAAGTAGTAAAACTCAAGATGTAGACGGATATATTCCCTTATTCTATAACTATAGTTCCAAATAGTCAACGGTATTTTTATTTATCAACACCAAGTCGCAACAATATGAAAAAATTCTCTTAAAATATTTTGCAGTCTCTTTAAATGCAAAATCCTCTTAAGCTTTGTGTTTATGGTTATTTTATAATTCCTGAATGATAATTATAACTTTTCGATTTCTTCTTTTGACAGACCTGTCATTTTAGATATAAATCCAACGTCACAATTTGCTTTTTTCATACGTGAAGCAGTAGTTAAAAACCCACGTGCTTCTCCCTGCTGCATTCCTGCATTATAACTTTCTTCTTTTTGTACTTGCATATCTAAATTATAGTCATACTCCGCTACTAACATTCCTTCGATCTCCTTGGCGTTCGCCACTATGAAGTCCTTTAATATCCCATGCTTGATGCAATATCTTATTGCTTTGTCATATCCAGCTTTTCCATACTTTACTCTGAATTCTTTTACTATGTGAACAAACTCTGCGTATTCTCTTAAGATAGGACATTCGCTTAATAATTTATCATTTTCTTTTGAGTTTAGATTGATTACTTTTACAATAAGTTCTAGTTGAGGCTTTTCTGTTTTTTGAATAAATGCATCAGACAAGAGTAATTCTTGTACTGCAGGAAGGTTTTCATTACCTGTATAAAACACATAAAACTCAGGTGTTGGGATCTTAATTAAACGCCTTGCATACCTATCGCGCATTTCCAAAATACTTTCAAATATACGTCCTATATACTGAAGGCATCTTAATGGCATGTTTTCATTAACTGTAGACTGATGTTCAATGAGAAAAATTAGCCTATCTTCTATTTTGCAAGAAATATCATTTTTAAGCCCCATATATAAGGTGTTTTCTAGCTTGATTAATTCAATATCTTCTGATGTTATAGATGGATCTAATGCCTTGCATACTTCCAATAATTTATCTATGCAAGTTGAAAATAATCTGACGAATACAGAGTCTTGATATTCTCTATTTTGATTATTCCTTTCTTCCATGCCTTAATCCTAACATAAAAAACTACAGAAAACTAGTAACTGTAATGCTCACACATTCATGACCTAAACATTACAAACATCATTAAAAAAGTATATCCTCGCTTCAAATGCCTTAAAAGCCTAAATCTATCTTTAATTTTATAAAATATAATGCTATTATGCAAAAATCATAACAAACTTATCTTTCAAGGAGGATATTAACATGTATGACGTTGTAGTATTAGGAGCAGGCCCCGGTGGCTACATTGCGGCAATTAAAGCAGGAAGAGCAGGCTTTAAGACTGCCCTTATAGAACAAGATAGTCTAGGTGGCACTTGCTTAAATAGAGGTTGCATTCCCACAAAGCATTTTTTGCACGTTGCAGAAATCTTTCATAGCTTTCAAAAAAATGACGCAGGGCTTACAGCTGAAAATATAAACTATAACATTACCACAATGTATGAAAAGAAAAATGCTGTAGTTGCTCGCCTTATTGGAGGTATAGAAAAACTCTTAGAAAATGCAAACGTAGAAGTTTTTAAGGGCAGGGGCATTATAAAATCTAAAAACACCATTTCGGTAGGAGAGAAAGATATAGAATTTAAAAACTTAATCATCGCCACAGGTTCTTCAGTTTTTAAGCCACCAATAGAAGGAATAGAAAATGCTTACACTTCAGATGATATCCTTTCTTCAACACCCATAGACTTCAAGAGTGTAATCATCATAGGTGGCGGAGTTATTGGTGTTGAGTTTGCAACAATTTATGCAAAGCTAGGAAAAGAAGTAACAATTGTTGAACTTGAAAAAACGATTCTTCCTCCTTTTGACCGTGATATTGCAATGCAACAAGCATTAGCCTTAAAAAAGCTAGGTGTAAAGATTATCAACGGTGCTAAGGTAACTTCTATAAGAAAAACAGGTTGCACATATGAGTTAAAAGAAAAAATAGAAAACATAGAAGCAGATGCCGTGATTGTTTCAATTGGACGCATTCCTAATGTAAGCGACATGGGCTTTGAAAATCTAGGAATTGAATTTGATAGGCGGGGCATCATCACAGATGACTACCTAAAAACAAATATTGAAAATGTCTTTGCAATTGGTGATGTTGTTAAAGGTAATGTGATGTTGGCACACAATGCAGAGTCTCAGGCCTGCTTGGTAGTAGAAAATCTAACCAACAGCACAAAAAGACAAAAACTAAGCATAATTCCTTCATGTGTATATTCAACTCCAGAAATTGCAAGCGTGGGGCTTTCAGAAAAAGAAGCAGAAGCAAAAAACATACCTATAAAAATTGGAAAAGTTCCAATGGGAGCAAATGGAAAATCTTTACTTTCAGGAAGCGAAGCAGGATTTATCAAAGTTCTTTTTGATGAACAAGACAGGCTTGTAGGTTGCCAAATGATGTGTCTTTCAGCCACAGATATGATAGGTGCAATAGGCACACTAGTTAGTAACAAGACAAAACGCGAAGATATTCTCCATTCAATGTATCCTCACCCAACTATTGTGGAAGCATTTTTTCAAGCAGTAGAAGATGTTGAAAAAGCTGCCACTTGCATGATCTACAAAAAATAAGCTTTTTTTAAAAAACTTAACAAATTAAAAAAGCCCCAATTACTTTTAAGTTAATTGGGGCTTTTTTTAGAAATTGGAATAGAAAGGCTTTTTAAGCCTTCCCATCAATTTACTTTACATAACTTGACATATCTTGCAAAGAAGTATAACGAGCTGTAGTTATGTCATGCCAAATAGCAGGGTCAATTGTCTTTACACCATAAGATGTTGGCACTCCAAAGAGGTTACCACCCATGTCCATATCATCTGCTATGTCCATAATGTCTACAGTTTTGTCATTATTCTTATAGTCAAGAACATAATAGAAGTTATCTTTTCCACTTACGCCATTATATTCAACTTCTACTTCCACTCTGTAGATATTATCATTCTCAAAGTCATATGTGGCTTCTTCTGGATTATCTTGCTTTGCACCAATAATGTAGCCACCTCCCTTAGCTACTTTTGCTACATAATTACTAAATGTTGCATCACTATCATAGTCCTCGCTATCAGCCTTCTTTTTCTTAATAGTATACTTAAGAGTCTTCACTATACGCGTTCCAGTTTCTGGCTCTCTAAAGGTAGGAGATAAAGTAAAAATATCTTTATCAGTTGCAGTTTTCCCAACCATGTAGTCTTTTCTAAGTGTTGAAAAGTCAGTTCCAGCCTCCCAGTGCTTAAATAAATTCAAGTTTTTAGCAATAGTAAGCTCTTTAAGACCTGTAGTAGATGTTTTATTATTCAAATTATCAGCTATAATAGATTGAACTCTATAGTTATAGATAGTCTCAAAGGCAAAATCTGAACGTAGTTTATTTGCTCCATATACCTCTGGCCAACCAACTGTTTGTTTATTATTCAAAGTAATCATAAAGCCATGCTTTGGAGCCATACGCCTCCATTTTTGCCCATAATATAATGGAAGCATTAAATAAGGTGTACCTTCCTTACCTGCAAGAAAGAAATCAAGATATTTGCCATCCAAATCCTTAATATTAATAATTACTATTCCTACATCAGGATATTTTGTTAGGTAACCTCCTTTTACTCTTTTAAATTCATGCTTATCCTTTATAGTGCCAGATTCGTCAGAAAAAACATTGTAATATGCATTAAACTTCTTAAGTGTGTCTCCATTTCGTAAGGGCATAGTTAAAACAACCATTGCAAAACTATCCATATAGGCTAAATCAGTAATTCCAGAAGAATTTAGTGCGAGTTTATTACCCTCAACAGGATTAAAACAACATCCTTTACAATAAAATGGCAAATTTAGAGTCCTCTGAAGATGCAAATGTACTGGTACTGTAGAAGCAAGATTTTTTACCTCAAATGATTTAAAGAGTGGGTCTTGATCTGGACGAACTGGTTCTGTCTCATTAATTATTTCTATAGTATAAGTTTTGTCTTTGTGATTCTCTGCAGTAAATTTAATTTCATAACTAACAGTCCCATAACCCACAATTAAAATCTCATGATATTTGCGCTTATCTGTTTTGTCAATTTGTTCAAGCTTCGTTTCCTTAAAGTCTTTAGTAAAGTCAACCTCTGCTACAAGATAGCCAGAAACTACTCCATGAGCTGCCTCGTCTGAAATCTTAGTATTATAATCAGTTGGTCTTCTATCATTACACTTTATGACTTCTCTTTTTGACAAAGTGGTACTAAATTCCATGTCCAACCCTACAACAGCATACATAATATCACTCAATTTAATACTTGCTTTATTTTGTGCATCAAAATCAATAGAACTTACATGATTCTCGCCACTTGTAATAGTTGCACTCAATAAATCCATTGGAAACTCATTAGAATTAGCATACTTTGCAACCTCAAACTCAGCTGTAGCTTTCAAAAAGTATTCAAACTCAACTTCCACCTTAACAGCTTGCTTTTGACTAGCTACTACAGCTATAGGAAGTTCATACGTTGCACTTTTCTTGTCTGCAGCTAGTGCTTTTGTAGTTACATCATTGCCATCAATTATCACCTTACTCATCTCAGAAGAAGATGTTTTAAGAGTAATCTTGCCTTTATCTTTAGTTGTTGAAAAAGTCGGCTTTTTTCCTTTAGGAATAAATCTTTCAACATTATTATCATCTTCATTTGCAAAGGCTACCTTTAAATCTCCAGCTACACCTCTCACCATTTGAACAAGAATTGATTCTGACCACTCATTCACCCCATTTGCAGAAAGCTTAATCAACATTCCTTTTTCTGTCTCTGGAAGCTTTTTAAGATCTAGCTTCACAATTCCTGTTTTAGTAGCCTTAGTGATTGGTTCTTCATCGTCTACAATCACCGAAACAGTATAGTCTTTAACCATTGTTTCTGTAACTTGAAGTATTTTTGGACCATCTGAGCCAGAAAGTTCTACCTTATCGCCATTCTTTTTACTTAAAATATTTTTTCCCCAAAGCTTGAGTACAGTCACCTTAAACTCTGGTGTTGCCCCTCCGCCTTGATTCTGACCTTTACAAGACGCAAGTGCCATAACAATTAAGAAACTTGCTAGCAGTAAAGAAAGAAAGCTAATTTTCTTTTTCATAATTTCCTCCAAATATCAAATACAATATTGATAAACTAGGTAGCACGATTCTAAGTCATCAAGACAAAATCATGCTAGCCATTCACTAGATTAAGTTAATAAAATAGAAAAGTCAAGCTACAAGTATTTTCTATTTAACACAGCTCCTATAATCCCAATATTATGTCATGCCTACAACTTTTCTATTTCTTCTCTAGTAAGCCCTGTAATCTTTGAAATTGTTTCAATTTCCATTTTTAAAATTAGACACTCCCTTGCTGTTTCAACTGCTTTTGCATATGAGCCTTCTTCTCGTCCTTGTTCTATCCCTTCTTCTCGTCCTTGTTCTATCCCTTCTTCTCGTCCTTGTTCTATCCCTTCTTCTCGCCCCTGTTCTATCCCTTCTTCTCGTCCTTGTTCTATCCCTTTTTCAATTCCTTTTTTTATTCCTTCATTATAATTAATCTCCATCTCTGTCAGTATATCACTTCTCATCTTCATCCTAGAATCAAAAAGTCTTTCTTCTTCAGGACTACGCGTTATTTCTTCTATCTTCTCATTTAACAACTTAAATATAGGGGATGTCCTTGCCAACATTTTTCTTTCCTCCTTATCTTCTGCATTTATAATTTTCATCCAATTAATTAAATGTTCTTGTTTTGTATTACCTTTACAAATAGGTAAATCTCTCACTTTCTCTAAATTTAGAAAGTGCATTGTTATTGCCTTTGTTAACACATTGTCAGTATTCTCAAGTCTAAAAGAACCTATTGAATGTATTTTATCTGTAAGTCTAAAACCTTTTTCTATTATATTTATTCCAACACATCTATTAGAACTCAAAAAAGACTCTCCTGCTTTCAAGTTAGAAACATACATTTTTGCAAGATAGGCAAAAGAACGCTCAGGAAATAGTCTATTCCATGTTCTTTGTATCTCAACATCTATAAGCGAACCATCTTTTAGCCTAACTTGAATGTCAAGAATGCCTGTCTTGTTTTCTATTCTATCCTTTTTTAGCTCTTTATCCAGTAGTTGAAGCCCTTCTATTTCATCAGCTTTTAAATCAAGAACACATTCTAAAAAATCTTGTAGAATATTAATATTCTCTTCAACTCCTAACAAACGTTTAAATGCGTAGTCATCTTTTAATGTAAAAGAAAACTCATTCATTGGTGTATTCATACCAATATTATAATAAAAGAAAAGCAAAATATAAAGAGAAAAAAACCTCTTTAAATGCTCCCGCCTCAATGCTACAGTGGCACCACTAGCTTTAATCAGTGTTCTTAACACACAATTAATCACGAAAAAAAAATTAAAATATTTTTAAATTTCTCTTGTAATAATTTCTGATTCAGTCTAACTTCTTAAATATAAAAAGCATAAAACCTTAATTTTAGTAAATAAGACATGCTATAAGTCAGCAATTTATAGAACAAAAGCCATAAGTAACATATATGCCACTTATATCCTTATAAAAAGACTACATTAGATAGTATCAAGTTGTACATTAGCTAATGTTAGGATAGTACATTAGCTAATGTTATGGTTGTACCTTAGCTAATGTACTTAGGCAAAACTGTACAGTTTTGGGGTGCGAAACTGCACTATTTAGGCATCGCAAACTGTACAGTTTACGATAGCGAAACTGTACGATCATCAACCCATTTCTAAAAACTCTTCTTTACCCCTAACTTTTTGCTTAATAGTGTGATACACTCAAAAACATATTTTAACATTTAAGGGGGCAAAGAAATTAAATCAAAATTAAAATCGGTGTTCTTTTCCTTGTTTCCTATTCCCATTTTGGTGATCTTATTACATTTAACAATTACACCACTTTCAAACTCTCAAATGTTTTCTTTTCTTAAAGGTTCCTTCCTTATAATAGTGGGTTTAACCTTCTTCTTGCATGGCATGGACATAGGCATAATGCCAATAGGTTCGTTTTTAGGCTCTAGCTTAATCAGAAGCAAAAAAGTTTTTTTCATTTTACTTTCAGGTGGAGTAATAGCTTTTTTGGTAGCTGTAGCCGAGCCAAATCTTTTAATCTTAGGAAAGCAGGTAGAAGAAAATGTTTTGGGGCTTTCTGCAATTTCATTATTAATTGTTGCAAGCATAGGGCTTGCTTTAGCTATAATTCTTTCTCTTGCTCGAACAATATTTCAGCTTCCATTTAAATTAATCATTCTTTTGGTATATGGATTAATCTTTGTTCTTAGTGCATTTGTTTCTCCCCTTTATGTATCTATTGCACTAGACACAGGCGGGGCTATTACAGGTCCTCTAACAGTGCCTTTTATTATAAGTTTTGGAGTAGGCTCTGCATCGGTTAGAAGTGATGTTGCAGCCCATGATGATAATTTTGGCTATACAGGAATGGCGGTAGCCTCCCCTATTCTTTTAGTACTTATCTATGCAGTTATAACCAAATTTTTGCATGGTGCTAACATAGCTCCTTTAGAGAATGTTTTAGATAAAGCTAACACATTTTCACCGCAGCTATTAGACCTTTTACCTAGCACGATGTGGACTGTTTTTCTTTCTATTTTGCCATTAGTTCTCTTACTTTTAGTTTTTCAATTCTTGCTTCTCCATATTCCACCTGAAGCATTAAGAAAAATAATTGTAGGTTTTGTGTATTCTTATATAGGATTATGCTTTTTTTTCTTAGGAACAAACACTGCATTCATTCCTATTGCCGAAATATTAGGAAAGTTGCTTGCATGCCTTAGTTTTAATTGGATAGCCTTACCAATTGCCTTTATTATCGGAGGTACTGTTGTTTGCTCAGAACCTTCCGCATGGGCACTAATTGCACAAGTTGAAGAAATTTCTGAAGGCAATATTCGCACTCCCATAATGCTATTAGCCCTAGCCTTAGGCACATCATTTTTTGTAGCTCTTGCAATTGCAAAAATCTTATTTAATTTTAGCATTTGGTATTTAATTATTCCTTCATATTTACTAATTTTTATTCTAACACTTCTCACTCCTCCGCTTTTTTCTGCAATTGCATTTGATTCTGGAAGTGTCGCGTCAGGTCCTATTTCTAGTGCCTTTGTGTTACCACTAGCTTTAGGTTTTTCAAGTCAGTTTTCTTCTGGCTCTGCAAGCAATGCATTTGGGCTTATCGCAATGACTTCACTTTCTCCTCTCATCACAATACAAATATTAGGCTGTATGTTTGAAGGTAAAAAGAGGCGAGCATTAAGAAAAACAGAGATAGAAAAAAGGAGGAAAGAAACAGAATGATTGAAAATAAAGAATTTACTAGAATGCTACTTTTAACTCTTCCTCTATACAAAGGTGAGCCATTATTTGAAGATTTATATGCAAGTGGAGCAAAAGGAGGAACAATCTGTGTTGGTCATCGTCCTCCTGAAAATAGACTTGCATACATGTTATGTCTTGGAGATAAGCCTGTAGAGTTATTACAAATACTCACAACTGAAGAAGATTATAAGATGATTTTTGATTCTATTGTTCAAAATAAATTGTTCAAAAAAATAAAACATGCAAGTCTTTATGTTATACCAACTATAACTAGGTATAAGGAGGGAGTAGTGGAGCGAATTGGACAGATGATTTCTGTAATTGTAACACGTGGATATGCTGACGAAGTTATGGCAGTAGCTCGTAAAGCAGGAGCTGATGGGGGCTCAATAATTCATGCACGCGGAACAGGAAGAAAGGAAGATGAAAAGTTCTTTGGAATTACTATAGTACCCGAAAAAGAACAATTACTCATTGCTGTTAGTAAAGAAAAAGCAGACAAAGTAAAAGATGCAATAAAAGAGCTAGAAATATTACATAAACCGGGAATGGGCATTATGTTTACCCTTCCAATAGAAGAATATGTTAATTTGGGAAAATATGGAAAGTATAAAAATGAAAAATAAGTTTGTGTATTTAATAATTTTTAGCTTGTTCTTGAATGGCTTTTTGTTTGCAACTGTAGATTATGAAAAAGAGAAAAATGCTATAGATGAAGTGATTAGTACATTTAGCTTTAATAAGGATGAGCTTTATGTTTGCACAAAAAACGAGGTCGACTCTCTTTTAACTGTAGCTATAGCACAAAATATGAACCTTTTTGAGCTTCTTTATGCAACAAATACATCTTTACTCAAAAACAAAAATAGGATATTGATTAAAGGTGATATATTAAGAGATTTAGAAAAAAAAATCACTTATGGTAATGAGCGAGTTTATGCTTTAATTCCCATCAACATAATAGAAGAAATTGAAATAGGAACAATCCTAAAAACTAAATTAGAGGCTCACATAATTGATATTTTTTTTAAACAAACTTATGAGAAATACATCGAAATAGGCACTGCAATTTATGAAAAACATATAGGTTTTAATAGAATAGAAAACAATACTTTTTATGAATGTTTTGGTATGAATGTAAAAAAGATAGGAATAAAAAAAAGGATAGATAAAATTGAAATGTATGAAAAGACAAAAATTGCAATATATGTGAAAGGTTTTCCACGCCCTAAAAGATGGATTTTTGAGACTATGTACTTAAAATAACTATCCCTCTTAATATCATCATATAAAATCCGTATAATAGAAAGTCTATGAAAAATCTCTCTAACAAAAAACATATCGCTTCTATTATATTTTTCTTTCTGTTTATAATACATTGCCATGCTTTGCCAAACTTTTATGATGATGAAGAGCCTTCTATCCTTGCTGAAAAAATAGCAAATGCTATGACAGATGAAGAATTACTTTCACAAATATTTATGTTTGGCTGGAAGGGGGAAAGTCCGGATAGTCTATTATTTAATTGGATAGAAAAAAGAGGTCTTGGCAACATAAAAATTTTTGGTTGGAATACAAAAGACTCTAAAAAACTAGGTTCTGCAATTGCAGACCTTCAAAAAAGAGCAATAAACGGACGTTTTAACATTCCCCTTTTTGTTGCAACAGACCAAGAAGGTGGACTAGTTCGCCATGTAAAAGGACTTGCAATGCACACACCCGGCAACTTATCGCTCGGTGCATCATCTATATACCATGATGCATACATGACAGGCTATTATATTTCTATGGAGTTAAGAACGCTAGGCATTAACTTAAACTTTGCCCCAGCAGTAGACTTATATACTAATTATAATTCTTCTGTTATAGGAATACGCTCTTTTAGCGAGTCTCCTGAAGTGACGGCAAAACTTTCTGTAGCTTTTATGAAAGGAGCAAGAAAAGCAGGTGTTTTATCCACAGCTAAGCATTTTCCAGGTCATGGAGACACTCAATATGATAGCCATGGTCGTCTTCCCAAAATAGCAGCCACAAAAGAGACATTGATCAGCAGAGAACTTGTTCCTTTCCAAGCACTAATTGACGCAAAAGTTCCTGCTATAATGACAGCTCATATAAATTTTCCTGCTTTAGCAGAACAAGGTGAACCTGCAACTTTTTCTAAGTATATTTTGACAGGACTTTTGCGAGATGAACTAGGATTTAATGGTATTATAATAACGGATGATATAATGATGAACGGGGCTACAAGCTATGTAGGAGGACTCGCTATTGCAGTGCAGAAAGCAATAGAAGCAGGGAATAATATTGTCGAATCTTCACGCACTCCATTTCTAAACGAAGAAGTATGGAAACACAACATCAAATTAATGAAAGAAAATGAAGAATTTTATCTATGTGTAAAAGACTCTGTGAAAAGAGTTTTGATGTTGAAATTAAACTACTTCAAAAGTAAAAATCATGTTCCTATTTTCCCAGATATTGAGACAATTGATCAAACGCTACCAAATAGCAAAGCAGAAGATTTTTTTGTTGGAATGGCTGCAAGGTCTATTACAATAGTTCGAGGCAGTTTACCCCTTTATTCAGAAGATTCAAAAGATAGGCTAATGATTGCTTCTTCTACTTTTCAGTTTTTAGAAGCTGGCAGGCAACGTTTTCCAAAAGCACGCATTTCTAATCTTGTAAATTGTTTAGAAAACGCTCAAGTAGCTGATAGCATAATATTTTGTTTGGAAGACATGCAATCGTTGGAAACTTTGCAAGCACTTATTTCAGCTTATCCTAAAAAGAAATACATCGTGGTTTCTGCTATGTCTCCAATATATCTTCAATATATACCAGATGCCCAAAATGTGATTGCTACTTATAGCAATTCACCTTTTTCTTTTTTGGCTGTATTTTCTGCTATAGCAGGAGATTTTGTTCCAAGTGGCAAAATGCCATTAGACAAGATAAAATAAAGCCTTCTTTTACAGTATAATTTAGAAAGAATTTTATTTAACAAAGTCTTTAAGAAAAAAATACATTAATTAAACTTTTGCATAAGAGGCAGTGTTATGTCCATAAAATCAAAAGAAATGACACTTGATGAGAGGCTAAGTCGTATGGCTGAGCTAGTAAAGCAATTTAAAGAAAACGAAGCGTTTTACATGTCTAAAGACTTTGTTGAAATAGAATATCTAACTTATGAGCAATATGAAGAAAAGTTTGAAGAGTTATATCGTCATATTAGTTGGGATGCAGTGGATTTAGGCAGTTTTGATAGCTATTATGAGGGGCTAAAAGAAAAAAGAGGCACAGCTACTGTTGATGAAGACATCTTGGAAATGATTGAAAGATGGCGAGTGTTATTAGCTGAAGATATAGCTTTGCATAATGAAGAAATGAACGAAACTGCTCTTACTAGTTGTGTGCAGAAGTTGATAGACAGGGTTCTTTTCTTGAGAATTGCAGAGGATAAAGAAATAGAGCCTGTTAAACAGTTATACAAAATAGCAGAGCAGAAAGAAAGCATTTATTCTGCCTTAAAATCATTGTTTTTAGAAGCTGATAGTCGCTTTAATGCAGGTCTTTTTAAGAATGATGAAGCCCTTAATTCTATTAAAATATTAGACAAAACTTTGATTACAATAATCACTGAGCTATATTATCCTGCCTCGCAATATGAGTTTAGTGTATTGCCTGTTGAGATTTTAGGTAATATTTATGAAAGATTTTTAGGCAAGGTGATACGCTTTAAGCGACGCACAAAAAACGGACATTCAGTTGAAATAATCGAAAAGTCTGAAGTGCAAAAAGCTGGAGGTGTTTACTACACGCCTAGTTATATTGTGGACTACATTGTAAGGCAAACCATAGGCAAAAAGATTGAAGGCTTAACACCTGAAAAGGTGAGTAGTTTGAAGATATGCGACCCATCTTGTGGAAGTGGTAGCTTTTTGGTTGGAACTTATCAATATCTTTTAGATTGGCATTTTGACTATTATTATGCAGAAGAAAAAAGAGCGAGTTCAGAAAAGAAGGGACTAATATACAAAGATGCCAAAACACATGAATATAAGCTTAGCATAGAAGAAAAAAGGCGGATATTGCTAAACAATATCTATGGTGTAGACATAGATGGGCAGGCTGTGGAAGTTACAAAGCTATCACTTTTCTTAAAGCTATTAGAAAATGAAGGAAAGGCACTTAGCAAAGATGGACAAGCTTCGTTATTCAAGACTTCAGATATTAAAAAGATACTTCCTGAATTGAAAGGCAACATAAAATGTGGCAACTCATTAATTGGAAGTGATTATTATAATGAAAAAGATTTAAGCCTATTGGGTATTGAAGAGCAAAAAAGAGTGAATGTTTTTGACTGGGAAAGTGAGTTTGAAAACATTTTCAAAGCAGGTGGCTTTGATTGTGTGATTGGCAACCCACCGTATGTGAAAGAATATACAAATAAAGAGTGCTTTAATGGACTATATAAACATCCATGTTATCAAGGAAAAATGGATTTATGGTACTTTTTTGGAGTTCTAGGAATAAAACTGATAAAAAAAGATGGTTTAGTAGGTTTAATTGCTCCTAATAATTGGATAACAAACACTGGAGCTTCTTTGTTTAGGAATTTTATACTAGAGAATGCCAAGATATTAGAGTATGTGGATTTTGGTAATTATAAGGTTTTTGAAACAGCCTCAATACAAACAATGATATACATAATGAAGAAAACACAGAAAAATGAAAAATATCTAGTGAAATATTCTAGGCTTAATAATGAAAATGTAAAAATACAAGAAGTGCTAGATTTTTTGGCTAACCATAAAAACAAAGATTTTATTCAATTTAAGGCAGAGATTATAAAAAAAGACTGCATAAATAACTATATTTTGTTTTTGAATAATAAAATTACAAATGTGCTAAATCATATCAAAGAAAAAAGCAACACAAGGCTTGAAAAGCATGAGGTTATTCAAGGCATTGTGGGGGCTCCTGATGAATGTTTTATAGTTTCTGATACATCATATTTTACTGACGAAGAAAAGGCGTTTATTAAACCTTATTATACAGGAATTCTTGATAGATATCGTTGTAAAAAAACAGATAAATACATTATATATCTATCAAATAAGAATTTTATGGGTTACCGATTATCTAACTATCTTAATTTTGAAAAACATTTTGCAAATTTTAAGCAAGTATTAAAAGAAGCAAAGATTAAATATAAAACTCCGAAAAAGCCCTATTATTATCTGCATAGAGAACGTAATGAAGATTTTTTTAATGAAGGAACTGAGAAAATCATTTCACAAGGTAGAACTATCTTTCCACGATTTTATTACACTAAGGAAGCATTTTATCCTTCACGTGCTTTGTTTGTTATTAAAACAGATCGCTTTAACCTAAAATCTTTAACTGCTATTTTGAATTCGCTTTTAATTAAGTTTTGGCTTAAACACAAAGGTAAAATGCAAGGAGATAATTTTCAGGTTGATAAAGAGCCACTTCTTGAATTACCTTTAATTCACACATCAGAAAACCAAAATAAAGAATTGGAAAGGCTAGTCGATGACATGCTTGATACATTGAAAAAACTAGAGCTTGCTAAGTTTGAAAACGACAAGAAGTTTTTGGCTCAACGCACAGAAATACTAGACAAGCAAATAAATGCTAGTGTCTACGCACTTTATGGCTTAACCGACGAAGAAATTAAGATTGTGGAAGGATAAAAAAATAAATAAAATGATTTATGCAATAGATATTACAAAAAAAAATATCTCAAGAGCGATTGATTTTTGTCTTCCTTATGAAGAATACTCCGTGAATTTAGTTTCTTTTCTAAAGCAAGAAGAAAATAGATTTTTTTCGAATCTAAAAGATACGAAGATGTTTCTTTTGGATGAAAGAATTATTGGAGTAGCTTCTATCAACAGTCATGGTTTTTTTATCTATTGCTTTAATTTTTATGGTGTAGCAATTAATGATGAAGAAATATACAAAACTATTGTTTCCACATTCAATTTTAATTTGATTTATGCAATAATGGGCGAAGCTAAGTTTCAAGAACAATTACTAGATTTTCTATCAAGAAAATCAAATATTAATACAAAAATAATTATTACGTACATTTTAATGACAAGATTAAAAGAAGCAAAAATTACAACTTACTTACAGCTAACAGAAGAGCTAAAAATTATTAGAGCAAATATAAAGAATGCAAATATTTTACTAGATCTACAAATAGAATATGAAAAGGAAGAAGTATATCAAGATAAAAAAGAATTTCCTAGATATATTAGCTTAATGAACTTAGAGAGTATACTCAAAAATGAAATCTTATATTTTGCGACGATAGGAAAATTCCCAATTGCAAAAGCTAATACAAATGCACAAGGTGTTAATTACGCACAGATTGGCGGAGTCTATACTTTGTCTGAATATAGAAGACATGGAATTGCTTCATGTGTGGTAGATACTTTGATAAAACATATCAATGTAAAAAACAAGAAAAATGTTTGCCTCTTTGTCAAAGAAACAAACATAAAAGCAATAAGCATGTATAAAAAACTAGGCTTAAAAGAAAAGGGGAGATTTTTCATCAGTTATTTTAGATAGAAAATTCAATCTTCTTTTAACAGTGTATTTAATATACTTTTTAAAACTCACTTAAGAATACAATTGCAACTAAAATTGCTAGCCTTGCGTGTTTTTCCGTTCTGTCTTTTAGATTTGGCATTTGGATAACATAATAACAGAAAAAACCAAAGCTAGGCTCCATACGCAAAATGTATTCAATGCAACACTCAGCACTAACTTCTTTTCCAAAAAGCAAGCATACAAGTTCTTCTAATAAACTACAAAAATCATCAAAACATACAAGATATGATTTTTCACTGTTCTTTAAGGCAGAACATAAATGTGTAGAAAGTTTTTCTAATTTTTTGGCTGTTTGAAACTTGAAGAACTCATTTCCTTCTTCTACCCATGTTTTATCAATCAATAATTTAGCATTTCGTGCAAAGTTTTCTACTGCAATATATTCATATTTTGAGTCTTTTAAGATATCCATAAAATTCTCAAGCATACCAAAAGCACTAACTATTCCAATACTGGCTTTTAGTGAAAGCTCCTCATCATTTGTCAATAAAAATTGAGGAATATAAATATCCAAAGCTTTGTTAACTACATCAGATTCAAAAATATTCTTAATTAGTTCTTTCATAAAAAATCCTAGTTGACTATTCTATTCTTACTCTTTCAAAAACAGTGATGTATTCATCTGATCTTTGATGTGCTTCTATAATTACTGAGTTATCTTCAAGCTTTTTTAATACAGCATTCATTTCTTCTTCATTCTCATATGTAATCTCTCTAAAAAATGATTTGTAGTCTTTTTGCTTAGTTAAAAATACTTGTTTTTCCATGTACTTTCTAATATTAATAGCTTCGTCAATTAAAGCATTCCATACATCTTTTGTTATATCTTTTTTAAGTAATTTAGTTAAAACCAAAAGTGCATGCTTAGCTTTTTCTTTTTCAATTATTTTAGAGATTTCTATATACTCATTATGAATTTCATCCCAACTTTTTAGCTCTTCAGTTTTAATCTTTTTAATTAAAGCATTTAAAGAAGTTTTAGGCATTAAAAGTCCACCAACATTCACCCATTCAAAAATACTTTCATCAATACCTTCGTTCGCGATGAATTGTAAAATCTCAATATCATTTTGAATGAGATATTGAGCTAATATCTTAATTCCATAATAGACTATCATTTGTTTATACGATGTTATGGCTTTAGCTATTTTTAAGAACTTAATGCGACGTTTTGAGTTTTCGATTTTTTCAGAGCTAGAATACACAATATCATATACGCCTTCTTTTATAATAACATCCTCTGGTTTTGCAAGCTCTATTATATTATTAAGTTGGTCTATTGCTTTTAATATCTCTGTTGCTGTGTCAGGAGCAAGATAGTCAGTTTCAATTTTAAAATCTTTATTTTGCCTTTTATCCCTATCTAAAAACTTTTTAACATTTCGTTCTAGTGAATACATATTATACATCCAATAATATGCAGGCATAATTTCTAAAACTCCTTCTTTTTGGTTATCCATAATGAGTGAAAATGGAAAAGGAATATTTAACTCATAGCTATAAATACCCTTTGCAATTAAAACAAAAGACGCAAACTTGCAATTGTGTTTTAATGTAATAGAAAGTCCTGGCCAAAAACCTCGTCCTGCAATAATCTCCCCATCATTTCCACGCGTATTATGATTTGAACCCACAGTTGCCCCTGCAGCCATGTTCGACTGCCCCATAATCATCGAAGCAATTAGAAACGAATTATTATGGTGTTGTTCATGAAAAGGAAAAATCAAAGCATTTAAAACTTCACAACATGAAATTGTAGAGTTATCACCTAATATTGAATGAATTAATCTAGCTCCATATTTTAGAGTACAATGCTTTGCTATAGCAAAACGAACAGCCTTAACTCCATAAAAGATATGTGAACCATAACCAATAATGCCGTTAACAAGTTCCACTCCTTCCCCAATTTGTGAAGGCTCTTCTTCACTAGAAAGAATGGTAAGATTTTTTAACTTATTCGCCCCTTTTATGTAAGAAAATTTTCCAACATATACATCTTTAATAATCCTACAACTTTTAATTACACTTCCATGCTCCACTATACCATAATATCCACATTTTGAATCACATTCATTCTGTGTCAGAGTTTCTAATCTTTTGATTAACTCAACATCTCCTCTAAACTTTGCCCAAATAAATGCATCAGGAATTAACATTTTTCTAAAAGGAAAAACATCACGCCCTCCACTTTCATTAATTACATCAATTTTGATTCTAACCTTCTCATCTTCTCCATCTTTAACAATTCCTTCGCCAAACTTTGCATGATTGGTTGTTGACATTTCATCAATCTGACTCAAAATTACATTATCTTCTATTATATAGTGTGCAAGATAAGAACAATAGTGAATCGCTGTGACACTACCTATATCACATGATATTATTGTACTATTTGTTATCCCTGAACGAATTACAAAATCATGATATTTTAACAAGACATCTTGCATAGCCCCAATGCGAATATGTCCTGCAAAAATATTATTTTTAATTAGTTCTGGTAAAAATGGATCTTCAACAAAGATACATCCCCAATCAAGCGAAGTATTTCCATTAAGTTCTAATAGAGTAATTTCATATTTAGTTAGATGACGATAGCTATTTTTTGGATTTTGTTTATATCTCAAATAATATTCATTGCAATTTTTAGGCAAAGCATCAGATGCTATAAAGCCAAAACCAAAATTCTCGGTTGAATCAAGACTTATACTCATACATTTCACCATTGCATTTAATATGTGTAGAATAAAAAGTGTTTTTATTCTATTACGAGCAAAAAGTATATAAATATTATTGAATAAGTGTCAATTAAGACATATATTGCATCAACGATAAAAACCTTTTTCTTGCTTATCTCTAATAATTACACAAGTCATATATCTTTATACAAAAAATTATAAATACCATGTTAAAGATTATTAAGAGTTGAATATATGGTAGTTTTTTATTAGTATCCTATCCTATTATGAGTGACAAAAAAATTTTAGTTGTAGACTTTGGCGGTCAATACACAATGTTAATAGCAAGACAAATAAGAGAGCTTTTTGTGTATTCTGAAATTGTTCCCTTTTCTAAGTGTATGGAAAAAATAAAAGAAGAAAAACCTATAGGTATTATTTTTTCTGGTGGACCTAATAGTGTTTATGAAAAAGACGCTCCATTACCTCCAATAGAAATATTTGATTTAGACATACCTATTTTGGGAATCTGCTATGGTATGCAAGCCATTGCACAAGTTTTAGGTGGGAAAGTTGAAAAAAATAAAGTAGAAGAAACTGGACATTGCTTGATATCTTTTGATACAAATGCAGAGCTTTTTTCCACAATTGAAGGAGGCGCAGAGCTTTTTCTTATGAATCATGTAGACTGTGTCTCTAACTTACCTGAAGGTTTTAAATGTATTGCTAAAACGTCTAATACAGAGAATGCAGCAATGATGAATGAAGAAAAAAAGATATATGGTGTACAATTCCATCCTGAAGTTATATCTACCCATCAAGATAAAGATATTCTCAGTAATTTTCTCTATAAGATATGCAAAGCTAAAAAAACTTGGAAAAAAGAAAGTGTTCTGTCCAACGCAATTTCTGAAGTAAAAAATAAGGTAAAAGATAAGAAAGTTCTTTTAGCACTTTCTGGAGGAGTAGATTCTTCAGTATTAGCATATCTTTTAAGTAAAGCTATAGGAGATGCCTTAACATGTGTATTTGTTGATACAGGGCTTATGCGAAAAAATGAAGGAAAAGAAATAAAAGAAAAATTTGAAAAATTACCTATTAGGTTTATATATATAGATGCAAAAAAGAAATTTTTAGAAAATCTAAAAGGAGTAACAGATCCTGAAGAAAAACGAAAAATCATTGGTGAAACTTTTATAAGAGTTTTTGAAGAAAGTGCAACAGAAATAGGAGAAGTTGATTTTTTAGCTCAAGGCACAATATATCCTGATGTTGTGGAAAGCGGAGCTTCTGGATCTTCTAAAGTAATTAAAAGTCATCATAATGTTGGTGGCTTACCTAAAAATATAAAATTCAAAGGTATAATTGAGCCTTTAAGAGAGCTTTTTAAAGACGAAGTGCGTGCCATCGGCTCTGAGTTAGGTGTTCCCTCTAGTATTGTTTATCGTCAACCATTTCCAGGCCCTGGTCTTGCTATTAGAATTATTGGTGAAGTTACTGAAGAAAAACTTAAAATATTGCAAGAAGCAGATGCAATATGGCGAGAAACAATTGAGCAAGAAATGGAAAGAGAAAGTGTAAGCCAATATTTTGCAATTCTTACTAACACAAAAACAGTTGGAGTCACAGGAGATTTTAGAACATATAGCTATGTGCTTGCCTTACGAGCTGTGAAGACTAGCGATTTTATGACCGCTGATGCCGTACGCTTACCAATGGAAGTTTTGGATAAGGCTTCAAACAAAATATTGGCAGAAGTGAAAGGAATCAACCGTATTGTTTATGATATCACTTCAAAACCACCTGCAACAATTGAGTGGGAATAGAGTGAATTTCCTCATAAGCAGATTAAAATCAATACCTATAGCTTACTGAAATGGGTGGTTAAAACTTATTGGTTAAAAATGTTTTTATGTAATATTGACTGAGGTTAAAATAATAACGAGTCTAAGTTTTTACCTAAAAATATGTAAATTATTTAGTTAAATTGAGTTTGAAAAAAAGAAGGAGTTAATTATGAGTTCAAGCAGAGTTGATGAAGATTTATTTGATAATGATGAGAATGAGGAAGTTGTACCTATACCGAAAGAAAAACGAAATCTTAGAACACAGTCATATGATAAATCAGTAGTTGATTTAGTAGGAATGATGACAGATAAACGTATATATTTAACGCCTGAGTATCAGCGTAATTATGTTTGGGATAATAAAAAGGCTTCACTATTAATAGAATCTATATTATTAAACATTCCAATTCCTGTTATTTATGCAGCAAGAGAGCGGGATGAAAATCTTACTTGGAACATTGTGGATGGATTACAAAGGTTAAATTCTCTAAAACGATTTTATGATGATGAATTTTCCTTAGTTGGCTTGGAAATTTTATCAGAATTAAATGGAGAAAAATATAAAACTCTTAATAGTAAAACAAAATCTTATTTAGATGATGCTAATCTTAGAATTGTTTTACTTTTTGAGGATTCTCATCCAGATATTAAATATGATATTTTTATGAGACTGAATACTGGATCAGTAAAATTAAAACCACAGGAATTAAGAAATTGCTTATATAGAGGTTCTTTTAATGAAGCTTTAAAAGAAATGGTTAAAGATGAAAATATTTTAAATATTATGAATTTAACATCACCCCATAGGAGAATGGATGATATAGAGTTAATATTAAGATATATAGCTATTTCCGAAAACTATGATAAAAAGAAAGAAACCCTGAACAATTATAATGGTGTGATGAAAAATTTTTTGAATGATTATATGTATCATAACCAAAATATGTCTGTAGACAAGATAAAAGAAATAAAATCGAAAGTAATTCTGACAGTAAAGAAAGCATATAGCATATTTGGAAAACAAGCTTTTAGACGAATAGATAAAGATGGTAAAAGCAGTAAAAGAATTAATTTATCGCTAATGGATGTTATAATGATTAGTTTTGAGGATTGTAGTGAAGAAGACTTGACAACAAATAAAGATAAAATTATTGATCTATATAGAAACATAACTACAACTAATGAAAATTTTATTTCTGCAATTACTACAGGAACATCATCTAAATATAATATTGAGCTGAGAATTAAAACATGGAACGATTCATTCAGGGGAATTATAAATGGATGATGGGTTTTCTCTATTTGAAAGTATAAATAAATTTAATGGTGAATGTGAAAGGGAGATTACTAAACTAGTTAAATTTTCCAAAAATGATCAAGAGAATGTACAATTATTTATTTCATCTGCAGTAGTTTTGCTTGGAGCTAAATTTGAAAGTTGTATTGAGAGTCTCATTGAAGAATATGTTTACAAAATAAATTCAGAAGCTAACAAAGAAAAGATTCCAAACGAATTGAAATACAGTTCTATACATAATAAATTTTGTATTTACAAAGAAAATATAAAAAGCAATCATTTTGACTATTCTCCGAAAGATGTAGAATTTTTGAATGACTTTTCTAATTTTGTAAGAGCAATTATGAATAATTCAAGTGACCTTAAAATTAATAATAAATTTAGCTATGGAAAACACGGATATAAGGAATTAGATAAGTTATTTCAAAATATTGCTATAGACATTAACGATAAGAAATTTGATAAATTTGTTGAAAATGGATTATTTCCGGGAATTAGCCAAGAAAAATCTTTTAAAGATGAGTTTAATAGATTTACAAATAATAGAAATATTGTTATTCATCAAAATCAATGTCCAAATATTACGGGTGATGATATTATGGACATTGTAGATATTTTTAGGAAATTTATAAAAAAAGTTGGCATAGAACTTAATGATAGGTTGCAAAACATGAAATAATTTTTTGAAATTATTTGTTAAGACAATTTTGAGAAAAATATTAAATAAATAAAAATAGAAATTAAATAGATACTGAATTAAAACAACAAATATGATATGGCAATTATTGAGTAGGAATAGCTAAAAATAGGTTCTAAAATCTTATAAATAGCTATTTTATAAATTTCGTGTTTGCAAAGTTGAGAAATAAATCACCTGAAGAACATCTTCGGGTGATTTTTATATTTAAAATATTAGGAAGAATTCTTATACCATTAGATTCCATAACAGGTTTATTTTTAAAGACTTTATTAATAATTAGCATAAAGACAGAGTCTTTTGAAGTTGTAATAAACATAAGCAAAATTTTCACAAATAATTAAGTCCATATTTCTCTTTCTTATTTTAATGAACACCATTAAAATAAAACTACTACTCCACACAAGCAAATGTGTCAAAAGGATAGGCTTTTCTTATTTCTGGCAAAACTTCGTTTATCCTTTCATTACTTGGCACACTAACAGGTAAATTAAGAGCAAACACCTTATTTGCATTTTCTCCACAAAGAGCATTAAGTTTTTCTTCTGAAACACCTGCTTTTCGTAAACGTTGAATCAACAAAAGTGTTCCTGCAAAGCCTGGAATACCTGAAGCTCCAGCCTCTTTATCTTTTATTGTATGAGGAGCATGGTCACTTTCTATCCAGTCAATATCACCTGAAATGAGAGCAGAAAAAATTGCTTTTCTATTTTCTTCATTTCTTAATGGTGGATTCATCTTTGCAAATAACCTTTGAGTTTTATATACTTCATCATTTAAAAGAGCATGATGAGCTGTAGCACCTGAGCTTATATCTATACCTTCTTCTTTTGCTTTCTTCACAATAACTACTCCCTCTTTTGTGCTTATATGGCAAATATGAAGATGTCCTTTAAATCCTGTTTCTCTTACTAAATCAATTTGATCTTTAATAGATTCTACTTCTGCAATGATTGGACGAGCAAGACTATGTGTTTCAGGCTTTGAAATATCAAAAAGTTCTTCTTTCATTTCTTGAGTTTTTTCACAATGCACTGCAATAACCCCTTTATATCCACAGTCAACTAAAGTATTATACACTGTGCGTTGCATATCTTTTTCTAGTATTCCCATATTACCTGTTGAATGCCCAGCAAACATCTTAAAACCTACAACGCGAGGGAAAAGTTCATTATAAATTTGCACCATATCTCTAATCTGTTCTATATCATTAGTAAGTCCTACATAAATACGATAAATTGCTTTTTGATCAACTTCTTCCACCATCTTTTGACCAAACTCAAGCCTTGCCAATATATCTTTCTTTGTTGTAAGAGGAGGAACTGTATTTGGCATATCAAAGCACGAAAGTACACCTGCTTTATATGCAACAGAAAACCCATGTTTTATTGTTTCTTTTTCGCATTGGCTACCATCTCTAAAATGGACATGCACATCAATCATATTCATAACTCCTTAATATACGCAAAAAAATACCGAAAATCATTCTAACATATTTTTAAGGAGAAAAACATGTTAAATTCTAAAAGAATACCACTTATTTTTTCATTAATCTTTTTTGCTATTACTCTTTCTGCACAAGAAATAATGATATCAGCTGAAGGCATTGACCTTTTTGGAACTCTAACAATTCCTGAAAAAGAAGATGTGAAAACAATTTGTATTATAGTACCTGGTTCTGGTCCCACTGATAGAGATGGAAACAATCAATTTGGACTTAAAACAAACACTTATAAGCTACTAGCTGAAGCTCTTGCAGAAAATGGCATTGCTAGCTTTCGTTATGATAAAAGAGGAGCCGGTAAAAGTGTAGTAGAAGGAGTTGATGCAATAAATATTGAAAAAAACATGCTTTTTGAAACAAATATTAAAGATTTAAAAAGCGTAATTAATAATTTAAAAGGCATGAATAAATTTGAAAAAATCTTTTTAATAGGTCATAGTGAAGGTTCTCTTGTTTCAATACTATGTGCAAAAGAAGAAAAAATTGATGGAATTATTTCAATTGCAGGTGTTGGAAAGAATGCAGGAGACTTATTTATTGACCAATTAGAACAACAATTAGCAAAACCTATTGTAAAAGAGGCTAGAAGGATTATTAAATCTTTAAAAAAAGGAAAAAAAGTAGAAAATATATCAAATATGCTACAAAGTATTTTTAGAGACTCAGTACAAGCTTACCTTATTTCATGGTTTAAATACGAGCCAAGAAAAGAATTAAGTTCTTTAAATATTCCTATTCTTGTTTTACATGGTTCTGTAGACCATCAAGTAGCAATAGAAAATGCAAAATTACTAGCTTCTGCAAAAAAAGGAACAAAGGTTGCTATAATAGACGGTATGACACATATGATTAAACAAGTAGAAAATGAAGAAGACGAGTTTAAAACATATTCTGATGATTCCTATCCTATACCAAAAAAGTTGGTTGATGAAATCATTACTTTTGTAAAATAAAGGTAGTCAAGATGAAACAAACTAAAATATATTTAATTAGCTTTTTTATTTTTCTTAGCTCTAGTTTATTTGCACAACAAGAATATCCAAGAGAATATTATAATGAAGAAGAAGGTTGGTCAGGCAAAGCATTTGCCATATATCTAGCAGAAAATGAAGTTGAAAAGTTTACAAATGACTTAACAAATCAAAAAGGTAGATGGATATCAAAACTATCAAGAAAAAATACATGGCTTTCATGGCAGGCATTAAATGAATGGGATTTAATTGTTGGAGAGACTTACGTCATAATATGTGGGGATGATGAAGGTCCTGAAGTTATTTTTTTAATTGCAACCATAGAAGAAGATGGTTCTTTTACATACATTGGGAAAGTTTGCGATGCAAATGATATTGAATATTAAAAGCAGAACTAACTAAATTAAAGTAGTACATTAGCTAATGTTAGAGTAATACATTAGCTAGTGTTATGATTATACATTAGCTAATGTACATGGTCAAAACTGTACAGTTTATGAGGTGCAAACTGCACAGTTTCGCATATGTAAACTGTACAGTTTCACTATCGTAAACTGTACATGTTTGATATGCAAAGTTTATGTATATCATTGTTTATAAATATAGTTCTATTTCAATAACTTTCTTCTAGTATTGCAAAACTTAAATAATTTATCTTATGTAAATATGAGTAAAGAAATTAAAATCATCCGTTCTAGTATAATTGGCTATTGCATGGGAGTAAAAAAAGCCGTTGAATCAGCTATAAACGCTAAAAAAATATATCCTTATTCTAATATCTATACCTTTGGACAATTAATTCATAATCCAACAACGTTAAAAATGCTCGAAAACCTCAATATCCAAGCAATTGATGAAAAAGACTTAGGTAGTAATAAAATAAAAGCAGGAGATGTTGTTGTCATAAGAGCTCATGGAGTTTCACCAGAAATTATTGATAAGCTTAAAGAAAAAAATATAAATATTATAAACTCAACTTGTCCTCGAGTAATTAAAAATAGAAAATTAGCAGAACGCTATGCAGAGAATTCTTTAATAATTCTTGCAGGAGATAAAAATCATCCTGAATTGATTGGCATTCAAGGTTATGTATTAAATAAAAAAAATGCAAAATGTATAATTGTTCAAAATGCGGAAGAAGCTTCTAATGTGATAATTTATGAAAATGAATTACCTATTGCTTTAATTCCACAGACAACCATAAAAGAAGAAGAATTTATCTTAATTTCTAATATTCTAAAAAAGAAAATAAAGAATTTAATCATATTTAACACAATTTGCTCCGCTACACGAGAAAGACAAGACGCTTTAAAAGCTTTATTTAATAAGGTAGAAGCTATCTTAATTATAGGAGGAAAAAACTCTGCAAATACAAAAAGATTATTTAATACTGCAAAAATAAGTAAAACCCCTTCTTTTTTTATAGAAGATGAAAAAGACTTACCAAATGAGATAAGTTCATTTAATACAATCGGACTTGCATCTGGAGCATCTACACCTGATGAAGTAATTGATCAAGTTGAAAAAGCTATTCACTTACTTAAAAATATATAGCCAAAAGAAAAACTTTACTTTAAAAGTTTTTTTTATATCCGATATCGTCTAAGATGATGTGTGTTTTTAACTCTATTTATAAAAACTCAAAGTTTTTATCTTTATTCTTTTTTCTTGCATTAATAAGTTGCAAAACAATACCAACTACGATAGTCAGTAAACCTCGTCTTAATAGTCTACAATTAGCTACTTTCCTTATGTATATGAATCCTCAAGCTGATAAAGAGAGGGTTATGAAAATTTCTTCTATATATATAGAAGAAAGTGAAGCAGAATCTATCAATTCAGATATAGCTTTTGCCCAAATGTGCTTAGAAACTGGTTTTTTAACTTTTAAGGGACTTGTAAATAGTGAAATGAATAATTTTTGTGGTCTTGGAGCCATAGATGCCAATAATAATGGTGTTAGCTTTGAAAGTGAATTATTAGGAATTAGAGCTCATATTCAGCATTTAAAAGCCTATGCTTCTAAACAACCACTAAATAATGAATGTGTTGATCCTCGATATAAATATATAATTCCAAAAGGAAAAGCCCCTTCAATTAAACATTTAACTGGAAAATGGGCATCGGATCCTGAATATAGTAATAAAATACAAAGTATATTGCATAGAATGTATTTATTTTCTTTATAAAAAACAATTAAATTTTTTCTCATAAATTTTCATATTGAGATTGATAAAACTATAAAATGAATTGTATAATGAATAGACTATGAGCGAATTTAATTATAAACCCCTTTGGGAAGCAACATTAAAGCTTCTAAAAAAAGAAATAGATGAGTTCTCATTTGTTTATTTAAGTTGTCTTCAATATAGAAGTTCCAAAGAGAATTGTTTAGTCCTAGCTGTACCTTCTTTATTCCACAAAGATCAAATAATGCAAAAATATGCAAACATGATTGAAAAACATCTAAATTCTCTTTCTAATAGTAAGATATCATTAGAAATCGATGTAGACGGGACTATCGACCAAGATGATAATAGTGATGCAATAGTTGATTCAGAAGAAAAAAAAGATATTAAAAATACAAAAGTAGAAACTCAACATTCTGACTTAAATGAAAATTATACTTTTGAAAATTTTGTAATAGGTAGCGGAAATAATTTTGCTGCCAATGCTGCAATTGCAATTGCAAAAAATCCTGGTCAAACTGCTTATAATCCTCTTCTTATTTATGGTGGTGTAGGTCTAGGTAAAACCCATCTTTTACAAGCTATAGGAAATCATATCTATAAAAATACAAAATTGAAAATTCTTTATGTTACAGCAGAAACATTTATTAATGATTTTATTCAATCCGTAAATAGTCCTTCCAATAGAATAGTAGCTATGGAATCTTTTAAGAAAAAATATAGAAATATAGATGTGCTACTCATGGATGACATTCAATATTTAGAAAAAGGTGAACAAGTAAAAGAAGAAATGTTTCATACTTTTAATCATCTATATCAAAATCGAAAACAATTAGTTTTTACATCTGATTTACACCCTTCTGAAATAAAAGGTTTGCCTGAAAGATTAAAATCTCGATTTAGATGTGGTTTAATTACTGATATACAAGTTCCAGAGTATGAGACACGTTGTGCAATTCTAATGAAAAAAAATGAACTTTCTCATATAAAAGTTAAAAAAGATATAATTGATCTTATTGCAAGAAATATATCTTCCAATGTTAGAGATTTAGAGGCATCTTTTCATAAAGCTATTTCCTATATAGAATTTACTAATACAAATCTTAATCTAGAAACTGCAAAAAGTTTATTGATAGACGAATTTAATTCAAAAAAACAACTTAACATAACAGTAGAATTAATTCAAAATATTGTCGCAAATTATTTTAATGTTTCTGTAAGCGATATAAAAAGTAAAAAAAGAACAAAAAAGATTGTTTGTGCACGTCAGTATGCAATATATTTAGCAAGAGAAATGACAGAACATTCAACTACTGAATTAGGTTCTGATTTTGGTGGTAAAGATCATACAACTATAGTTTATGCTCATCAAAGAATATCTGAACAGATGGTCTCAGAACCTTCAATACAAACTTCAATTGAAGCATTACAACGTATGATAAAAGAAAAAAGTACTAAATAAATTGTGATAAACTTGTGTGTTAATTTAAATAAATTGTTAATAAATATAGAAATTTATTGTATTTTTAGCTATCCTGTAAAACTGTGAATTAAATATTTCATACAGTTCTATAGTTATTCACAAGATAGATTGATATACTACAAAGAGATATGCTGTTTTTCAGAAATTCACAACCTCTATAACTACTACTATTAAATTTATATAATTAATAATGGTTATCCACTGAAAAAGGAGTAGATACATGAAAATAACTTTTGATCGTGATGTTTTAATTAAAGAATTAAGTATAGCTCAAGAAGTTATTGCTACAAAAACAGCATTAACTATTCTTTCTAATATCTTATTAACAGCTAAAGATGGTAAACTTACTATGAAAGCAACAGATGTAAAAGTTGCTTTTGAAACTACTATTCCTGTTAATGTAATTGAAGAAGGTTCTACAACTGTTTTTTGTGATAAGCTAGTTAGTATTATTCTTTCTCTTCCTCAAGGAGAGATTGAAATGGAACAAATTGATCAAAAAATGATAGTTAAATCATCACTAAAAAAAGCTAGATTTCAGTTAAAAACAATTCCTGATAATGATTTTCCAGTTTTTTTAGAAACTGATAATGTTAAATTTTTTGAACTTCCAAACAAAGATTTTAAGGAAAGTATAAGAAATACTATCTTTGCTACTTCTGATGATGAAACAAGATATTTTTTAAATGGTATTTATATTGAATATAAAGAAGGACAATTGTGTTTTGTAGCAACTGATGGAAGAAGATTAGCAATTGTAAAGAAAGATATAACAAATACAGTTATAGAAGACTTTAAGGGTATAATAGTATTGCCAAAAGTATTGAATATAATTTATAAAAGATTAAGTGATGAAGGAAGTATTTCTATTGGAATAACAGAAAAGAATGTATTTTTCTTTTTTAATAATTATAAATTTTATTCAATATTAATTGATGGACAATATCCAAATTATGAAAGAGTTATACCAGAAAATCAAACTAAATTTTTTGAAGTTGATAGAAAAGAATTTTTAGAAGGTTTAAAACGTGTTTCATTAATGGTAGAACAAAAATCAAAACGTGTATTCTTAAATCTTTCAAATGATAACATAGTTATTTCTTCACAAGAAAGTGAAATAGGAGTTGCAAAAGAAGAAATGGCTTGTACATTTAGTGGTGAAGATGTATTAATGAGTCTTAATTATACATATCTTGAAGAGCCAATAAAGACTATTACTACAGATAGAATAAGAATAGATTTTGAAGAACCTACTAAAGCTATAACACTAAAAGGTGTTGGTGAAGATAATATATTTCATGTTATTATGCCAATGCAAATGGAGTAACCCATATAAGTGTCATTTTTGTCCATTTCTTATTTTAATTTTAGAAATTTAAAAAATACAAGTATTAATATTGCGTATCCTGAAGTATTTCTTGTTGGTAAGAATGGACAAGGTAAGACTAATTTCTTAGAAGCTTTGTATATTTCTTCATATGGAAGTTCTTTTAAGGTTATACCAGAATCGCATATTGTTACAAATGGAAATAATGGTTACAGAATAAAAACTTTATATAAAGAAAGTAATGAGATAACTCATGATATTTCAATAATTTATAATAAGAACAAAAAAGAAATATATAAGGATATGAAAAGAATTGATAGGAAAGAATTAGTAAGAACAATTCCGTGTATATTATTTTATAATTCTGATATTGATTTTGTTACTGGCACTCAAGTAAGAAAAAGATTTTTTTTTGATCAATGTTTAGCAATGTATGATAAAGATTATATATCTTTGTTACATACATATTTAAAGATTTTAATGGCAAAAAATATAGTCATAAAATCTCAAAAAAATATAGAATTATTGGATGCTTATAATATACAACTTGCAGTTTTAGCAATTGCTATAACTAATAAAAGAATAACTATTGTGAAAGAGTTTAATGAAGAATTTTCTAAGATGTATGAAAAAATATCTGGAATTAATGATGTGAATATTCTTTATCAGCCTTTAGTAAATACTAATTCAGAAAAAGAGCTATTGGATATATTAAATAAAAAAAAATCTTATGAAATTAAGATGGGATTTTCTATTATTGGACCTCATAGAGATAAAATTAATTTTATTAAAGATAATATGCTATTTGATAAGCAATCATCAAATGGACAGAAAAGACTTATATCTTTGGTTTTGAGAACATTACAAGCAAGATTTTATGTAGAAAAATTAAACCAAAAACCTATTTTATTAATGGATGATGTAATTCTTGAATTAGACAACGATAAAAAACAAAAATTTATGTCCTTATTACCTTCTTACGAACAGTTATTTTGTACTTTTCTATATGGCGAACCATTTTATAATTATAAAACAAAAAATACAAAGGTTTTTTTTGTTGAGGATGGTATGTTAAATGAAAGAGATTAAAAAATTTTCAAACTTGCTAGATGATTATATTTCTACTTTAACTGCACAAATGCAAAGTAAGAAAAAAAATATTAATGTTTATAATTATTGGGAAACAATCTTGGAAAAAGAAAATTTATCTTCAAATTCATATTTAGATGATTTTAAAAATGATACTCTTTTTATACGTGTAGAGCATCCAGGTATTGCTCAACAAATAAGAATTAAAACTAATAAGATTATAAATGATTTTAAGAATGCATTTCCTGATTTAAATATAAGGAAAATAAATATTATCGTGGATGCTGTTTTCGATATAAATGAAAATGTTCCATGTGGAACATTTAGGAAGGAAGTATGAGTTTAAAACTATATAATACAATGGGAAAAAAAATAGAAGATTTTATTCCAATTAATAAGGATTTTGTCGGATTTTATGGTTGCGGTCCAACTGTTTATAAAGCTGCTCATATTGGTAATTTACGTGCTTATGTTTTTCAAGATATATTATCTCGTTCTTTAATATTTTTAGGTTATGATATTAAGCATGTGATGAATATAACAGATATTGGACATTTATCTGATGACGGTGATAATGGAGAAGATAAAATGTTAAAATCTGCTAGAGAAAGTGGTTTAAAAGTTAGCCAGATAGCAGATATTTATATTAAAGCTTTTTTTAATGATGTTGATAGCTTAAATATTAAAAGACCATCAGTAGTTTGTAAAGCAACAGATCATATTGATGATATGATTGAATTAATAAAGAGAATTGAAAAAAACGGACATACATATATGGCTGAGGGAAATTTATACTTTGATATTTCAACATTTCCTAATTATGGAAAACTTAGTGGAATAAATATTGAAACATTAAAACCTGGTGCTAGAATTGAAATAGATAAAAATAAAAAAAATCCAAATGATTTTGTTTTGTGGTTTACAAAAAGTAAATTTGAAAATCATGCTCTGTTATGGGATTCGCCTTGGGGACGTGGTTATCCCGGTTGGCATATAGAATGTTCTGCTATGAGTATAAAATATTTGGGTGAACAATTTGATATACATACAGGAGGAATTGATCATATTCGTGTTCATCATACTAATGAAATTGCACAATCTGAAAGTGCTACCGGGAAAAAATGGGTAAATTACTGGTTACATAATGAATTTTTAATAACTGATAAAGGAAAAATGTCAAAATCTGAAGGAAACGTTTTCGTTCTTAATGATATTATAAAAGCAGGATTTCATCCAATGGATTACAGGTTTTTCTTACTTGGAGGACATTATAGAAAGCAATTAGCATTTTCATGGGAAGCATTGGAAACTGCTAGAAATGCACGTAAAAAATTATCAGAACGGATAAATAAAATATTGGCAGATACTTCCAAGGAAATAATAAAAAAATGTGAAAATATTACGAATAGTTTTATATTTACAGATTATAAAAAATATTTAAATAATGAAGGATGTATTTCATATTTGAATAGTTTCAAAGAGGCAATAGAAAAAGACCTAAATACTCCTAATGCTTTTAGTTATTTGCAATTACTGTTAAAAGAAAAAAATGTAACTTCGAATGAAATATTAATAACTATTGCTATGATGGATTCTGTTTTAGGATTAAATATATTAAAGGAGGCTCAAGCTTTAAATAAAACTGATAATAATGTAGATAATATAGATATTGAGAAAATAGAGAAATTAATAAAGATGAGAAATCAAGCAAAGATAGACAAAGACTATAAAAAAGCCGATAATATAAGAGAACAGTTAAAACTGGAAAATATTATTTTAGAAGATACTTCTAACGGAACAATTTGGAAAATTGTAGATTCTAAGTAATCTACGTGTAACATTAAAGGGATATAGTTGTTTACTGGGTATTAAAATGCTGAATACTAAATCTGATGCTGACTTTCGGTTTATATATGAAAAAGTTATGAATGTTATTTATAAAGTTTCATATAATATAACAAAAAAACGTGAAATTGCCGAAGATATATGTCATGATTGTCTAATAAAAATGACAGAAAAAGAAATGGTATTTCCTTCAATAGATGATGCAAAATATTGGCTTATAAGAGTAGTAAGGAATGCTTCACTTAATTACGTTAAGAGAGTGGCTAGAGAAAGAAAAGCATATCAGAAAGTTTTTAAGGAAAGTAGTAATCAAACTGCTACAAGTGAAGAAACACTTTTAAAAGATGAAACTGTCACATGTGTGCAAAAAGCATTTGAGAAGTTGCCAGAAAATTTGAAGTCAGTACTGCAACTTAAAGAATATAGTGACCTTAATTATAAGGAAATAGGTAATATATTAGGAATCACAGAAGGAAACGTAAAAATTAGAGTTTTTCGTGCTAGAAAACGATTATCTAAAATGATAGGAGAAGATGATGTATACTTGCCCTAATGAAGATTTATTTTGTGCTTTTGTTGATAATGAGGTGCCTCCACTATTAAAGAAAGAGTTGGAAGAACATGCATTGAAATGTAAAAAATGTAGGCAAGTTGTTGATAGATTTAAATTTCTAAAAACTGCTTTAGTATATGATGAGAAGTTAGTTTTGGATTTAGATAAATCTTTTGAAAAACTTTTATTAAAGCGTAATTCAAGGAAAAAAAGACCTTATAGTGTGTTTTTTGTTGGAACAAACTATAAAGTAGTTGCTTCTGCTGTTGCTGGGATATTTCTTTTTGTCTTTTCATTTGTCCTTTTGCGAAATAATTCAGGTTATGATAAGGCATATACCTTACACAAGGGTGAAGTACACTTCACTCCTATAGTTCCAATGTCATATAGGCAGCATAATGTTTTAACAAATATTGATCTTCATGATATGACTTCTGTTATTAAAACTAATAAAAGGCAAACAAATATATCATATAGAAATCTTACAAATACATTTAACAATTTTACTTACCTATATGCTCCATTAGAAGATGATTTAAATGATTCTGCTATTACTATGCCAAATGCAAATAAAAATATTTTCTATAATTATGGAGTAAAGATGCCTATTTATACAAAATTAAATAAAAATGTCAAATAGGTTTGTATATCTACTGCAAAAATATTCATTATTTAGACTTTTTATATTAAGTATTTTTTTTCTGGTTATCGGTGTTTGTGTATTACAAATTCGCTCATTTCTTAAGGTTGTACCAGTAATTCTAGAAGTAAACCCGACAGTTTTTGATAAGAATGGAACTGTTACTATAATTGGAAAATATTTCGGAGAAGAAGCTGAAGATTCTTTTTTAAAAGTAGAAAATATCATGATTCCTTCAACATTATGCAATGAATGGGGAGATGAAAAAATTGTCTTATCTAGTAGTTTAATCAATGATGGAGGTCTTTTATTTGTAATAGCTAAAAATAGCTACTCTAAACCCGTTTTTATTTCTAGTATTTTAGATATTCCAATAGTAAAAAAACAAGAAAATATAGAAAGTAAACCTAGTATTGAAGCCTTAAGTAAAGATTATGGTGAGATAGGTAGCTTAATAAAAATATATGGTAATAATTTTGGCTCAATAAGAGAGAACTCTAATGTTATATTTATTAGAAAAACTATGCTAACACAGAATAGTCATAATGATGATTTTGTATTGTTGCCAAATGAAAGAGATATTGAAAATATTGCTTATTGCTCAGAAAGAGATTTTGATTTCGATTTTTGGAGTGATGAAGAAATTCATATAAGAATACCTGACGGAGCAGATTCAGGGCTAATAGCTATTGAGACAAAAAATGGAATTAGTAATGTTATTCCTTTTAATATCAGAGGAAAAATAGGGACTAAATCCTTTCAGCACAAAGAAGAATTTCTTATTTCGATGGAAACAGAGGTTTCAAATGTAAATGGAGAAAAAAATAATATTCTCTTTTTAAGATCACCGTTACCTGAACTAACAAACTCACAAACAAATATAAAAATGGTATTTAATGCTCCACCTCCGTTAATACAAAATAATGAAGAAGTAATTTATCAATTTGATGACATAAAAAAAGATGATAAAATATCAGTTAAACAGCAGTATAAAGTAACAACTTGTGAAATTAAAACTAAGATAAATGTTGGAAATGTTTCTTTGAAAATTAATAACCAAAGATTACATGATTATTATACACGTGAGACTAATTTGTTACCTATAAGTAGTAATATTCAACTTAAAACACTTGCTAATACGATTATTGGTAATGAGCGAAATCCTTATATAAAAGCAAAGAAGATATATGATTATATAATTGCAAATTTTAATATTAGTATTGAAACAGCTATAGATAAGAGTCAGACAGTTTTATCTATGCTTGAAAATAAAACAGGTAGCCCATATGATGCATCCCTATTATTTTCTGCCTTATGTCGTTTAGTTGATGTTCCTTCTATGCCTATTTCTGGAATAATAACAGATGGTATAAAAACTTATCTTCATTGGTGGACAGAATTTTACATAGATTCTTATGGATGGATACCTTTAGATATTGGTATGGCTATTGGCATTCCATTTACGAGTAAAATAGAAAATAAAAAAGATTATTATTTTGGAAATTTGGATGGAAACAGAGTGAGCTTCTCTCATGGAGAAAAAGAAATATTAGCTATGACAGCTGAAGGAAAAACATATACAAAAGAGAGAAATTTTGCATTACAAAGTTTTTGGGAAGAAGCTTTTAATATAAGTTCATATACATGTTTTTGGCATGTTCCTCAAATTAATAAGATCAATTAAATTTTTACCAAGTTTTGTTGGAGATAAAAATTAATGGCAGTTATTGATAATTCAGAATTTGAAGACGGAGTACATGAAGAATGTGGCGTTGTAGGCATTTGGAATTCTAATGAATTAAATGTTATTAACTCTTTTGATGATGCGGCTCGTCTTGCTTTTTATTCTCTTTTTTCATTACAACATAGAGGGCAAGAAGCAGCAGGAATAGCAGTATTGAATGGCAAAAACATCAGAGTATTTAAAAAACTAGGACTTATAACAAACATATTTAAGGAAGAAGATATAGCAAAATTACAAGGTTTTGCTACTATAGGGCATACACGTTATTCAACAACGGGTGACAATGTTACCTCAAATATACAGCCTTTTTATATTTTAACTCAACATGGACCTATAGCATTGGCACATAATGGCAATTTAGTTAATGCTAAAACTCTAAGAAAAAAATTATTAGAGCAAGGTGTAGGTCTATCTTCTACTTCAGATACTGAAGTAATGATTATGATGCTAGCTGCTACAAAAGGAAAGACATGGAAAGAAAGAATAACTAACTGCATGAAAGAATGGAAGGGTTCGTATTCAATAGTTTTGTTGACTGAAGAAGGGCTTTATGCAGCTAGAGATCCATGGGGATTTAGACCATTATGTTATGGGAAAGTGCAAGAAGGAATCTGGGCAGTTGCAAGTGAAACTTGTGCAATGTTGCCCTTGGGTTGTTCTAGTATAAAAGAAATTCATGCAGGGCAGATTGTGAGATTTAATAATGCTGGCGTAGAAGTTTTTAATGCAATGAAATGTCATAATCCTTTATCTTGTTGTATTTTTGAATATATTTATTTTGCTCGTCCAGATAGTATTTGGAATGAAATACAAATACATAATGCAAGAGTAAGATTTGGGCAGTACCTTGCAAAATCTTTGCCTGTTGAAGCTGATGCCGTAATAGCAATACCAGATTCTTCACGTTCAAGTGCTATAGGATATTCTCAAATTTCGGGAATAAAGTATGATGAAGGTTTTTCTAAAAACAGATATATAGGAAGAACTTTTATACAACCTACCCAAAAACTAAGGGAACAAGGTGTTGCCATGAAGTTTAATGTTTTAGAAAATACTGTTAAGGGTAAAAAGCTTGTAGTTGTTGATGATAGCATAGTAAGAGGAACTACGATAAGAAGGTTAATTAATATGCTTCGTGATGCAGGTGCAAAAGAAGTTCATATAAGAATAGCTTGCCCACCTATTAGATTTCCATGTTATATGGGAGTTGACATGGGAAGTAAGGAATGTTTAATTGCAAATAATAGGAGTATAAAAGAAATAAAAGAATATATAGGTTCTGATTCTCTTGCTTTTCTTTCTTTTGAGGGAATGCTTTCTGCAATGAAAGATGAAGGAGCAAAATGTGGTTTTTGTTGTGCTTGTTTTGATGGTAAATATCCATGTGATGTAAGTGAAGCTAGCAATAAGGAAGATTTTGAGTAATTAGAAGTTTAAAAATATTTGACAATTTACATTTTAATATGATTTAATATATAGGTACCTAGTACAACTATTAAGGAGTGTGCGTATGTTTAAACGGTTTTGTTTAGTTGGGCTTGTTGTTTTGTTTGTGTTTTTGTCTTGTGGAGGGAATAAACAAGATGAAAGTAGTGCTACAGGGGGAGCAATAGAACATAAAAAAGGGATTATCTGTGATAAGGTTATTTTCTCTGTTAATATGGATGAGACTGTGGCCCTTAAAGATGTTGTTGAAGGAAAGCAAGATGTACTTTTTACACATGTGCCACCTGCAATACTGAATACATTGTCTGATGCAGATAGGGATAAACTAGATATATATACGATTCCTTCAGAATCATGGTCATTATGGTTAAACCCCATACCAAATAAACCACCCTATACACATAAACTAAATACTGGAGAAACTGTTTTTAATCCTTTAGCTTTGCAAAAGGTTCGATATGCAATAAATTGGTTGATAGATAGAAAAAAAATTATTAACGAAGTCTTAGGAGGAGATGGAGATCCAATGTTTACTCCTATGACACCCGGTCAACCTGGTACTTATCGCTATAACTTAATTTCTATTAAGCTTGGTATGACTGACAATGGAGATGAAAAACTTGCTATTGAGATGATTACTAATGCCTTAGAAGAAGCTTCTAAATTGCCAGCTAACAAAGGAAAACTTATTAAAGGAGATAAGTTTTGGCAATATGAAGGCAAAGATATATTGGTTAAGTTTTTTATAAGAGTAGATGATGCAACAGGTCGCTTACCCGCAGGACGCTATATTGCAGACCAGATTGAAAAGGCAGGGATTAAAGTTGAACGTCTTGAATGGGATAGAAGTAGAAGTTCCGACTCTGTCTACGGGGCAAACCCAGCAGATTATATTTGCACAATGTATACAGAAGCCTGGAGTGCCGGAGCTACAAGAAGATGGTGGGACGTAAGTGTTTGTCAAATGTTCGCACCATTTTATGGTTATATGCCAGGTGGCTCAAATCCTGGTTATTGGAATTATGAGAATGCTCGTCTTGATGAACTAGGAAAGAAAGGACAGAATGGTCAATATCTAAAAGAAGAGGATTACTGGGCAGGAAACCTAGAAGCAACAGAAATTGGCTTAAAAGAAGCTGTTAGAATATATTTGTTAGCTAATAAGGATAGTTTTGTTGCAAACAAAGCACGCTTCAATTCTCGTATGCTTTATGGTGTTGGAGATGGGCTTAATGGCTGGTCAATTCGTTCTGCTGATGTAAAACCAGATGCTTCAGGTCCTTTTAAGGGGCAGAAGGTATTGCGTGTTTCTCAACACTCTGCTCGTGGTTCGCTCTTTATGTCTAGTTGGGATCCTGTAGGTCGTGGCGGATTTACAGATTCATACTGTGCTGTTGTTACAGGTGCTACACATTTAAAAGAAAATGATGAAGCTCCACATACTGCTGAAGATATACCCTTTGGTGGTATAATTGATACAAATAATGCAAAAGTTAGTCCAAAAATATTAGCTGATGGAACAATTGGCGGAGATGTTGTAGTTCCTTCAAACGCGGTAATGTTTGATACAAAAACAAAAGAATGGAAAGAAGTTGGAGAAGGTGTTTCTGTTGCAGTGGAAGCTAAAGGTTCTTTTGTGGAAGGTTTTTATTGGCATAATGGAGAACCCATAACGCAAATAGATGAACGCTATGCTTCAGCTTTTATAAGAGATTGGTGTACAAAAGATGGTGAAGATGATCCATATTATGACGAAGCCTTATCTGCACATCTTTCGGAAGAATTGGCAACTAGCAGAGGTACTGTTTATAATGAAGATGGCTCTATGACATTCTATAAAAACTTCTTTTTTTCACCTGATATGAATCGAACCATTGTACTTGTTGGTACTCCTAGTAGCAAGGCAGGAAATCCAGGTAGACCTACTGTTGTTCCATGGGAAATAAATGAAGCATTGGCTGAGATGGTAGTCAACGGGGCAAAAAGTGGAATTAAATATAATTTCTTAGAATCAGGACAAGGAGCTACAGAAGTTGATGTTGTTTCTCCTCCATGCGTTGCAGACATTAAAGCTAAGTTGCAAGAATTTGTGGAAGCAAAACATATACCTGTATACATAAAAGGACTTGTAGATGAAAGTTATTGTGTGAATAGATATAAAGCTTCTATTGATTTTATAGAAAAATATGGACATGCCTATATAGGTAATGGTGCTTTAATGCTTACCAAAATTGATACAAATACTAATTCTATCATGGCAGAATCTTTTTCTAAATTTCCATATGAAAGTGATTATTGGATTAAAAAGCTTAGTATTCCAATGAGTAATATCGACTACATAAAAGCTCCTAACTCTGCAAAACCAGGGGACGAGGCTGTTTTTGATATCAATATTTCCCAATACATATATCCAAATAATGAGCTTACTGCAATGATTAGAGGAACTGTATTATTAATATTACAAAATGACAATGGTACAGAAAATGTTTTCGTGGCTGAAAAAGTTTCAGATGGAAAGTTTAGAGCAGTAATTCCTGCAGAAAAAACTAGTGAATTAATCTCTGGAAAAACTTACACTGTGGTTGTTACTTCAAGTGTTAATAATGAAACTCCATCTGTTCAAACAGCAAAACTTTCAATGCTATAGTAATTATTGGAGATTAAAAGATCTTTTAATTTTTTAGATCATCATATCAAAATCAGGGGGGAGGAGCATAATTACACTTTGTTAGTTGTGTTCTCCCCTTTTATTTATACATACATTTAATAATTTTAAATAGATAAGGAGCGTTCAACTATGTATAAATGGTTCGCTATTAAACGTATAATGCGAGGAATAGTCATATATGCTCTTTTAATATTTATATTTTCACTTTTATTTAATCAAATAAACGAAACAACTACTCGCTCTCAGCTTCTCGAACAAGTACATATGGAAGCTCAAAGTTTGAGAAATATGAAGCAAGATCAAATGTTGATTTGGAGAGAAAATAGATTAAAAGAATTATATTCGATTTATCATCTTGATAAACCTTTTATGGAACGAGTTTGGTTTAATGCAAGTAGAATACTTACCTTCCAGTTTGGAAAATCAACTAAAATTAAGTCTTCAAAAGGTTCGCAAGATGTGTTAGAAATTTTGCTAGAAGCCCTTCCTAGAACAATTATTTTGTTTACAGTTGCTTCAATCATTAACATAGCTATAGGTCTTTTTATTGGCTTAAAAAAAGCACAAAAACCTGGTGGTAAGTTTGATAAAATTACTAGCTTACTCACGCTTATTGTATATGGAATGCCCACATGGTGGCTTGCTCTGCTTTTAATTTTGTTCTTTGTTTATGGAATTAAAATATTTCCTTCTGGAGGAATAAATTCAGTACCAACACCTGAAGGTTTTATGTTTGTTCTTGACCGTTTACATCATATGGCTCTTCCAATAATTACGCTTGTTTTGATTGGTTTTTGGGCAACAGCTTTTACTGTACGAAACTTAGTACTTGGTACGTTGCAAGAAGATTTTATTATGAGTGCGAGAGCTAGGGGTATTCCTGAATACAAAGTACTTTTTGGGCATACTTTACGTACCTCTGCCCCACCAATTGTTACAATGGTATTGTTAAGTCTAATTGCTAGCATGAGTGGTGCAGTTATTTATGAAGGCATTTTTTCATGGCCTGGCATTGGTAACCTCTATTGGACTGCATTACAGCAAAGTGATATTCCTGTTTTGATGGGAGATTTAGCATTTAGTACAGGACTTTATCAAGCAGGTTTGGTCATCCTAGATTTAATTTATGGATTTTTAGACCCACGTATTAAAGTTGGAGGCAAAGCATAATGAGTTTATCTGATCTTACATATAAATTTAGAGATTTTTGGACTGACTTTAAGAAAGACAAAGCAGGCTTGGTGGGTATTGGTATTCTAGGAATTTCTTTGTTAGTGATTTTATTTGAGCCTTTTGTTCTTACCTATAGGGACGTGAATACTCATTGGCGAAGTATAGAATATTGGGAAGACAACTCTATAGCTGCCGCTCCTGTTTGGACTAATTGGTTTTCGTCATCTAAATCTACTACTACAAGCATATTAAAAGAGGCAAAAATAACTGAAGAAACTATTATTAATTATGGTAAAGTGAAAAAATATGAGTTTAGTTATGATTATCAATATGACATAGCTCCTTTAGATTTAATTATTCGAGCAAAATGTTCAGGTATGGCTTTTTTTAATGTTGAAATAACACGACCTGATGGTGAAGAGGTATTTTTAGGGCAATATCAAAAAGCTGATGTTGAAAATATTAATGCACGTTTTTCTACACATACAGATGCAAAAGCTTCAGTTCGTTCTTTTACACAAGATAGAGGAGCTAACATACAAGCTGGAAATGCAAAACCTACTGATTTACTTTTTTCAAAGCTAGGGCGAGATATGTATAAAACAAAAGAAGCGTTAAAGGGTGAATATAAAATTGCAATTCTGATTCCTGAAAGCATTAGCCAAAATAAAAAAAATCTATTTTCTGATCCATATGTTGTAGTACAAGGAGCTGTTTCGGGTGTGTTGGGAACAGATACACAAAAAAGAGATATCTTTTCAGGTATTATTGCAGGCTTAAAATGGGCGTTGTTTATAGGTCTTGTAGCTAGTGTATTTTCTGTTTTGATTGGTGTAATCTATGGCGTTACATCAGCATACTTTGGCGGATTTGTAGATTCTTGCATGTCATTTATGTTTGAGATTTTTATTTCAATTCCTTTAATGCCAGTGTTGATTGTTTTGTTTGCAACTAGTAAGCCAAGTATTTGGTACATCATCTTAGCAGAAATTGTTTTTGGATGGGTAGGACCTGTCAAAACAATTCGTTCCATGGCCATGCAAATTAGAGAAGAAACCTATGTCGAAGCAGCGAAAGCTTTAGGTGCAGGCCATATAAGACTTATATTTAAACATATCACTCCTATTTTGTTGCCTTACTCTTTTGCTAGCATGGCAATAAACGTACCTGCAGCTATTTTGTTGGAGGCAAACCTTTCTCTTTTAGGATTGGGAGATTCAACAATAGTAACTTGGGGGCAGATATTGCATGATGCACAAAAAGCAGGAGCAAGTTTAAATGGACTTTGGTGGTGGATTATCCCTCCTGGGCTTTTTATTTCTATAATGGGAATGACATTTGCTTTTATTGGTTTTGCAATGGATAAAATCTTGCATCCTAAATTAAAAACTAGGTAAGGAGAGGTAAGAATATGGAAGAAAATACTATATTAGATGTTAGAAACTTACGTCTTTATTATCACACCCAAGCAGGTATTGTTAAGGCTCTAGACGATGTAAGCTTTACTGTTAGAAAAGGTGAGACAGTTGGTTTTGTAGGAGAGTCTGGTTGTGGAAAAACTACTACAGGAATGGCTTTATTAAAAATGCCCTCTCCACCTGGCTTTATTGAAGAAGGTTCACAAATAATTATTGGGGGACGGGATATAGTTTCTCTTTCTGATAAAGAAATTAGACGCAATGTGAGATGGCAAGAAATTGCTATGGTGTTTCAAGGAGCTATGAATAGTTTAACCCCTGTTTATACTATTGGTAGGCAAATGATGGAAACACTAAAAGAGCACACGAATATAAAAGAAAAAGAAGCTATTGAGTTAATGGAAGAGTATTTAGGCTATGTTGGTTTACCTCCTGAAGTATTAAAACGTTATCCACATGAACTATCAGGTGGTATGAAGCAACGTGTAGTTATTGCTCAGGGTTTATTTTTACGCCCAAAACTAGTAATACTTGATGAACCTACAACAGCTCTTGACGTCATAGTTCAAGCTCAGATCATCAATCTTTTAAAAGAACTAAAAAAGAAGTTTAGTTGTTCTTTTATTTTTATCACTCATGACTTAGCGTTGGAAGCAGAGATATCAGATAGAATATGTATTATGTATGCAGGAAAAATTGCAGAGTTAGGTACAAATGAGCAAATATATGGAGAAAAAGGACCTCTACATCCATACACACAAAAACTCTTACAAGCGACTCCATTGTTGCATAAAAGAGTAGATTCACTTTCTTACATACCGGGAACTCCACCTGATTTAATTGCTCCACCTAAAGGTTGTAGGTTTAATCCACGTTGTCATTGTTCCATTGATAAATGTCGTGAGGTTGAACCACCATTAATTGAAATAGAAAAAGATCACTATGTTGCATGTTGGAGGTGTATCCAATGAAATCAGTTGTTTTAGAACTTTCTAACATTAAGATGTATTTTTCACCACATTTAAGTCTTTCACAAGCACTTTCTGGTGGAAAAAAGCGGAAACAAATTAAGGCTGTTGATGATGTTTCTCTAAAACTATTCAAAGGAGAGATATTTGGGCTTATAGGTGAATCTGGTTCAGGAAAGACTACACTTGGTAAGATTGCTATGAAGCTGTACACAGCAACTGAGGGAAAAATTCTTTTTAATGGTGATGATGTAACAAATTGTGATAAAAAACGAAAAGAGCTTTATAGAAGACAAGTGCAAATGATATTCCAAGACCCTTATGCTTCTATGAATCCTCGTTTTAAGATTCGTGATGTTTTAGAAGAGCCTTTAATTATTCATAGAATTAGAGGTTCAAGAAAAGAACATGATGAAAAGATTATCAAAGCACTTAAAGAAGTTAAGCTTAATCCACCTGAAGAATTTATGGGGCGTTATCCACACATGCTTTCTGGTGGGCAAAGACAACGTATTGCTACAGCTAGAACGCTTATATTAAATCCTGAAATTGTTGTGGCAGACGAGCCTGTTTCTATGATTGACCTTTCAACTCGTGCGGAGATTCTTCACATGATGAAAGATGTGCAAAGAGAACTTAATCTTACATATCTTTATATAACACACGACCTTTCTACTGCGAGATATTTTACTGACCGCATAGCTGTTATGTATCTAGGACGTATTATGGAAATGGGCAAAGCTGATGATGTAATCGATAATCCGCAACATCCATATACAAGAGCTTTGATAAATGCTGTGCCAGAACCGAAAGCTGGTATGCTTAATGTGATAAAGCAACTTCCTATATCAGGGGAGATACCATCTCCTGCAAACATACCTACTGGATGTCGCTTTCATACTCGTTGCCCTTATGCTGAAAGTTCTTGCTCTAATGAAGAAGAACCTTCATTAATTGATATTGGTGGTGGGCATTTCCATGCTTGTAGACTTGCTGATAAAATTAGGTAATGAAATAAATAGCATAATTGACATTATTAAATAAAATTGATAGCATAAAACTGATAAGTAGTGCTATATGTGCCGATAACTCATAGAGTTGAGCTTAGTTGTTATAATAATTGGAACTTTTAAACAAAAGGGGGTGATTAAATGGCGTATGTTGCAGTTGAAGACAACGAGAACCTTGAAAAAGCATTAAAACGTTTTAAGAGACAAGTTGAAAAAGAAGGCATAATAAGAGAATGGAAGAAAAGAGAATTTTACGAAAAACCTTCTACCATCTTAAACAGAAAGAATAAGTCTCTAAGACGAAAGTTAGTTAAAAAAACAAGACGTTCTCACGATTCAAAGTCTTATTAATCACTTGTAGCCGACTACCTAGTCGGCTCTCCCCATCATTAAACTTCTATTCCATTATAGTAATTTCAACTCGTCTATTTCTTGCTTTATTTTCTTCACTTGTATTAGGAAAAAGAGGAAAGTCTCCACCACGACCTTTTGTAAATACATGTTCTTTGGATGAGACTCCGAGACTCAATAAAAAATCTGCAACAACTCTAGCTCTTTCTTCAGAAAGGGCTTCTCTTCTTTCTTGTGTGCTAGAAAATACAACATGCCCTTCAACTAAAATATCTTTTTTTCCATGTTTTTTTAAAACTTCTGCAATTGATTTTAATTTTTCTTTCTCACTATCTCTAAGTATTGCAGAGTTAGGACTAAATTGAATGTTTTCAAGAATAATTGTTAAACCTTTTTCAGTTTTCTTGACATTGGTGTTATCTAAATTTAAGTTTTCAATATCTTTTTTAATATCTTCTTGTTCTTTAACTTCTACATCTTTTTTTAAAAGAGTAATTTTTGAGTGAGAACTACCTGTATATTCTACAGTTTCTCCATTATTTAAAGAAAGATATATGGTAAATATTTCATCATAGAATGCAATATTTCCACGTTCTTGACTCCATGCAATTCTTTGCTTTGATTCAACTTTAGTTTGAATTGGATAAACTTCATTTTTAGCATGTGACATTCTTTGCAAAAAATGAGAAGGTATAATGTAGTTTTTTGCATACTGAACATCTATCATATGAAGAAGTTCTCCGTTTTCTATTTGAGTGCCTGTATATTTATATTCAACGTCAAAGGGAACAATGACGGGTTTTTTTATCCCGAAAACATCGGAAAAATCATAGGCTTCGTGTGCTTGCAACACCCATGAATCCCCTATTTGAACATCATACTCTGGAAATGAAGGAATATCTCGCACCATTGGCATAAAATGTTTATCATTAATTGAATATACTCCTATATCATTACGCCAAAAATTACTACTATACTCTTTACCCCAACTAAACTTTCCATCTTCAGTTTTTTCACTAACCATAAAATGACATGAATAGAGGGCAGATTGGTGTTCATTTTCTTCTTTTATTTCGGAAACTTTTGCAACGATTCTATTTATAATTTCTGTTCGAAAAGAAAATCTTCCATTAAAATAAACTGCCTCATTAACATTAGAAGTCATTTTTTGAATTTCACCTTCATTAAATGAAAAGCGAAAAACTTCAGAATAGATAAATGTATTTATAAAACATGATAAAAGTATAAAACAATATATTTTTTTATCTTTCATATAAGCTCCAAAAAATACGGTATGTTATTAAAACGTCTTTTTTCTATTAAAGTTAAAGAGCTTTATTAAAGAAACATTATTGAAATATAAACTTATTAGATAAACGAAACATGGAGAAATTATTTGACTTTATCATGCGAAATAATGCAGTTTCGCATCCCTAAACTGTACAGTTTACGATGTCTAAATAATGCAGTTTCGCATAGCGAAACTGTACAGTTTAGCTATAGTACATTAGCTAAGGTACTGTTATAACATTAGCTAATGTACAGAACAAACGTTAGTTAATGTACGATGTAATACTATCTAATGTAGTCTTTTCAAGGTATAAAGAAGGATTTATAGTGCGTGTGTTTAACTGAGATGCTAAATATCTTAGCATAGAAACTAGTAAGAGATAAGAATAAGATATTTGCCTAATGCTTTTTTTTCTCATAGCGGACTCATTATATCATTCTTTTTATATAATTAAAATCATTTTTTTGAGTTAGAGCTTTTAGAATATGGAATCTATTACTGTTGACTTTTAGATTAAATAGTCATAATATAGGCATAATGGAGGTCTTTTATGAATGAAGATTCTTATATGAATAGCAACCCATCGGATTTGAAAAATGTTCTATCCCCAGATGTTGTAAACCTGCATTTGAAAGGAAAAACAAAGGTTGAGATTATTGAAGAGTTGCTGGATATACTCGTAAAGACCGAAAAGATAAAAGATAAGAAGGTTGCTTTGGCTTGCGTTATGGATAGAGAAAAGAAACTTTCTACAGGGATTAAACATGGAATCGCATTACCTCATGGAAAGACGAACTGTGTTTCGGAATTGGTAGCGTGCATAGGTATATCTGATGATCCTATAGAGTTTAATTCTTTAGATAAAAAGCCTGCAAGAATATTTATTATGACGTTGTCTCCAATAAATAAGACAGGGCCGCATTTGCAGTTTCTTTCACAGGTGATTTCACTTCTTAAAAGTGAAGTGATGAGAGAGAAGTGTCTAAAGGCAAAAACAAGCGAAGAATTGATCGAAATTTTAGTGTCAGAAGATGAATAATACAATGAAAAAAGAGAGTGAAAAATCAAAAGAAAACCCAAAACAAAAGCTTACTTTGTGGCAAAAGTTTTTGAATTTGTTGTTTTCAACCAATACGAGTCCAGAGGCGGTAACAAAGAAAAAACTAAAAGAGATTGCAAAATCTTTGAATAAAACGCGTTATGGAAAGTGGTATAAAGCATCTGGGATGGAACTAAAGCCACCTATGGCTGAGTTTTTTTATAGTATTTATAAGGTGATAGGCACCAGTAAGGCTGTGTTGATGAATGCAAATTCATCTAAAGTGCTTAAATCTATAACTGTAGAGTGTTTTTTGACTGAAGCACAGCTAAAAACTGTTCGGGGAATTACAGATAAATCTATTGAAGAACGTTCGGCAAACACAGATGTTGACACACTTGTAGCACAGGTGAAAAAAGAGCTTTCGACTTTTGTTGGAGAATTTAACATAGGTCAAGTTCAAAAAGCTGATTTAATATATGAGCATATAGACGCCTTTATTAATTTTGTTTTGTTTGATTTTTATTTCTTTTTAAAAAAGTTTGATCCTGCTATTGTAGAAAACAATTTTAACTATACGCCTAATTTTCAAGTTGTCAGGGGCGAATATGTAATTGATGCTTTAAAAGACTTTGCAACTGTGCTTTATGCCCTTCCTCAAGAAGCTGATTGGAAAGCTATATTTGATGTTCTTGAAAAATATAAGAATGTGAAGTTAGTAAATGAAGCTCAGTGGAAAAAAATATTTAATACTTTGCAAGACATTAAAAGAGCTAGAGTTATGGAATTGTTGATATGCCATATTTCTAGTGATCCTTTTTATCGAATAAAAACGGAGCCTTTTACAGAAAAGATTACAGATAACTATATTACAGATGTCAAGAAAATGACTAATACAGCTTTAGATAAGCTGATTCAAAAGCAAAAATCAGGTCAGGTGGCGGTTCTTGTTAAGAAGGTTTTTGGAGAAACAATAGCTTCAGGCATGAAAAACTATACAGTTGCTTCTAATGAAATTTTTAAGAAGCGTGGAGTTGCTGGCTTTATTCATGCGGAAACATTGAATTATCTAAAAGCATTTCTAATTGATTACGTGAAAGCTGATATTAGAGAACTTTCTGATCTTCTTTTGGTTAGAGGAAATTGGGGAACGCAGAGTATAACGCAAGATTATTCAAATAGTTATCATGCTATTATGCAACTAGCGACAAAAGTTGTTGAATTTGATGACCAGTTTAAACCAGGTTCGGATATTTCTGTAAAGTTTAGGACTTTGCTTTCTCGTATGGAAAGAGAAAAAGAGGCTGGTAGGCAGTTACAAAAAATGCTTGATTCCGTCAATGAAGCTGCCTTTAAGATTATCACAATGACGGTGAAACATATAGCTGTTATTGGAAATAATTTTAGGGATGTTTTGGCGGATTATGATAAACCAACTAATGATTTAATTCATAACTGGAAAGAAATCGAAAAGTATGCCGAGCGTCCAATAAAACCATGGTTGGTTGAGGCATATAAGAAGATTTATGACTTCATTATTTTGATGAAGGTTATGGCTAAAACTCTCTAATGGATTTGAAAAAAGTGTTAACCAGTTTTCATACTCACACTTATTTATGTAAACATGCAGTAGGTGTTCCACTTGACTACATAAATGAGGCAAAGGATTGTGTTGGTTTGGGTTTTTCTGATCATTGCCCATATCCACATGATGATGTTTGGAATGCTTGTAGAATGAATGCATGTGATGTGCCTCTTTATCTACAAATGGTGAATGATGCAAAGAAAGAGGCTGACTTTCCTGTATTTTTAGGTTTTGAATGTGAGTGGCTTCCTCGTTTTGAAAGCTGGTATAGGGACTATTTGCATGAAGAGCTTGCTGTGGACTACCTTGTGTTTGGTTCCCATTGGTTTCCTATCGGAAGTGATTTGGTTTGGGCTCCGCACTTAGAGAATAAGAAAGATATTGCTGATTACGTGGATTTCACCATTCAGGGGTTAAAGACAGGACTTTATGATTTTTTAGCTCATCCTGATTTATTCCTTGCTTTTTGTACTCATATAGATTCTGAACTTCTTAAAATTTCTTCATATCTAATCGATGCTTGTATTGATCTAAATATTCCAATAGAGATTAATGGGGCAGGTAGTTTAATGCCAAAAATTATAAGAGATGGGCGAGAAGAATCCGGCTATCCTGCAATTGCTTTTTGGGAAATTGCACGAGATAAAGGTGCTACAATAATATGCAATTCAGATGCACATAGTCCAAAAAATGTTCTTTATGGAGCATATTCTGCTCATCAATTTGCAAAAAAACTAGGAATTGAAGTACAAGATTTTTTGCCTATTCTACAAGATAAATTGTTAAAAAGGTAACTCTAAAAAACTTCAATATTTGCACCATGAGATTTTAAAATATCAATAAAGTTTGGGTAAGAAACAGCACAGCAATCTACATCTTCTATTACACATGACTCATTTTTAGCTAGGTTTAAACAAAGAGCAATTAAGGCTAGTGCAATTCGATGGTCTTTATATGTGCAAAGTGTTGCACCAGATTTAAGTTTATTGACTCCTTCAATCGTAAGAGAGTCCTTTTCTTCTATAACTTTAACTCCAAGTTTAGTAAGCTCTGTTGCAATAGCTTTAACTCTGTTGCATTCTTTATATCGACAAATATCTATTCCTTCAAGTATAGTTTTACCTTTTGCAAGACTTGCAATACAGGCAAGGCTGGGAAGAATGTCAGGAGTATTTGCTATGTTAAAAATTTTTCCTTGCATAGATGAATTGATATATTTAATTTTAAGTATGTTATCTTTAAACCTAATGGGGACACCTAATTCTTCTAGGTAGTAAAGCAGTTTGGAATCAGCTTGGTTATCATCTAAAGATAAATTTATAATGGCAAGGGGAGAATGAGATGCAATACTTGCTAATGCTAGAAAACAAGCAGAAGACCAATCACCAGGAACAGTTGCAACCAACGATTTTATTTCTTGTCCTCCCTTGCAAGAGTAAGTTTTTAAGTCTTTTGAATGCTCAACTTTAATATTTTGTTGTTTTAAATGTTTTAGAGTCATTTCTAAGTAAGGAGCTTCGCCTGCTTTTTTTAACTGTATGTTTGTTTTTTTATGAAAAAAAGGCGATGTTAAAAGAAGTCCTGTAATGACTTGTGAAAATTTTCCTTCAAGTTTGAGTTGTTTATTTCTTTTTATTTCTTTTCCTTTTATGTTTATTATGCCATTTGGACTATCCGGTATTTCATAAGAAACATCTAACTCTTTTAATGCACTAATGATAGGTCCTAGTGGTCGCTTTTTTATAGATTCATCTCCAATAATTGAAAAATAGCTGGGTAAGCTACTAACCAACATACTTAGGACATAAAGGAGAGTGCCAGAATTACCAACATTTAAAGTTATTTCTTTTTGTTTTTTAACATATTCTCTTATTCCTTCTTTTGGTGGATAAATGTTAATACAGTGTTGTTTTTTTTCTAATTTGATGCAAGAGATACCAAGAGCTTGTAAACATCGGTAACAAGAAAGAATATCCTCACTATTTAATGCGTTTACAACTGTGCCTCCATCTTTTGATAGAGATGCGAGTATTAAAAGTCTAATTGAATGACTTTTAGATGAAGGAGCCCAAAACTTAGGGAATTTTGTAGTTGGTCTGTCTATATCTTTTAAAGAAGAGCCAAAAACTCTTACATTCATTTTTTTATTCCTCTATTAAATGTTTTAGTTCAATAAATCTATTTGTTTGCATAATTTCTTTGCTATTTGGTAGGCTTTTTATTTCTTCTATAGCAAGGACGCTAATTTCACTTGGTAAGTGTTCTCTTGCTTTTTTTATGTATTGCAATGCTTCATCTAATTTATTTCTTTCAGTCATCAAAACGGCATATAAATTGTATGCCCAACCATTTTTTTCATCTAATTCTATAGCTTTTTCAAGATAGGTAATACATTCTTTTTTTTCTGAATAAAGTGCTTTTGCATATCTAAAACAATAAAGAGATTCATTTGGATTAAGTGTATGAGCTCTTTCAAAGGCTTTTATTGCTTTTTTATCTTTATTCATTTCTAAAATTAGAGCATAAAGATACCAAACATCAGCATTTTTTGAGTTTTGTTTAGTAAGGATTTCGAGGTATTTAGTTGCTTCATCGTATTTTTTGATTGCATAATAGAATTTGGCACTTAAGGATAGATAGCACTCATCATTTTTTGCAAGATGTTCCAAAGCATTTAATGTTTGCCCCATATCAATATATTGTTGTGTTTTAAGAAAAATATTAGATGCTTCAATATAGGAAGAGATAGCTGCATTTATATTTCCAGCAGTTTCATGTTCTTTTCCTGAATTTAAGGCAAAAAGTCCTTGTTCCTTGCCTTCTTTTTTTGAAAGAATAAATGCCATGTTATAAAAAAAGGCTGCTTCATTATGCTTGCCTAGATAATGTAAATAATGGGCTTTAAGGTTGCAAAGGGAACTGGATGTTTCAATTTCATTTTTGCTAAGAGTATCTAAGGTTTGTTTTAGTTTTTCATATTGATTGCTATAATAGTAAAGGTTGAGTAATTGAATAGTTGCTTCTTTATTTTTAGGAAATAGTTCTATGGCTTTTAAGAAATATTCTTCACTTCTTTCTATTAGTCTAGCAGAAAAATATACTTTTCCAGCTAGTAATGCATCTTCTGTTTCAAGTTCTGTGTTTTCAATTTTTTTTATTTCAGCTATGCTACTAGGAAGATTTCCAACAATATAGTAGCTATTAGCAAGATTTCTTCTAGCTTCCTTTCTTATGTTTTTCTCATTATTTGCTTCAAGGTATTTATTTTGAACATGTATAGGATGTGAATTAATTTTGATAGTTTTTAAAAGAAATTTAACATGGGAAGATTGACTATAATTTTGCCCAGCAAATGCGATTTTTCCGCTTGCATTTATTATATCATCTTCTATACAGCCTATCCAAATATCATTTACTAAACATGTAATAGAAGAATCAAAAGAAATAATTGTTAACTTAAATTTCTTATCTATTTTTTCGATTAATTTTGTCCATGGAATAAGAGTTTTTGGAGTGTTATTAATTACTACATCAACGCGTAAAAAACCAGCATTAGAAATTAAAACAGAATAAAAAGCTTTTTCGATATTTCTAAATAAAAAACCTGTAGCACATGAACCTGCCATTTCATTATCCAGATTAGTATTTTGGCATTGTGCATCTATACTATCTTTTTCTATGGAGATTATAGCTTCTAAAACAAAGTCTTTATATCTAAAAACTTTATTTTGAACCCAAGCATATAGATTTTTTCTTTCCAGTTCTAAGGCAAGACTTGATTGTGCTGTTTCAAAAAAGACATGATATCCATCTCCTTTTTCTTCTCTAAATCTTGCGTTGGAAAAAGGAGGAATAAAACTATTGCAAATCCATTCTTCTTCAGGAGTTGCATCGTAATCTATTTCTTTTTGGATTTTAATTTTTTTATCTTTGAATAAGTTTTTGATAAATAAAACAAAACTATAAAGATAATTTTTGATTATATTCACAATTGTATATCCCCAGTATCAAGATTTTAACAGATTTTTTATTTTTTTTATATGCTAGGGCTTGATTAGATATGATGGGAAGATAGTCCTTAAGCTTTATCTTTTTTGAGTTGAAAAGCCCAATATAGAAAATTAAGTTTGTAGATATAAAGCAAGTATGAAAATGAAACTAAGATGTATATCTACTAATTGAGTATGTATTTTAGTTAAATAACGAAGTAGATATACCTTATCTTTTTAAGAAGTCCATTTGGTGAAATAATTTTGTATATACACAAATGGCGTTCCCTTATCTCCAGATCCAGACGTTAAGTCGCATAACGAACCTATCAAGTCTGTTATGTTTCGTGGGGTAGTTCCTTCACATGCCATTTCTCCAATATTAGATGCATGTTCTCTTTGATGGTTTGCAATGTATTCTGCTATCTTTTTTTCTTGAACTTCTTTTGGTAAATCTTTAAAGTCGTTGTCTGCCAAATATTTCAACTTTACTTCGTTTGGGACACCTATTAGACCTTTAGTGAATCCAGGAGAAACAACAGGATCAGCTAGTTCCCATATTTTACCAATTGGATCTCTAAAAGCACCATCTCCATATACTAGCACTTCAATTGTTTTACCTGTTTTTTCTAGTATAAGTTTTTGTATTTTTTCAACAATTGCAATAGAGTCTCTAGGAAAGAGTTTTACTTTTTCTTCGCTTGCTTTGTTAGAACCTAAAAGTCCATAATCTTCGTTATATCCACATCCATCTATAGAAGTAGATAAAACTTCGTCCATTCCAATAACTTTTTTTGCTCCTGCTTTTTTCAAAATTGCTTTTGTTTTTTTTCTTGAATGAATATCACAAACTAAACATGAAGAAGTCTCTTTTAAAATATTTTTAGGATTGTTAGACAAAATAATCTTAGAATTCTTATTGTATTTTTTTAATATGGAATCATAATATTCAAGGTAGTCTATGCCTGTGAATTTATGTTTATAAGATCCAAAACGTTTTCTAAATTCTTCCATAGAAAAACTATCAATTAAAGGATTAATGCCTGCTTCTTCTAAAACAGAATCATCAATAAGTTGATTACCAACTTCATCAAAAGGATAGCTTAATAGAAGAACAATTTCATTAAATGACTTTGCAAAACCTTCAAGACATGGAGCAAAGCGGTTTCTACTTAGAATAGGGAAAAGGACACCTATCTTTTCATTTTCAAATTTATTTTTTATATCTTTTGCAATATTTTCAAATGTTGCATAATTGCCTTGTGAGCGAGCAACTACGGACTCCGTTATTCCTAAGACATCTCCATCTTGAATGCTAAAGCCTTCATTTTTTGCAGCTTTTAATAATGTGTCTACAGCAATTGACGTAATATCATCACCATTATTTATAATAGGGGCTATTAAGCCTCTGGCAACAACTCCAACAGATTTAAGCATGCTTTACCTCATCAAAGAATTAATCAATTCCTTTGTATAAAAATCAATATTATGCTACTTTCTTTCAATGTTAATGTCAATATTATTGAGTTTTGATGTAGTAGTACGTTATATTGTGTCTTTATGAAACTTCTGATTAATTGAAAAAAATATGATAGAGTAGGATAGTGGGGAGAATAATGTGAAAAAGTTTAATGTATTTTTTGTAGCATTGCTATCAATTGCATTTTTATATGGAAAAAATAAAGAAGATGTAATAAAACTTGGAATAGACAGGATTGATGAATATCTAAATTTCTTTGAAGGGAAACGTGTTGCATTAATTACGAATATGACAGGATATAATAGTGAGGGTAAGAGTACAATTTCAATTTTAAAAGAAAAAACTGATTTAAGGTTGTTGTTTTCTCCTGAGCATGGATTAAATGCAAATTTTAGGGAAGGAGCATTAATAGACAATGCAATTGATAGAAAAACATCACTTAAAATATATAGTTTGTATGGTAAACAAAAAAAACCAACAAAGGAGATGTTAGAAGACATTGATGTTGTGTGTTTTGATATTCAAGATGTGGGTTCTAGGTTTTATACATATATATATACAATGGCTTATGCCATGCAAGCTTGTGCAGAAAATAAAAAAACTTTTGTTGTCTTTGATCGACCAAACCCCATTTGTGGCAATGTTGTGGAAGGTTTTATTTTGCAAGAAGAGTTTAAATCATTTGTAGGACTATACCCAATAGCTCAAAGGCATGGAATGACAGTTGGGGAGCTTAGTTTTATGTTTAATAAAGAGTTTGGAATAAATTGTAATCTTAAAATTGTTCCATTAAAAAATTGGTCAAGATTTTTATATTTTGAAGACTTGCCTCTTATTTGGATACCTACTTCGCCTAATATTCCAAATGCTAGCACGGCATTAATTTATTCTGGTATGTGTCTTTTTGAAGGAACTAATTTATCAGTTGGACGTGGTACCACCTTACCATTTCATTACATAGGAGCTCCATTTATTAATGCAGATGAATTAGTTGAAAAAGTTAATAAGGAGAACTTAAAAGGAGTTAAGTTCTTTCCGGCTTATTTTACACCAAATTCTTCAATATATAAAGATGAAGCGTGTGAGGGGCTTTATATAGCAATATCTGATAAAAATGTTTTTCAACCTGTACGTGTGGCTATAAAAATGTTCAATATAATTAAAAAAACTTATCCCAAATTTAAGATTAATGACGATAGAATGAGGCGTTGTGGGCTTAACTTGTTATTTGGAAATGCAAGTCTTAGTGAAAAAGATATTGATGAAAAACTCTTATTCAAAGCTATGAGTCTTGATGAAAGAGAGTTTATTGAGAAGAGACAGGCATATCTTTTGTATTAGACTTTGTTAAGCCTTTTTATTGTGATGTACCTTGATATATAGGTTTTTTATTTATTCTATGATATCATTTACCTATGCAAAGGGGAAAATCTTCCATACTGTATAGGGTTATATATAACTTTTTATTTTGCTTAATTTTTTTTCTAGTTATTCTCATAACAACTGGCACTCTTATTGCTTTTTTAAGAGAAGATGAAAGTAAACAGAAAATTGAGCCACCTTTATATTTACCACATACTTTACGTGAGGGTAAGGCTATATATAGTGAATTCAAACAACTTAGGATTATTTCTTCAGATAAAGAACCTGCCACGATTGTATTAAATCCATTTTTAGAATATGATGCCGAGAATATACCATTACGTGAAGAGATCGTGCAAAAAAAAGAGTTGCTAAAAAATATAATTACTTCATGGTTTTTGCAACGTTCATGGTATAACATTGAAACTCAAGAAGAAAGTGATATAAAAAATGCTCTTTTAACTGAGATTAATGATAATTTAAAAATGGGGTGTGTTTCTGCTATATACTTTGAAGAGTTTAAGATAGTTCATTAAGGTAAAGGTAAAACTATGGTTGATACAGATGTTGTGCCTGCAGCTCAGGTGATTATGTCATTGTTTCCTATAATTGGTGTTATTATGGCAACGTTTTTGCTATTTTTCTATATACTGTGGCATCATAAACAAACGATGTTACTAATACGAAATGGCATTTATAATCCTTCAAAATTAGATTTTTTGAACATTTGTCTTTTATCAGGTCTATTACTTCTAATACTAGGTTTTGTCTTAACTGTATTTTTTATTTTCATTCAGACATCATATTACACATTGTTGCTAGGTTTAGTTCCATTTTCTGTTGGACTTAGCCTTTTGTTGTACTATAGATTTAGTAGTAAATGTAAAGAAAAGTAAGGAGGAACGTTTGGTTGTATTACACAAAGCTTCCGAATCAATAAAAGAAAAAGATTTTGCAATATTAAAAAAAGTGTTAAAGGGAGATGTTGAAGCTTTTGGTGAATTAGTTTTAAGGTATCAAAATAGAATTCTCTCATTAGGATATAGTTTTTTTAAGAATGAAGAAGATGCACAAGATTTTTGTCAAGATGTTATGCTTAAAGCATATCAAGCTTTACCAAGTTTTAAGATGACATCTTCATTTTATACATGGCTTATGAGAATTGCCTATAACATGGCAGTTAATTCAGCACATAGGAGACAGCAGTTTATATTATCTAGTGAAGACCAGGACTTTGTCTCGCCACTCCTTTCTCCAGAAGAAAAGTTTATTAGAACATGTTTACAGTCAGCAATAAAAAAAGCAGTAAATAATCTACCTGAAAATTATAAGGTTTGTGTTGAGCTTTATTTTTTTTATGATATTGCATATTCAGATATTGAGCAAATTACAGGAATTCCTATAGGAACAATAAAGTCTTATATCTTTAGAGCAAAAAGAATATTAAAAAATGAAATAGAGGTTGCAGGTTTAGCAAATACTATTTCTGCAAAAGCTCTTCCTTATTTATAGGTGGGAAATGAATGAAATGTAATGAATTGATGGAAGAATATCTTCATATTGAGCGCTATGAGAAGTTACCTATTCACATGTTTTTTCATTTATTACATTGTAAAAAATGTAGAGATAACATCAGAAGTATGACTCTTGCAATGCATTTTAACTCTGATGAAATGATGAGAACTGTAAGTAAAACTAATCCCCTATACATTAGAACAATGCAACAAATTATCTCAGAAAAATGTGAAAAAAATATAAAGAAGTCAAAATTTGCTTTTTTCATTTTAAGTCTTTGGGGGGTTATGGGAAGTGCTATGCTTGCAATTTTTCTTGTTATTCCTTCTACAAAGATAGGTATTAAGTTTATTCAAAGCTTTGGGAGCTATTTTACTTTACAATTTTTGTTTACGATTATATCTTTTTTAACTATTTGTACGATTATTTTTATTGCAAACAACATAAATCTTCTTGTTAAAACTTTTAAACTGGCTAGTTCCAAAGCATAAAAATGAATAACTACAAAAATCTACGAGAGGAGGCATTAAAAACTGCTGTTTACTGTGATTATTTTGCAAAATATGTGTATACGCAGATAGGAAATATTGATTTTGTGATTGCAAAACATAATACAGAAAATGGTCAGTCTCACTTGTTTGATGAATTAGAAAAATCTAACTTAAAGTCAAGCCTTTGGGCTGAAGCAAAACAGGGAACAAAGTTTGATATTTATGAGTCTTTTGTTCAATTAATTTTGACAATTGGAAAAGAAAAAACTTTTGAAAAATACATTCCTCCAAAATATATTGCAGCTTTCGATGCTGAAAAATTTGCTTTTATTGACTACCATAAGATTCAAGATATTTTTTATCAAAATGATTTTAATTGGAATGTTGCCCCTTCTAATCATGAAACAAAAGAATTTAACTTACTTTATGAACTTTGTAAAAATATTTTAGAAGATAATTCTATTATCTTTAAGTATGAAGAAACAGAAAAAGAGTTTAAAGAATTTATACAACTTAATTTTAAGAAAGAAAAAGACATTACAGAAAAGATATCTGTAACAAAAAATAATTTCATCTTTGTATTTCAACGTTGGAGTGAAAATGTAAAGCCTACAATTGCTGTTGATTGGGCTGAAGCAAATAAAGAAAATATCATCTCAGCTGATTTTTTTCTAGCAGATCTCCTTAGCGAAAATAACGAATCAATTAAAGATAGCCTTGCAGTAGTATTAAAACACAAGGAATATTATTACAACAAAGAAAGAAAAAATATAGGTGGATTTAGCTTTGACACAGTAGGTTTTAATGATAAACAAAGAGCTTATAAAGCATTTTGGAATATTTATTCAAGACCTCCACGTAAAGAATACTGGGACTATATTATTGCTAGAAGAGATTTACTAGTGCCTCAAGATATTAGAGAGCGAAAGGGTTCATATTTTACACCTCAAAAATGGGTGGAAAAATCTCAAAACTATCTTGAAAGTGTGTTAGGAGAACAGTGGCAAGAACAATATTATATTTGGGATTGTTGTGCAGGCACAGGCAACCTTTTGAATGGGCTTACAAATTATGAAAATGTCTGGGCTTCCACACTTGATAAGCAAGATGTTGATGTAATGCAAGATAGAATAAATAACGGCTGGAATATGCCCGAAAACCACATCTTTCAATTTGATTTTCTGAATGATGATTTTTCAAAATGCCCTGAAAGCTTGCAAGAGATTTTAAAAGATGAAGAAAAAAGGAAAAGGCTAGTTATCTATATAAATCCGCCTTATGCAGAGGCAACTTCTTCTAAAACAATTTCAGCAAAAGGCTCTAAACATAAAAGTGGTGTTGCCACCTCAAAGATTAAAGAAAAATATCAAAACCTTTTAGTGCAAGGGGCAAAAGAACTCTATATTTTATTCATTTTTAGATGCTATAAAGAGCTTTCTAATTGCATAATTGCAAATTTTTCTAAAATTAAAACTTTGCAAGGTACACATTATAAAGAGTTTAGAAATGCTTTTACACCAAAACTTGAAAAACTATTTATAGTGCCAGCTTGGACTTTTGATAATGTTAAGGGGAAGTTTCCAATAGGTTTTTTTGTTTGGAACACAAAAATAAAAGAAAAGTTCGCGTCTATAAATATTGATATTTTTGATGAAAATGGCGAGTTTTTTAGAAATAAGACAATTTTAGCAACTCCAGAAAAAAATATAAAAGACTGGCTTAGAAAATATAAAGATGAAGAAAATCCTATTGGGTGGTTAGTGAGAGGGAGTGCAGATGTGCAAAATAATCGTGTTGTGTTTATCACATCTAAACCTTCTGAAAGTGTTTTAAAAGCCTCTAATGCCAGCATGATAACTAGTAAAAATCTTATAGAAAACTGCATTTTTCACACAGTTAGAAAAGTTATTGAAAGCACATGGATAAATGATAGAGACCAATATCTATATCCTAATAATAAGTGGGAAGCTGATGATGAGTTTAAATCTGATTGCCTAGTTTATTCACTTTTTGCAGAATCAAATACAATCAAAGCAGAACATGGAATAAATCATTGGATACCATTTAAAAGGGAAGAGGTAGGTTGCAAAAAAACATTTAAGTCTAATTTTATGAGTGATTTTTTGCAAAAAATAGAGCTTTCTCAAGCTTCAAAAGCTGTTTATAATTCTGCATTAGAATTATGGAAGTATTACCATAAACAAATAATAGCAAATCCTGACGCTTCATTTTATGATATTCGTCTATATTTTCAAGGTGAGAAAAACAGAAAAATGAATAGCACTTCAGAAGATGAGATGTATAATAACCTTATTGCAAATTTACGAAACAAAATGAAACTCTTAGCAAAAGAGATTATGCCAAAAGTGTATGAATATGGCTTTTTGGTTTAAACTGTTTCGAAAGTATAAGTATAACGAGAAACTCATCATTAAATAAGTTAATTTAGTACGGATGATGGATTGATTGTAGCACCATTTTTGTATACAGTGAAATGTAAATGTGGTCCTGTGCTTCTACCTGTGGAGCCTACAGTGCCTATCTGGGTTAGTGTTGTAACATACCTATTGGGTGATGTAAAAATCGAATTTAGGTGTCCATACAACGTTTTATATCCTGAGTGATGCCTAATAATTACGTGGTTGCCATAAACTGGGCTATAGCCTGTTGAAACTACAACTCCTGCTAAGGCAGCGAAAACAGGTGTTCCTCGGTGTGTTGCCATATCAAGTCCATTATGAAAACTTCTATTTCGCGTAAAAGGATCACTTCTCCAACCATATCTTGAAGATATTCTATACCTGCCATGAATTGGACAGACAAACATATCTCCATTTATTTCTTGTATGGTCATCCAATCAAGCTTTGCATCAGGTAAAAAAAGCACAAATCCTTTAGGTAATATATCATCTTTTAGTTGATTTACAGAAACAATATCTTCTTCATTAATCTTATAAGTCTTTGCTATTCCACTTATAGTGTCTCTATCTCTTACTGTATATAAAATGCCGTCAATTGAAGGTATTTTTAATAATTGCCCGATTTGTAATGTTCTAGTATTTTTAATCTTGTTTAAGCTTATTATAGCGTCTTGACTAACATCAAAGCGGGCTGCAATGCCACCTACCATCTCTCCTTCTTGCACTTGATAGGCTCTGTAATATAGTCTTGGTAGATCTTCATTTTTGATCCTTTCGTGCAACGCTCGCTCCTCAATGCTTTCTTTTTCCTCAACCGTATTTTTAATTGTATCTTCTATAGCTTCTGTTTGAGTAGTCCAAATACTCTCTTTTTTTTGAAAAGAACCTGTGAATATAAAAAGAGTGAAAGAAAAAAGGATAATAGAAAGAATTATGATGAGTGAAATATATAATTTATTCATGTTGCCAACCTAGAACTAAAGAATGAAAAGCGTATAATGACACAATGAAAAACCCATTGCAAGACATCTATAACAAGGAGATTATCGACTATTAAACAATAATCTTGACAAAAAGAACTTTTATAACTGTTGACCCAGATGGTGAATGGCAAATAAAGAATTGGAGACACGGAAACAAAGGTGGAGAGGTGATGGAAGATGATGATGTTTTTGATTGTGATGAAGCAGTAGTAACTTCTATTAAGCTCACAGTAGAAGCAGATTCAGGCTACACATTTAAGGAAACAAAAAAGCCTTGCATAGTAGAAATTGAAAAAGGGGAAACTTGGGGTAGCGTAAAGACAAAGGCTGAGGCAAAAATTGAATTATTAGAAAGCTATGAAAAAGTAGGTTGGAAGCGAGGCGGAAAAGATGGAGCATTCCTAGAAGATTTATCAATCTTTAATGAAGACGTGGTAGTTTATGCTACTTCTAGGGCAAAAGGAAGTCCTGAAAAGCCAAAAGTCACTATCAAAGTGCAAGGTGATGCAGGGGTAGAAGTTTCAACGCCTGATAACTTTAAGGTAGATTCTGGAGCAAAATGGAAAGATATTAAAGCTAATGCGGTGAGTATGACAAAAGCAAAGACGGGTTTTTCTATTAAAAGCTGGCATTTGAAAGATGAAAGTGGCGAAGAATTACAAGAAGCTTTTGAATTTACCAAAAATGAAACTATCTTTGCTGTTTCGGAAAAACAAAAAGAAAGTGCAAAATATTATGTGGAGCATTGGCAAGAAAATATTGAAAATGCAGACTTTACAAAAATAGAAACAGAAGAAAAAACTGGAGAGCTTGGAAAAAACACTGAAGCAAATGCAAAGATATATGACGGTTTTACGGCTCAGTCCTTTACGCAAAACCTCATTCAAGCTAATGGTGGTACAACAATTAAGATTCAATATAAGAGAAACATCACTTCTTTAATTCTTAATTTGGATGGCGGAAAAACCGCAACAAAGCTAGAAGATGGGACTGATGGCAATAAGTTACTAAAAGGCAAATATGGAGCAAAAGTGAGTGTGGAAACTCCTACAAAAGATGGTGTTAAATTTACTCATTGGGAGCCAGCTTTGCCAAGCAATTTTTTAGCAAACAATGAGGACACTGTGTATGTTGCTAAATGGGAAGCTACTAGAAAGATTAAAGTGAACATAAAATGTGATGAAAGGTGTAGAATAATTGGAAATGAATATGTGTATGTTAATATGACTAGTTATGACACTTTCTCTCAAATAAAAGACATAATAGCGGATAGGGTTGCATTCAAGGAAAAAGACTATGACAAAAACTATGAGTTTTATGACTTTAGGGAAGATGATGAAGATGGGGATGAAATAACAGATGATTCAAAAATAACCAAGGATGAAATTACTATATATGTTAGAACAAATTATAAGCATTTTATAATTAAAAACGATAGGCTTGTGGGTTATAGTGGAGGTAAGCCTTTGGGGATATTGCACTTTCCTGAAGCAATTATTGGTGTTGAAAGAGAGACTTTTAAAGACTGTGGAGACATTACAGGACTGGATTTTTCAAAATGTTCTAAGCTTGGCTACATTGATAAGGAAGCATTTTATTCTTCTTCTAAGATGGAAAAGCTAGTTTTTCCAAAAAACAATCAACTTTTTTCAATTGAAGAAAAAGCATTTTATGGCTGTGGTATTAAAAATCTTGATCTATCAAAATGCACTAAACTTGAGAGAATTGAAAAAGAGGCTTTTCGCTCTGCTAGGTTAGAAACTCTAAATTTAAGTGACTTTGCTAAATTAACTGAACTTGAAGAAGAATGTTTTAAGTTATGTAAAAATGCTGAAGTTAAACTTCCTGTAAGCATAAAGGTAATAAGAAGTGTTTTTATGTGGTGCGAACGGACGTATGGTAGCTCATGCTCTCAGCATGGTTGGTGCAAAAAAGTGTTAGTTCCAAATGAAGAAATTAAAAACTTAGTAAAGAATTCAGGCTATAACGCTACAATTGAGATATATACTCCTTAAACTCATAAATAACTTTTAATGCTTAAGCCCATATTTTCATATAAAAGATGGGCTTTTTTATGCTATTTCAGAATATGTGCTATATATTTAAGCGTAAAATGTTACCTACATTTTTCTAATTGCTTCGATTAATGTATCGAGCCCTGCTTCTAAGTCTTTTAGGTCTTGCGTCATTATAATGTCTGGATGAATCTCTTTTACATTTTGAGAAAAATCTTTTGTGGAGCAAAAAAGAGTGTAGCCATCACTTAATTGTATTTCTTTCACTTCTCCAAATTTGCCATTCCAGCCCATTTCTTCGCCAATCAAAGTAGCTCTAATTTCTTTTAGGTCGATTGCTGCCATTATACCAGAAGAAAATGTTCCATTACCTACGAGTGCAAAAAGTAGAGTTCCTTTGTTTTTTGTTACATATTTTAACACTTCAAGCAATGGTCTAATTACTTCACTATTTCCACCGGTGTTATGCCTTAAATCAACAATAATTTTTTTAACTTCTGGCAATTGTTTAATACGAGAAGCAAATTCATTCATAGGCATGTCAGGAAAGTCTGCACAAACATTGTATTGAATAAAAAGCATATCTTTTAGAATGTTTGCACGATAATATCCTGATTGAAAAAGTGTTGGAGCTAAGTTAGCAAAAACAGGATTGTTTATTTGCATGTTTTCGGAAAAAGCGACTTTTATTGTTTTTGTCTTTCCTGTAGTTATGTCTTTAATCTTTATGCCGACAACATTACCTTTTTTTATTGCACCTATGTATTTTAGGTTTGAAAAGAGGCGAATTTCATAATGTGCATTTAAATATGCCCATTCTTCTTTGTCGTGACTAATTATGGGAAGTAGTTTTTGAAAAATTGTTTTAATTTTTATTCCATTGATAGCAATAAGTTCTTTTCCCACAAGATTCTTGTATGCTTCTTCTGCTTGCACAATTATAGAGTGGTCTCCGTAAGGCAATGCAAAAAATGGCAATACCTTATCATTTTCAATTGGTTTAAAAACTTGTGTATGTGCATCTCCTATCAGAGCAACCAAATATCGAAGTGAAAAATACTGTGCTATTTCATCTTGCTTATTCCATTTCTTTTTTAGTATTTCAAGGTGAGTTTCAAATTCTTTTTTTGAGATGTTTGTGTATGGGGCTGGGTGTGTGCCTTCTATTTGGTTTTTTAATTCGTCAAGAATTAGGTTTCTGTTTTCGCTATTAGCCTGTATAATTGTATAAGCAATAAACAACAAAATAAGAGTAAATGTTGATAGTAGTTTTTTCATAATTTCCGAAGTATATTCAAAAGTAATATTAATTACAAGTTGAAAAGACAGTGATTTAAGATGGAATTCTGATATGTTATATCCACTAATATAGAATATTTAATTGGCAACAGTTTAAATTATTTTGTAAGGCATTACTTGGTTTGTCTTGAGTTTATTATATAGCTACTAGACTTTTTATGGCATATATGATAAAAGTACTCGCTTGAATATTTTCAATTAGGAGGAAAATATGGCTACAAAAGTGTATAAACCGCTTTTATATAGGATAATTCTGAATGTAGTTCTGGGACTTTTTGGAGCAGGTATAGGTTCTGCAATTATTACAGCAATTTTCTTTAAAAATCATTCAATTATTTGGTTCTTTGTGTTTGCTATAGCAATATATGTTGGTCATTTGTATTTGGTTGTTATTTCAAATATGATGAATATAGAAGTTACGGATACAGAGTTAGTTTTAAAGCGAAAGGGAAAAGAGAAAAAATTTCCGTTTAGCGAATATATTTTTAGTGCTGAAATTTGCACTACGCACAACACTAGTACAGAGAGAACTTTGTGGGCAAACAGAGCCGATGGTAGTAGGGAATCTATAGACTGTGAGTTGATTGGTGGTACACAGTTTGAAGCTTTGATGGAAGATTTAGGAATAACGGGTGATAATGCTTCTGTTACGAAGCTTGAAACAGAACATAAATAATAGGAGATGATTATGGTTGAGACAATGTATGCAAATGTAAACATAACAATGATTTATTTTTTCTTAATTCTTCCTTTGTTTGCAATAGGTTATGCAGTTTATATGATTATTATGACAAAGAAGAATAAGGCGAGGTTGCAAGAATGGCTCAGTAAGCATACTGATGCTGCAAAGGTCTTTTATAACACCAATATGGTAGCTTTGGGACGGATTACTGTAGATTCTGTGGATGAAGAAAGTCCTTTATTTTTTAGAGAAGGTTTTAAGATTGGATTCTATGTAGCACCGGGTGAACACATAGTGGAGTCTACCTTTACGTTTTCAAGACCTGGTATATTTTATAGAACTGTTACGACAACATATGGTCCTTCAAAGCAAGAGATAAAAGTTGAAGCTTCAAAGAGATATTTATATAAATTTGATAGGAAAGCTAAAACTTATTCATTTGTAGAGATAACAGAATAAATATTTTCCTTAAAGACATTTTAGGTAGTTCATAAGTCTTGAGTTTAGAAATAGACTCAGGGCTTTCAGGAGTTCTTTTTTCATTACTATAAAATCATTTTTAGATCGTATTTATAAAACATATATTTTTTAATTTCCTGCCATTCGGTGTTATAAATATCCATAAAAATCTTTGTTAATTTTCTGGAATATGATTATCCCATATTTGTGAATAAAAAAGTTAGTATTTATAAAAAGGTATGGTGATTCTTTTATTTATAGTCTATAATAACGTATGGAAAACTGGGTGGCATTTTTTTGGATTTTTGTGTTCTATTATTTAAAATACTTGGAGGTTGTGATATGCAAAACAAAATTCCTTTATTCAACAGAATTAGCATTAAAGCTAAGTTTTTACTTGCAATGTTAACTCTCTGTATTTTTTCATTGAGTATAGCAACTGGTGTAGTTTATGGCATTGTTAGATGGTATATGCTATATGAAGTTATGGATAAAGGTTCCACTCAATCTTTGGAAGTTTTCAAATCCTACTTGGGTGAATACTTTAAACAGTATGAGACAATGCTTCAGATTTACACAAATACGGAAATAATTCTTGAGCTAGATGAACACCCTGAAAATGAAGAAAAAGTTAGGGGACTTTTTAGAAGAGTGGCAAGAGGTAATCCTAGCATATCAGGTACATATGTTGGATATGAAAAAACACATAAAAATATAAACTATCCATACATTCCAATACCTGAAGGTTTTGACCCAACAAGGAGACCTTGGTATATAAGTGCATCAGAAAAGCGTGACGTTATAATCTATTCTGATGTTTACGTTGATGCGATGACAAAGCAAAATACTATCACTATAAGTCTTGCAATGTATGGTAAAAATGGGAAACAAATAGGAGTTGTAGGTATTGATTTAGCTTTAAACAAACTTGCAGAACAGTTAGCTCAAACAAAAATTGGAAAAAATACAGAGATTTGTATTGTCGATAGCAATAATCACTTGGTTTCAAGTTCAAGGGAAGAAAGAAGTAAGAAACTATCAATTGGAAGCAATGTAAATGAGGTTGAAGCCTTTGTGAAAAATATTAAGGAACAAAGTATTAACGATCCAATCTTTGTTAAGCATGAAGTAATTGAAAAACAAGGTTGGGATATTTATGCTATATATGATAAAGATGCAGAAACGAAAATATTAAAAAGTATCTTACTTAATAATATTGTTATGGTTTTGATTATCTCATTTTTGGCAGTTTTATTTTCAATTTTTATAAGTCAAAATATAGTTAAGAGAATAAAAAGAACTGTTAAAGAATTGCAAAATATTTCTGAGGGTGATGGAGATCTAACTGTGAGAGTTCCAATACGTGGAACAGATGAAATATCCCAGATTGGAATGTATTTTAATAAAACGATTGAGAAAATACATAATACAATGAAGGATGTTTCAAACGAAACCAATGTTATGGGGGCAACCTCTGATGAGCTCGCTGATAACATGTCTGGGGCAACTCATAGCATAGAAAACATAAAGGAAAACATTGACGATACTCAGCGTCAAGTGCTTAATCAAGAAGCGAGTGTAACTCAAGTAGCTAGTACGGTTGAAGAAATTATTCGCACAATTAAATCTCTCAATAATAGAATAGAAAGCCAAGCCATGAGTGTTTCTCAATCTTCATCCAGTATAGAAGAAATGGTTGCAAACATTGTTAGCATAACAAAGACATTGCAAAAAAGTGATGATGTTATAAGTCATCTTTATAAAGCAACGGCTGAAGGTAAAGAAACATTAAAGCGTTCTAACTCAGTGGCTGAAAGAATAGCTGAAGAATCAGGCTCATTGATGGAGGCTTCTAGCGTAATTCAACACATAGCTAGTCAAACAAATCTTCTTGCTATGAATGCTGCAATTGAAGCTGCTCATGCAGGAGAAGCAGGCAAAGGTTTTGCGGTTGTAGCTGATGAGATTAGAAAACTTTCCGAAGAATCTAGCTCACAAGGAAAAATGATTAGTACAACACTAAAATCTCTTTCTACCGAAATCGATAGTCTTTCGGAAGCTACAAAGACTGTTGGGGATAATTTTAATGAGATTTTTTCTTTAGGCGAAGAAGTTAAGGATATGAGTGGACGTATTATGGAAGCAATGCAGGAGCAAGAGAAAGGTAGTAAGCATGTGTTGGATGCAATTCATAATATAAATGATGTTACAGAGGAAGTTTCACAAGGCTCCAATGAAATGCTTGTTGGAGGTGAAGATATTGCTCGCCAAATGGAGAAACTAGATGGTATTGCACATGGTATAACTAACAGTATGCACATTGTAGAAAATATGGCTCAAAAGCTTGATGAGGTAGCTCAGGGTGCTATAATCATTGCAGAAAAAATTAAGAAATGCACAAATAGTTTAGTAGCTGGGGTAGATAAATTCAAAATATAATTCCAAATTTTCAAAATACTAAGTCGACTTTGTGTATTTCAAAGTCGACTTTTTTTTGTGCTAAGTAATAAAAAGAGGCAAAAGCATTACTAATTTGAGAATATATATTGCAATGCGACAGATTTTTATTTTTATGCGAAAATGCCTTATTTATTTCTATTCCGTTTTTTTGTCATGTCAAACTTGCATGGTATGTAAAAAACAGCTTTTTTCTTTTCTTCCTATCTGTAAAAATTGTCTAGAGGAAATGTTTTATCTACCATTAAGGAAGAGGTTTTTGTGTAAAGAAGCTTATTGCATTCACTGTGGCATCCCATTAATTTCGGAAAAAGGCTGTTGTACAAAATGTCGAGCTAAATTAAATGAAAATAAACTAGTAGAAAAACAATTTTTGCTATATCCGTATATAAATAAATATACCAACATTGTTTTATATTGGAAAAATGAAAATGTTAGAACTCTAGCCTCAGTTTTTGCCTCAATTATAGAAGAATTTATCAAAAATACTCCTGAACTAAAAGGTATTCCTATCGTTCCTGTACCTCCTCGTCCAAAAAAGCTTAAAACAAAGGGTTGGGATCAAATTGAAGACATTTGTTTTTACTTAGGAAAAACTATACCAATCAAACGTATTTTAAATAGAAGCGATGGACATTCTCAAAAAGGACTTTCAAAAAAGATGCGAAGTATGAATATGATAGATAAGATTCGCATCAAACATAGTGTCAGGATACCTAAAAAAGTGATTATCCTTGATGATGTTATTACTACAGGGGCAACAATTGAAGTTTGCAAACAATGTTTGATAGAGGCTGGCTGCGAAGAGGTGTTGACTTTAATTCTCTTTTTTAATTAATTTACTTTCAGCTTTATTGTTTTACCCTTATGTTTTGATAACTTTAAGTTTAGGAGGAAAATATGAAAGTTAAAGTTGATGAAAAGGCTAAAGCCAAAATATTGGAACAAAATGTAAAATCTGTGCATTGCTTTTTGCATGTGTGCTACTCTTGAAGTGGACAGTCCGTGCAACCAACCGTGTTTGTTGGCTCTCCTAATAAGCCTGATAGGTTTGATATTTACGAAGATAATGGAATTACTGTGTACGTTCAAAAAGATTTAGACATTCCATCTGATGAGCTTTTAATCACTACGGTAACATTTTTGTGGTTTGAAAAGCTTGCTGTAAAAGGTATGCTGTAATAAAAGATATCTTGTGAGGTAGGTTTTTTATTAAACTTCATTACTATAAAAAATCAATTGTATCTATTATGTGTATGTTTTTACGTGTCTTAATGTAATATAATTCTTTATATTACATTTAATAACCAAGTGTTTGAAAAAAACACCTAGTTATTGTGTTTCACGATAACTATATTTTAAGGAGGTTTCTTTATGAAGCTAAAAAATTTTTTTGCTAATGTGGCATTGGTGCTTAGCATATCTTCTTTGATGGCTTTTACAATTTCTTCATGTGATGGAGCAAGTAATCCAGCTGAAAAATTTAAAGTTGAATTCATGGTGCAAGGTGGGAATGGAACACTTTCTGCAAAGGTTGGAACAGAAAATTTTACTGGTGGGATGGTTGTAGGTGGCACAATAATTAATTTTGTTGCAGAGGGAAGTGCAAGTTACGAAGTAGATAAGTGGATGATTAATGGTGTAGACCAAACTCCAACAACAGAGAAAACAAAGTTTAATTTGACTGTTAAAGAACATACTGTAGTCCTAGTTTCTTTTAAAGCAGAAGGTTCTACTCCAAGTAATAATGTGAAGGTTACATTTAGTTTCGGATCAGGTAATATAACTGCAAAAGTCAATGGTAATGAAATCCAAAGTGGTAACTCTGTTCCAAAGGGGACTACTGTAGATTTTGAAGTAACTTTGAGAGCAGGTTTGGTTCACTATGAAATTGATAAGTGGATGGTTAATGGTGAAGATAAAACTCCGACAACAGACAAAACAAAATTACAATTTGTGGTTAATGGAGAGACTACTATTGTAGTTTCTGCAAAGCTAAAACAATATTCAGTGGAATTTTCGTCAAACGATACAGCCAAAGGAACTGTTACAGCTAAAGATGAAGACGCTAATGATTTGATAACTGGCAATAAAGTTGATGCACTAAAAAATGTTACTTTCAAAGCAACAGCTTTAAGTGGTGCAACTTTCCAAAAGTGGACCGTTAATGGGGAAAATCAAGCTACAGGAACAGATCCAACTACATTGACAATTGCTATAAAAGCAAACACAACAGTTCAAGCAGTGTTTAATTAACTTTTGAAAATTTATTGCAGTTTCTGAAAACTGATTTATTTTGTTGAGGTCTAGTCTAAAACTTTTAGACTAGACCTTTTTTTCTAAAACGCTTTAGAATTTTATTGTGGCTAGAAGCTCATCTTGTTGGTGTATAAATTGCTACTATAATTTACTTTATAAAAAGAGAATCAATTTCTTCTTTGGTTAACTCTCTACTTTCGCCAACACTTAGTTTTTCATCAAGTTTTAAACTACCGATAGAAATTCGTTTTAGATAGACTACTTCGTTATCAACACATAAAAACATTTTTTTTACCTGATGATATTTTCCTTCGCTTATGCCAACAACATATCCCAACTTCTCATGTTTAACTATGGTTGCAGGAAGACACTTGTACCCATTTTTAAAAACAATTCCATCAGCAAATTTATTTTTCACTTCTTCAAATTCTATATCATTAAATTCTCTTTGTGGCTTAACGTAGTATTTTTTGACCACATCATATTTTGGGGAAATCACTTTGTGAGCAAAAACACCATCGTTTGTTAGAATGAGTAATCCTTCTGTGTCCATATCAAGACGACCTACTGGGAATAAGTTTCTAGTAGTCCATTTAGAAGGCAAAAGCTCCATTACAGTTTTATACTCAGGATCTTTTGTGGAAGTTACATAACCTGAAGCTTTGTTTAACATGATATATATGTATTTTTTTAAGTCTAACACCTCGCCATCGATACAAATCTCATCACTATCTTCTACCTTAAAACTACCGTATATAATCCTTTCATTATTCACTAAACATTCTTTTTTGTGTAACATTTTTTTTATGCTACTTCTAGTACCAAACCCATTATCATGCAACATCTTATCAAGTCTTATTTTCATTTTAAAATTCCTATAAGGCTTTGAACAAAGCTTTTAACTTCTTCTTTCCCGCCTCTTATCATAGCACTAATTATAGGTCTTCCTATTAATATTTCTTTCGCTCCTAATTTTGAGGCAACTATCACATCTTGATATGTTCTAATGCCTCCATCTACCCAAACTTCATCTGAATATCTTGCAATCTCTTTTCCATACATTTTAAGAAAATCAGCAGAGCTTTGCATATTGCGTTCTATTCTGCCTCCATGATTAGAAACAATTGCAATTTCAGGTTTTACTTCTTTAACAATCTCAATGTCTCTTTTGCTGAAAATGCCCTTAATAGCAAGCGGAAGATAGGCTTTTTTACGAATTTCTATAAGGTCTTTTGGCGTTTTTTCTTCGAGAGAAACTTGGTTTCGCATTGTGATTATGTTATACGAATCGGTGTCTACTCCAATAATTTCAGCATGAAGCTTTGATTTTTCAACTCTGTTGAGTAGGTTTTTTTGGGGATAAGGCTTTAAAAAAATAGCAGCTTTCTTGCCAACATTCTTTAATGCTAAAAGCCCAAAATCTAGCTTTTCATCAGGAGCTCCGTCTCCTATGCTTAAAGAAAGTCCTGCAAAGAAAGAAGCCGAAATCATGTCAAAATAAAACTCTTTTTCATCTTTCCAGCCTACATTTTGTACGCCTCCAGCCATTGGAGCTAGGCGTATTCGTGCTAACTGTCTAATCTCTTTTGCTTCATTTTTATATCTACTCCAAGCCTTCACATTTTCAATAAATATAGCACTATCTAAAACGCCTCCCATACCGGGAAGTTCTCCTTTACAAGCTCTTCCATCACAAAGTTTGCAACCTCTGCATTTCAAATTATTTTTCATTTTTTTTAATTTTCCCTAACTGCCCACAAGAACCTGCAATTTGTCCTGCTTTTCTTTTTCTAATTGTTACATTTAATCCTTTGTTTTTTAAATATTGCTCCACATAATTAATCTCATCATCTGTGGGGCGAGTAAAATTGATTTCTTCAATAGGATTCCATGGAATAAGATTCACAAGTACATTTAAGCCTTCGCTAAAACTAACAATTTTTTCTAACATTTCCTTTGATGTGTTGACATTATGAATCAAAGCCATCTCCAAAGTTACACGTTTTCCTGTCTTTTCATTAAAATGTTTGATAGCTTCTTTTAGGCGAGGCAATGGGTTTGACTTCTCAATTGGCATTAAAGAAAATCGTAAAGCAGAGCTAGCAGTAGTGAGAGAAACTGCAAGACGTACTGGAGTTTCATCAGCTTCAAGCTCGTATATTCCATCAATCACACCTGCAGTAGAAACTGTAATGCGTCTTTTAGAAAGATTTAATCCCTTTGAGTGCGTTAAAATATTAATTGCTTTTTTTAGTTCTTTAATATTTAGTAAAGGCTCTCCCATACCCATAAAAACTATGTTTTCTATCTTTCTTTCTTCATGTTTTTGTAAATGATAAAATTGCTCTATTATTTCATTTGCTTTTAGGTTTCTAGCAAATCCTAGCTTTCCTGTTTTACAAAAGGCACAAGCTAAGGGGCAACCTACTTGAGAAGAAAGGCAAGCTGTAGGGCGACCTGTTTTGTCTTTGAGTAAAACAGCTTCGATTATGTTTTTGTCATGCAATTCTATGCTAAGTTTGATTGAAAAATTGTCTTTTAATATGTTTTGAATCTTTGATGTAAAAATTGAGTAGCTACTATTTAGTTTATTCCTTAATTGGATGGACAAGTTTGTCATTTCATCAAAAGAAGAAATACCCCTACTCAGCCATGTAAATATTTGTTCTCCCTGAAACTTCTTTTCTAGCTTGCACGTTTCACAAAGCTCTTCAGGAGACAAGCCTAATAGTGAAGGGTGCAAAGATGAGTCATTCATTTTAGGACTGCAACAAAGAGCGAATAAGACCTGCTATTTCTTTTGCAAGCATTTCTACCTTATACCTATTATGAGCTAGTGAATAATATTTTAATGCATCAATTTTTTTTCCCTGTTTTAGATAATAGTCGCCAATTCTAGTGAGGCCGTCAGAATAGCCTGTTGTAAGAAAAATGCGTGTGGCTCCTGCAATATCATTGTCGTTAAACATTTCATTGCCACGTCTATTCAATGTATACTTTTGGCTTGTGCTTAGAGTCTCACACTTTTTCTCTGTGGTTTTAATGAAATATGGTTCTGCTGGTATATTACTCATATGGTCTATATAATCGACATTTAGAAATAAATCAATAGATGTTTAGGATTCATATTCTAAGGTTAAACTCATTCTATCTTTGGTTAAAAAAGTATTTGGAAAAACCTTTTGGGCATCTTGTAATAGTTTTTTTAACTCGTAATCCGTGTAACGAGGACTATAATGAATTAAGCCCATTCTTTTCACCTCAGCATCAGCTGCAATTTGAGCCGCTTGAGTGCATGTCATATGCTTTTTTTCTTCGGCATCTTTTTCCATGCCTTTTTCAAACATGCCTTCACAAATTAAAAGATCAGAGCCTCGTACCTCATCTTTTATGCTATCCAAGTATTTCGTATCTGTTACGAAGCTGAATTTGCGTCCTTTCCTCATTTCTCCCATTACTTGACTGGGTTTTACAATCTCACCATCAGCAGAAATAACTTGTTCACCATTTTGCAATTTTGACCATAACGGACCACAAGGTACATTCAAAAGACGTGCCATATTAGGATTAAACTCTCCAGGTCTCATTTCTTCTTCTAGAGTGTAGCCCATACAAGGTTTTGTGTGTTGCAGCCAAAAAGAACGCACCTTAAAATCTTTTTCTTGATATACAATTCCTGGTTCTGTTATTTCTTTCACTATAATTTCATAATTTATATACATATCCAAAACACGCCTTGAGCTTTCAATATATTCCGCCACTTTTGGAGGACCTATTATGTACAAAGGTTCTTCTCGATCAACTTGTGAAGAAAGCATTAAAAGTCCTGGTAAGCCTGTTACATGGTCAGCATGAGTGTGACTAATAAATATAGCTGTAATCTTTTTCCATTTTAGGTTGAGTTTTTTAAGGGCTACTTGCGTCCCTTCTCCACAATCAAATAAAAATAAATCCCCTTCACGTCTTAGAAGGACAGATGTTAAGTGTCTATAAGGAAGTGGCATCATGCCTCCACAACCTAAAATAAATGCTTCAAGATTCATAAGATTTCCTTAAAAAGATTGAAAGAAAAATTGTAGCCAAAAACATATAGATAATCAACATAAGAAAATACTAATTAAAATTTACTTAGCTAACATGGTTTTTATATTTTTCAATCGATTGCGTTTTATTTATGTATCCATTTTTAAATTTTTCTTTTTATAGTCTACAATTGTAATCTTTAATTTTTTTACAATCTAAAGGAAGTAAAAAAAAAACCGATAGAAAGCTATACTAAGTTATGGTTGGCATCATTGGGAGGGAAGTGTATCCATGAATTATAATTCTAAAATGTTGACTGCATATAAGCAAACGTCTATCAAAACAGCAAGTCAGGGAACTTTAATTTTAATGCTATATGACGAAGGCATAAAGAAAATTGAAGCGACGATAAAGCTTATTGATGTGGAAAAATTGCCTCCTACTTCTATTGAAAAAATCAACAACAATATAATAAAAACACAAGAGATTATCACAGAACTCATGGCATCCTTAAATGTAGAAAAGGGTGGACAGATTGCTAACAATCTCATGGCAATTTATTCATATTTCTACCAACAACTTTTGCAAGCAAATATAAAAAAAGATGCAAACATACTCAAAGATATTCTTAACATGATGAAAGAATTACGTTCTGCTTGGCAAGATGTAATTAATTCAGAAGAAACTCAAAATAAAAAAGCTTAAAAGAACGATAGGAATTAATCTTATGGATAAGAAGAAAATAACTCATTCAGAATTGGAAGAAAGAGTTGCTGTTTTAAGGCGATTTAAATCTTTGTTGCAAGACCAAAGAGATAAGTTCAGTGAGTATTTGTGTGTTTTAGAAAAGCAAGAAGAAAGTATTGCGAAAAATAATATTGAAGCTGTTATGCAGCATACAGAACTTGAAAATAATATAATTCAAAACATTTTAAGTATGCAAAAAGTGATAGAACCAATAGAAAAAATTTATTATCTTTCTAACCCTGAAGATGAAAATGTTTTGCAATTAAAAAATGATCTAGAAAGATTACAAGAATCTGTTCAAAAACAAAATGAAAAAAATCGTCTTATTTTATGCGAAAAAATGGCATCTATAAAACAAGATATTTCTAATTTACCTTTAAGAAATAAATATGCAACAAATGTTTATTCAAAACATGAAGATATAGCAAACTATATTGATGTTTCTTCCTAGAAATTGTGTAATAATTTGTCTAAATTAGGCAAATTAAGGAGATATTTTTATGAAAGTGATTATACGTAAAAATTATGATGAGTGTGCAGAATACGTTGCAGAACATATAGAAGAAAAAATAACAAAAACTAAACCTACTAAAGAAAATCCGTTTATTTTAGGTTTGCCTACAGGCTCTACACCTCTTGGTGTATACCAAAGACTCATAGAAAAAGTGAAGGTAAAGGCATTAAGCTTTAAAGATGTAGTAACTTTTAACATGGATGAATATGTAGGACTTTCAAAAGATGACCCACAAAGTTATCGATATTTTATGTATAATAATTTTTTTGATTATATTGATATTGATCGTAATAATATTCATATTCTTAATGGCATGGCAAAAGAACTTGAAAAAGAGTGTAAAGAATATGAAGAAAAAATTGCACAATATAAAAGAATAGATCTATTTTTTGGAGGCATAGGTTCTGATGGGCATATAGCTTTTAATGAACCGGGGTCTTCTCTAACTTCTCGAACACGTGTTAAAAATCTAGCAATCGAAACTATAGAAGCTAACTCAAGGTTTTTTGAAGGTGATTGTAGTAGAGTTCCAAAGCAAGCTTTAACTGTGGGTATTGGTACAATAATGGATTCTGAAGAAGTTTTGATTATGGCTACAGGACATGCAAAAGCTAGAGCAATAAAACATGCTATTGAAGGAAGTGTTAACCATTTATGGACAGTTTCGGCGTTGCAATTACATAAAAATGCAATTTTAGTTTGTGATGATGAAGCAATGGAAGAAGTGAAGGTTAAGACATATAGATATTTCGAAGAAACTGAAGATTCACTATAACATTTAAATTACAGTATGGAAAATAAAAAAGTTATTCCTGCTTTTGGTATCTTGGCACTAGTTTTGATTATGATTGTTATGGTCTCTCTTCTTTTTTTGCCTTATGCCAGTGTGATTTTATGGGCAAGCATAATCTATATATTGACTAGTCCTCTTTATAGCAAAACAATTAGTTACCTTAATCCTGAAAAAAGAGGTTATGGAATAAAGAAAAGGATTATTGCAGCCCTCTTTTCTGTTTTGGCAGTTGTCATCATTGTGTCCGTAGTTGCTTTTGTTTTGATTAAAGTTTTTGGGCAAGGAAAGAGACTTCTTATGGAAGTCGGTAAGACCATTGTTGAGTTTTTGGAAGCAAGCAAAAACAAAGATGATAACTGGGTAGATTTCATTAACACTATTTCTATGGGAACAGTTGATCTTTCTCATTTTGATTTAAAAAAAGAGTTGCTAAATATTGTTGCAACCTATTCAGAAAGAATATTCACATATACAACAAACTTTGTACGTAATATAGGCCTCTTCGTTGTTTCTCTAGCTTTTTTGGCTTTTAGCTTATACTTTTTTTATGTTGATGGGGAATATTTGCTCGCTGTCTTAAAGCGTGCAGTTCCAATTGATAGCAAAGCAAGTTCTGTGATTCTTTCAAAAATAAAAGAGGTTACCAACAATTTATTCAAGGGCTTATTTTTAGTTTCTTTTTATCAATCTATAATAGCGTTGTTTATTTATTTGATTTTTGGAATTGAAGGGGCTTTATTACTTGCTATTTTAACCTTTTTTAGTTCGTTTTTACCATTAATTGGTTGCGGCTTTATATGGGTTCCTGTGGGTATTGGACTTTTCTTTTCTTCTGGAGTGTTAAAAGCGGTTGTTTTTTTGATTGTTGCAGGTCTTGGGATTAGTTCAATAGACAATATATTGCGTCCATTTTTCTTAAAAGATAGAATAAAAATACATCCTTTTTTGATTTTCTTTTCCATGCTAGGTGGGGTAAAGTTGTTTTCATTCAATGGGATTGTTTTAGGTCCTATGATTATTATTTTGTTTTTTACTGTGCTTGATATAGCATTAGAAGTAGAAGAAAAACATGAATTAGGTAAAAAAGTATTTGAATGAAAGTCTAAAAATATGATACAATAAAGGTACTTATGAAAGTGATATCCTCTTTATTAAAACATTTCTTTTTTAATTTTCTTAAAAGCTCAAATGAGTTCGTATATTCATTCTACATTATAACACGTCATACTCCTACCTTAGCTAATGTTACAATCCTACATTAGCTAATGTTATGATTGTACTCTAGCTAGAGTACTTAGGCAAAACTGTATTATTTAGCTATCACAAACTGTACAGTTTGCATATGCGAAACTGTAGTATTTAGGGGTGCGAAACTGTACAGTTTCGCATATAGCGAAATAGGTTAATTTTGGATGTCTTTGCGAACGGCAATCTTTAACTTTGTTATAAATTGCCATCTTTCCAAGAAAAAGTAAGTTTTCCTTGCAATTCTCTCCAATTTGTCTTAAAATACTAATTAATTAGGATTTTATTTAAATGTAATATTTCTTAAGGAGAAAAAAAATGTTAAATCAGCAAAATTATTTAAGAGTTTCAGTGTGCAAAAGCAACGTCAGTAAGGAAAAAAACACCTATTACGCAAGAGTTCAAAGCGAAGGAAAAATCAGTGAAGAAAAGTTAATTGAAATGGTAAAAGCAAAGGCTGCATACATTGATGGTGCTGTAGTGGAGGCAGTCCTTAAAACACTGACTTTAACCACAGTAGAATGTGTTGAAAAAGGTTTTAGTGTTGACTTTTTAGGTCTTGGCACATTGAAGTTGGAAGGCAGGGGAAGCCTTAAAGTTGGCGAAGATAGGCAAAGAGCCTTAGACGGAGAGTTTAAGCGAAGAGATGAAAGCTCAGGCAATGCTTTTTTAGAAAAAGATTTGGAGAGTGCCTCTATTGCTGAAGCTAAAAATGAGAGTGAAGATGGAAGTGAAGCGGAAGTCATAAACGGCAAATTGGAAGGTAGCTATGAAAAAGAGCTATTGGAAATAGCCAAGAAGAGCGTTGAGTTTCGCCTTCAATTCACTCCTTCAAAAGAAGTGAGGAAGCACATCAAAAATCATGTTGAAGCTAGTTCTGTTACCCTAAAGGTGAGGCAACCTGTAATAAAAAGCGTGGAAAAAGTGTATGGTGGTGGAAGTGAAAAAACGCCTAGCATAATAAAGATAAAAGGCGAAGACTTAAAGCTTGTGGGAAAGAAGATAGGTCTATACATAAAAACCAAGACCTCTTTGTTTCCAATACCAAAAGAAGCAATACTTGAAAATAAGCCTAAAACGCTCATGTTTATAACGACAGTTCCATTAAAAGACGATGAGAAATACACAGTTTTACTCAGCACACAGTATGCGATGATGGGAAATAGGCAAACTTCAATTGTCAGACGGTGTGTTAAAGACTTTAGTTTTGCAAGTATAGGCAAAACTGCCTAAAGCTAGAAAAGCAAGATAACTGTTTTTAGAAAAACTCAAAGAGCTTAGGAAGCACTAATTAGTGCAAAAGACGAAATGAATAGTTTTGATTATACTACGATGTTATGAAATAAGAGTCGCCCCTTCGTTTATGAATTATAGAAAATCATAGTATGTTTTGATAAAATTAAAGGTGTATTCTTTATTATATTGAAATTTAGCACGAGGCATAAACGTCATGGAAATAGCAAAATCTAAGGAACACACTTTAGTTTGCTATGATGACATTAAATAGGGATAATAAATTATTTAAAAAGGTTTTAACATGAGTTACGAATCAATAGACAAACTTCAAAATATTCTTAGCTATAATGTATTTGATTATGCAAACGACAAGAAGAAAGCTGCGGGCAGAGCTATAGGAACATTCATAGAAATTATTACATTTTATTTAATTAAAACATGGGGATTAGAAGGGTATGTCGCGATAGAACATCCTTTGCAAGAATTTGCAAATAAAATTATCAGACACAATGTAGAATTTACTTTGCATGGAAGCAAGACTTTTATAGAGGATAATTTTTCAAGTGATGATTATCCTATTAGCTTAAGTAAGCTTAAAAAAAAGCATATAGAATTAGATTCTTTAAATAGCAAAAGTATTATGTTAATAGACAAGGATAAAGTTATTCATAATGCTTGTACTTTATATTCTAACGATAATTTCATTTTTAACGCATATATTAATACTAAAGAAAATATATACAAAATTAATAGATTATTTAGTAAACCTTTTGCAATGTTTGAATGCAAACGAGTTGGTATTGAAGAAGGTTCAAAAAAAGGTCCTCAAACAATTGAAAAAGCAAAACAAGGTTCTTATGTTGCACGTACTGTTTCAGCATTGCAAAGAATAAGATTAAATGATGGGTCTCTAGGAGGGTTATTACAAAAAAAAGACAATTCTTTTGTGATAGATCAATACTATGAATTATTAAATCGAATTATTTTATCAGATGATTCATCTTTGCTTGTTAATTTTATACTTACTTGTGGAATAGTTAGTAATCATGGAAATTGGTTTACTTCAGATAATCCAAATAAAGAGTTGTTGGTATTAGCACAATCATATGACTGGTTGTTATTTTTAACAGATCAAGGAATTTCCAAATTCATTACTGATTTGTTAATTGATGATAATCCTAAATTTAAATCTATTAAATCAGCTTTTAAATCAAGTTATCAAAAAAATAAGAAAAGAAATATTTTTACAAAGGTTAGAATGGATTATGATTGTGATAAAGCATTATGTTTATATTTTGAAGAAAATATAAGGGAAATAGAATCATGGTTTAATATAATTACACCAAAAAATAAAACGCTATCTTCATTCAAAGCAGAATTAAAATCTCTATCTCAAAAAAATTGGCAAAATATATATGAAAACTAAAGTAGATGCAGCAGGGCGTAGTGTATATTCAAAATCTAAAGACTGGTGTACTCCTTTTAAATATGTACAAGCTGTAAAGGATGTATTTGGTGGAAGTATAGACTTAGACCCTTGTTCAAATAAAGATTCCATCGTGCAAGCAAAAATTGAATATATTTTTCCATTTAAAAATGGGCTTATAGAAGATTGGAATTATAAGACTATTTATGTTAACCCACCTTATGGAGCAGATCGTGAAAGAAACACAACAATAAAAGATTGGATTAAAAAATGTGCTTGTACCTATGAGCAATTTCATTCACAAATTATTGCATTAGTGCCTGTTGCAACTAATACAACACATTGGAAGTATTATATTTTTGGAAGTGCAAAAGCTATCTGTTTCTTAGCTGATACAAGACTAAAATTTTTAGTTAATGGAAGCGAAGAAAATAAGGGAGCACCTATGGCTTGTTGTATGGTATATTGGGGAGATAATTTTGATAGGTTCAAAACAGTGTTCAATAAACATGGAGCAGTTGTAGACATTTCAGAAACTATAAGCCAATGCAAGAGCTATGAGTGTAGTGAGCAAGCCTTGTTTTAATATAATTTTTAAATATCCCTCAAAAGCGATCAATATGTTTTAAGCCTTTTATCTTTGTTTTGTTTTTTTCATTTATGTGTATCATAAACAGTTTTGATTATACTACGATGTTATGAAATAAGAGTCATCCCTTCGTTTATGAATTATAGAAAATTGCATTGTATTTTGATAGGATAGGAAGCGTATTTTTTTAGATGATATGGGAATCTTCACTCATAGTATGAGGTTTGCTATTATGGATATAAGAGAAGAAATTAAAAGCATTGCTATACGCTATAGAAAAAAACTTGATCTGAAGCTCCAAACACGTATAGAAGAAATGAAAAAAGATGATAATTCACATCATCTAATTTATAGAGTGTTGGGTGTTTCTGCAAATGAAGGCGAAAAGATAGATATTTATCAAAATAAAGGGCGATTTTTATATAAATATGCAGGTAGTTTTTTAGAAGAAGTGGTTTTGTTGTGTTTTAGGCAAAAATATCCAAATGCTAGAAAAATACGAATAGAAAATACAATTTCTGTAAGACCTAAACATTTTGAAATAGATTGTCTTATAAATCAAGAGGCAATAGAAATAAAATGGCGCGATGCAACTACAGATGGAGATCACATCACAAAAGAACATACTAGACTTAAAGCTATAAAAGCACATGGTTTTTGTCCAATCAGATTGATGTTTTATAAACCTAACAGGGAACAAGCAATCAAGATTCAAGATGTATTAAAAACAACGTACAAAGGATTGGAAGGATTGTATTTTTGTGCTGAAGAGGCTTGGAATTATGTAGAAGATAGAGCAAAGATAAATCTATTAAAAATATTAGAAGACTTAGCTGAAGGAACAGAATGTCATCTATAGGTAATATAAAATTTGTTCTTGCAGATGCTTTATCATTTATTGGCGAAAATGTGGAGGAGGCTAGTGTTCAATTAGTATATTTAGACCCACCATTCTTTTCGGGTAAAGTGCATTCTCAGTATAATAAAAGTGAAGAAAAAAATATTAGTTTTAACGACCTATGGTCTAGTAGAAAAGAATATCTTCTCTTTATAAAAAATATTTTGATTCTTTGCAAAGAAAAAATGAAAGATACAGGACTCATTTTTTTACATTGTGACACTTATGCAAATCATTATTTACGTCTTTTGCTAGATGAAATTTTTGGTGAAGCTCAATTCATAAATGAAATTATATGGGCTTATAAACGCTGGTCTAATTCTTCAAATAAATTGCTTGATAGTCATCAAACAATATGGGTATATTCAAAAACAAAACACTATAAATTCAAACGTATATTTTCTGACTATTCGCCTACAACAAACATAGACCAAATATTGCAACAAAGAGAAAGAAACGAAAATGGTGTTGTTGTATATAAGAGAGATGAAAATAATAATGTTGTTTCTGTGGAGAAAAAGGAAGGTGTTCCATTACGTGATGTTTGGGAAATTCCCTATCTCAATCCAAAAGCAAAAGAAAGAGTAGGATATCCAACACAAAAACCAATTGAGCTATTAAAAAGAATTATAGATGTTTCTTGTGATGAAGGTGATTTAATTTTAGATCCATTTTGTGGTTCGGGAAGTCTTGGAATTGCATCTTATCTTAATAATTGCAAGTATCTTGGAATAGATATAAATCCTGATGCTATAAAAATATGTGAAAAGAGAATACGTGAGTTTTGTGTTTCAAAATCTAAAGTTTTAGATGCCAACTATTCAAAATTTAATGTGCTAGACAAAGAGATAAGGGATTTTATAATAAAGATTAAAGGAACACCAATAGAGAGAAACAAAGGGTTGGATGCTGTCATCTCTTCCAAAAAAGGTCTTGTGGGAATAAGATTCCAAAGAGAAAATGAGTCTATTCTTGAAACCATAACTCTCTTAAAAAAAGCAAGTTCCACAAAACCATTAGTAAGCCTTATTGTTGTTAAAACTCACGATACTGATTTAATAGAATATAAGCCGTCTGATGTTGTTATTTTGGATTCTCTTGAATACAGTTTTTCACGAATAATCAATAAATAAACAAACTTGTAGACTACAATGCTTAGGTTTCTTTTCCCTATAAAGGTTATATACGCGTAACAACCAGCTTAGAAAAACAATTTATAAAAGATGTTTTAGTATAGGCGTGAGTGAGTGCCACTCACGCCAGATTAGTGAAAAAATTAAAACTTAAATGAAGGACCTATTTTTAGGTAAAACATATTTTGAAAATCCATTTTATAAGAAGATGATTTGTTTACTCCCCCGCCCGGTACTTCTATAAAATGATCGGGACTCCCTATTGTCAAAGAAGGAATATCCAAAATAGAAAAAACAATACCTATGTGTTTCACAAAATAGTATGCAAGGTTCATTTGTAATGGCATACCTACTGTATAATATGAAATATATGAATTATCTTTTACAAGCTTTGATATATCTACTGAGTTTCCATCTTTTTCAATCTTACTAAACCTAAAAAAATCGATACCAATAGAGAGACCTGTAAGAAATGAAAGATGAAATTCATCTGTAAATCTCTTTGTGCCGCCAAGTAAAAGTTGGCTTGTCCATGAAACACCTGAAAGCTCTTTTAATGTAAGGTCGATTTTTCCTTTTTTTTCTATGCTACCTAATCCTGTACCTACCTTGAATTTAGCAGAAGTTGAAGATTTAATGTTGCCCCCAAGTGCAAAGTTGCTATTAAGAAACAAGCTAAAACCATTTGCAAAATAACCACCTAAATCAAAACCTACAACAAAAGCATGGTGGTTTAATTTGTTTTCAGTTTTAATTTCTCCAGTGATTAAGCTACCTTCAGCTTTTTTGATATCACTAAATTGTGAATAAATATTTGCATACCCAAACGATGGGCTCATAACAAATTCTGCAAAAGAATTTGTTATTGCAAACGCAAAAACGAAAACTAATAACTTTTTCATAAATAACACTCCTTAAGATAACTTGTCTCTTTTAATAGACAAAATATCCCAATACGCATTATATACCCCCCCCCTATGTGTCAAGAGGAATTGAGAATTATGTTACTATTTTTTCCTCTATTGTAAATGCCCATTATTAGCTATATAATAAGACTCATTATGTTAGATTATAAATTTATTAAAAGTAATTTAGATGCTGTAAAGCAAAATATTATCCGTAGAAATATAAAAGCTGATGCTGAACTCGTGGTCAAATTATACAATGAGCGTTCTGATATTACTACAAAAATACAAGAATTACAAAAACAAAAGAAAGATAATTCAAAACAAATGAATGGGAAGCTTTCTGATGATGAGAGAGAAGCTCTTGTTGGACGTGGAAAAATCATAAAGGATGAGATAGCAGCTCTTGAAGGAAGACTTACTCAAGTTGAAGAAGATATGTATATGCAGGCTATGAAAATCCCAAATATGACTCATCCTTCAAGCCCAACAGGTAAAGGTGATAATGAAAATCTTGAGATTAAACGTGTAGGAACAATTAGAGAGTTTTCTTTTAAGCCTAAAGATCATGTGGAATTAGGTCAAGCTTTAGATATTATAGATTTTGAGGCTGGTACTAAAGTCTCTGGTGTTAAGTTTTATTATTTAAAAAAGAAAGCTGTGCTATTAGAGCAAGCATTAATAACTTATGGGTTCAATATTTTAATGGAAAAGGGGTTTATTCCACTTGCCACGCCTGATATTGCAAAAGAAGAAATTCTTAAAGGAATTGGTTTTAATCCTAGAGGAGAGGAATCGAACGTATATACAATTGAGGATACGGATACTTGCCTTGTAGCTACAGCAGAGATCACTTTGGGAGGCTATCACTCAGATGAGATTTTAGCAAAAGAAAAGCTTCCTATTAAGTATGCAGGTATTTCTCATTGTTTTAGAAAAGAAGCAGGAGCAGCTGGGCAATTTTCTAAAGGCCTATATCGTGTTCATCAGTTTAATAAACTTGAGATGTTTATATTTTGTTTACCTGAAGATGGAGAAAAATATCATCAATTTTTAAGAGAAGTGGAAGAAAAGATATTTGAAGGTTTGGGCATTCCTTTTAGAGTTGTGGAAATATGTACAGGAGATTTAGGTGCTCCTGCATATAGGAAGTGGGACTTAGAAGCTTGGATGCCGGGAAGGAATGGTGGGGAATGGGGTGAGATTACTTCAGCTTCTAGTTGTACTGATTTTCAAGCAAGACGACTTAATATTCGCTATAAAGATGATGATGGAAAGAATAAATTTGTTTACACACTAAATGGAACTGCTATTGCAATTTCTAGAGCTTTGATTGCGATTTTAGAAAACTATCAAATGGAAGATGGAAGTATTAAAGTACCAGATGTATTAGTTCCACTTTGCGGATTTGATAAAATTGATTAGTTTTTCTTACAAATCTCTTTAGGAGGCATGTCTTAATGCAATGGGGTCAAGACAAAAAAGCTACATTAAAAAAATTACAAGAGATGAGGGAATGTGCTTTAAAAGGTACTTCTATTTCTCTCGGCACTGTTTCAGGTGTTCTTTCTACAAAGACTAACCTTGTTAAATATGCCTCATCAGAATTAGGTTTTGATCTTGTAACGACAAAGAGTTTTCAAGTAGTTCCTAATAGTGGAAATAGAGAGCCAATTATTTGTCAACCAGAGCCTTTTTGTTTTGGAAACTCTGTAGGGCTTCGTAATCCGGGCATTGATGTGGCAGTTAAGGAATTGGAAGTATTGAGAGATAGTTTTGAGATGCCCTCTCTTTTGAATGTATCCCTTTCTGCGTCGTCACCTGAAGATTTTACTACTTTGATTAAAAAGGTGGAACATTTAGCTGACTTAGTAGAACTCAATTTTTCTTGTCCTCATGCTAGTGCTGGCTTTGGCTCATCTATTGGGTGTAGCTTAGAGATTGCAACAGAATATGTTGAAAAAATTATAAAAGCAGTAGCTCCTTCAAAAACATTGATATTTATTAAGTTAACTCCAAATGTGAATAACATTGGGGAAATAGCAAAGTCTGTGATAAATGCCGGAGCTGATGGCATTGTTGCAATAAACACAGTGGGGCCTTCTTTGTATCTCGAACCACATTCAAATAAGCCAATTTTGCAAAATAAGATAGGTGGAAAAGGTGGTATGAGTGGAGCATGGATTTTCAATAGAGCTATTGAATGTGTGAGTGAAATTAGGAAAGCAATAGGTGAGGATGTTCCTATCATTGGAATGGGTGGTGTTTCTAAAGGAAGAGATGTTGCAAAGATGGTGAAAGCAGGTGCTAATGTTGTTGGAGTTGGGTCTGCTTTTGGTACTATAAGGCAAAAAAATTGGGTATCTTATATTGAAGCATTGAGAAGAGATTCGCTTAAAGTTTTAAAACAGCAAGATCAAGTTGAAAATAGTACAGATGAATATGTTATTAAAGATGTGCGAATGAAGTATATTGCAAAAACTATTTTGGATATTGAATATATTAGTGATGATGTAATTATTTTGAAACTTGAAGGTGAAATGAACTTTAAAGCAGGCGAATTTGTGTTTTTATGGATTCCCAGTGTTGGAGAAAAGCCTTTTTCATTATGTTTAACATCTCCCATTACATTTATAATTAAAAAACGTGGAGCTTTTACAGAAGCTCTTTTCCAAAAAAAGAAAGGAGATGTGGTTTACCTTCGAGGGCTTTATGGTAGTCCTCTGATATTGCCTAAAACTCAAAAAGCAATTTTGGTTGCAGGAGGAACAGGGCTTGCCTTGCTTCCATCTTTAGCAAAGCAACTAAAAGAAATGAATGTGAAAATTAAAAGCTATGTTGGCTCTTCTCTTCCTTCTCTTAACTATAAAAATAACATTATTGAAGATGAAGTGTCTTCTTACGGAGACTTCTATTTGGTACATGACGATGGTGTTTTGGGGAGAGTATTAAATGTGCTTGAAAAGGATATTCCCTCATTAAATGCTGAAACAGCTTGTTATATTGTTGGCCCTATGGTGTTTATGCAAAGAACAGCAAATATCTTCATTTCTAAAGGTGCTAAAAAAGAGCTTATATATCTTTCATTGGAAAAAAATACCATGTGTGGTGTAGGACTTTGTGGAGAATGTAGTTGTGGAAACAAGCTAACCTGCCAAACTGGAACTTTTATATCGTTAGAAGAATTTGAAAAGATGGAAGCATACTAGGCTTTCTTGAGTTCTTAAACTCCGCTTCTAACAAGAACAGTCGCTATTGTTTTGAATAGAATTGAAAGGTCTAATAAGACAGAGCAATTTTTGATGTAGTATAGATCGTGTTGCATTTTTTTGCAGGTATCTGCTATGGAAGGAGAGTGGTATTCTCCTGAAACTTGATCCCACCCTGTGATCCCTGGCTTTACCAATAATCTTTGTTTATAAAATGGTACTTCTTTTTCTAACGTGATGGCAAGTTCTGGCCTTTCTGGTCTAGGACCTATAATTGACATATCGCCCATTAATACATTTATAAACTGTGGAAATTCGTCAAGTCTAGTTTTTCTTAAAAAACTACCGACTCTTGTTATTCTGGCATCTTTTTTTTCTGTTGGAGCAAATGTGTTGCCATCTATGTGCATGGAGCGAAATTTAATAATGGAAAAATGCCTTCCCCCCTTTCCTTCTCTAACTTGCTTAAAGAGAATACCACCTTTGCTATCAAATTTTATTGCAATTGCTATAATCAAAAAAGGAATAAGCATTAGACAAAGAATAAAAAGAGAAAAACCAATGTCAAAAAGTCTTTTCATAAAGAAAAAATACTGCCTAGAACTTAAATCTATGTTAGATAGAATCCACGTATCGTGTATTTGACCTACAGGCACCTTTCGTAAAATTATCTCATAAAATTCATGGAGTAATATAAATTGATGGTGCGTTCCCATCAAGGCAAATAAATCGGCTTTTATGCTAGAATCGATTGCTCTATCATCTGCCAAAATAATTATATCTGGTGAAGAGTTTTCTAAAACACCTAATAAAGCCTGTCTATCTTTTAACATTTTGTTATTAGATATTAGATTTTCTTTAATGACTGGATTATTTTCAAAAATACCTACAATCTTGTACTTAAAATAATTATCTTTTGAAAGATATGGAATTATGTCTTCCAAAACGCTATCATAGCCTATAAACAAAATTGATAGTAGTTCTTTTTTTCTTGTTGAAACTAATGTATAATAAAATCTCCAAAAAACTAATAGTGTAAAGCTTAAGAAAGAATATAATACTAAAAAACCTCGTGGTGTGATGGAAGAAAAGAATAAATAAAAAACAGAAAAGCCTACAAGCATAGAAATGAAAGCAGAGGAGAGCATTTCTAAAAGACCTGTACGCTTCATAAGCATTTTGTTTAAGTTATACATTTTCATTGTGTACATTAAAATTAGCCATGTAGCAATTATTGGAATAAAATGTAAAACGTGATTAAAGAAAATATCTAACCTAGGAAATCTATGATAGCGTATAAAAAGTGTTATATATATTGAAGAAAAAAGTAATGATAAATCTACACAGAAAACACTAAATTGTCTTAACTTTATTGTATTTTTTGTCATACTGTTCGCAATTATATAATATAGAAGAGCATTATACAACCGCAATAAATCAAGTTAAAATGTTGCTTATAAAAAAGTTGATATATCTTTATAAAGATATAAAGTCCCAATTGAAAAAAAATATATTTTATTTATATAATAACTGCATGAAAGTATACTTAGCGTCTTCTAATAAGCACAAAGCTGAAGAATTTAGGCAGTGTTTGAATGGCATTGAGTTGGTAACTCCACTTGAAGAAAACATTGACTTCTCTCCTTTAGAGAATGGAACAACCTTTTTTGCTAATGCAATGCTTAAAGCTAGAGATTTATATAATATTGTAAAGGCCCCTGTAATTTCTGATGATTCTGGACTCTGTGTAAAACTTTTAGATGGAAGACCGGGAATCTATTCGGCTCGTTATTCAACTCCACCTTCAAGTAATGAAAATATTGCAGACTATGGGATTAATAAATTACTCAAGGAAATGGAAGGTAAAGAATGTAGGGATGCACACTTTGTATGTTGTGTTGTCTTATACTTAGAAGAAGATAGATTTTTTGTTTTTCAGGAAACATGCAAAGGAAAGATAACAGAAAGTAAAAGAGGGGCATCAGGTTTTGGCTATGATCCAATTTTTTATATTGAAAAGCTTGGAAAGACTATGGCAGAACTCGCTCCAGAAGAGAAAAACGCTATATCGCATAGAGGCAAAGCTCTCAAAGCATGTAGTGCTGTCCTAAAGGATTTATTTTAGTCATTATTTAGTTTTATCTTCTTTGAAATATCATTCTTATTGCTATAAATAAGGAGCATCTCTAGAAATATTAGATTAGACTATGGGGGAATTATGTTTTTGTTTATTAGCTTTATTATTATTGCCTGCTTACTTTCGTGTTTTTTTAGTTATTTAAAAAATAAAAAATTAAAAAGAAATAATATTTTGTTTAATTTGTTACTTGAGGCTTCTTTGCAGGTGCTAGTTTCTTATTTATTAACTGTGATTTACTTTAGATTAGTAAAAAATGCTAGCATTCCCTATATAGTAAATAACATTTTGAAAAACACCCATAATTTTATTATTAACTTTAATATGATTGCTTTTGGATGTTTGGCTTCTATTTTATTGTTATCTTTTTTATTTAAGGTTGAAGTTAAAAAAGTAAGTGAAAATACAAAGAAAGCATATGTTTTTTCATTTATTTTTGTGTTTCTTATAATACAATTTATAATGATGATTTTTTATTTTGATGTGATGTTTGCAAATATTAATCTTGTGCAAATATTATTTGTATTAAGCATGCCTATTACAGGAACAAGCCATCTAATTGTTATAACGTCGATTGTTACTTTGCTTGTAATTCCTCTTATTTTTTCTATTTTTCATTTACTTTTGTTAAAGAGTGACATAAAGTTTGTTTATTCAAGTTTTAAAAAAGAAAGAATATTTTTCCCATTTAAATTTAATCATAAGTTGATGTCATCTTTTTCCCTTGCAATATTAGTATTTTTATTTTTTGAGGTTAAGCTACAAATTGTAGGTTATATATTAAAGGAATTTAAAGGTTATTCTTCTTTTTATGAAGAAAATTATATTTCTCCTAAGGATGTAAGCTTTAAGTTTCCAGAACGTAAAAAAAATCTTATTTTTATTTATCTTGAATCAACAGAAGCGGAAGTTGCGTATTGTGCAAGAGAAAATACTAATCTCATTCCCGAACTAGCGGAGATAGCAGAAAATAATTTGAGTTTTAGTAATTCAGATGGCATAGGTGGGCAAATTCAGGTTATAGGAACAGATCATTCTATTGCTTCAATATGTTGTACACATTTAGGGCTTCCTCTACTGATTGATGTTGGAGGACAATTTTATAAAAACAATAGTAAATCTTTTTTTAATGGAGCTTATGGGCTAGGAAATATTTTACATGATGGAGGATATAACTGTTTGTTTAGTGTAGGAAGTGGGAGTGCTTATGGTGCATTAGGCAATTTATTAGAAGGGCATGATTTTGAAGTTAGAGACATAGAATATTATAAAAGTATAAATAAAGTACCTAAAGATTATTTTGTTTGGTGGGGTATAGAAGATATAAAGCTAGTTGAATTTGCAAAAGAAGAGATTACCCATCTTGCTTCTTTAGAAAAACCTTTCGCATTTTCTGTATTCCTTGAAGATACACATACTCCTGGTGGTTATTTTGATGAAGAATGTGAAAATAAATATCCAAAACAAATTCACAATGTGTTTGTTAATATGTCCAAAAGAGTTAATAAGTTTGTTCAGTGGATAAAAGAACAGCCTTTTTATGAAGATACTGTTATAGTGATTTTAGGCGACCATTTATATATGGGAGGTGATCTTTATGATGATGGAAGGCCTAAATCAGAAAGACATGCGTATAATGCTTTTATAAACACAGGTAAGAGTGGAGAACATAGTAAAAACAGGAAGTTTTGCACTTTTGATTATTTTCCTACAATATTGGATTGCCTTGATATTGAATATGAAAGCGATGGATTAGGTCTTGGACGCTCTCTTTTTACTGGAAAACCTACATTGATTGAGCAACTTGGTGAAGAAAAACTAGTTGAGTTAATTACTGCAAAATCTTATCTTTACTATTATTCACTGTTAAGGAAGAAAGAATAATAGGATACTAAATACATATTTTTCAAATTTGGATAATATTAGACATTTTTAATAGAATGTGTAATAATTTATTCATATGGAGAAAAAGATTATGAAAAAGACTAAAATAGTTTGCACTATAGGACCTGCATCAGATTCGGAAAAAACGCTAAAAGAACTCTTTAAGGCAGGACTTAATGTTTGTAGGCTCAATTTTTCACATGGAACACATAAAGACCATCAGATACGCATAGAACGAATAAAAAAAGTAAGAGAAGAGTTAGGTTTGCCTATTGCGATTATGCTAGACACAAAGGGACCTGAAATACGTATAAAAACTTTTGCAAATAATTCAGTTCACCTAAAAAGAGAACAAGAGTTTACTCTAACAACAAGAGATGTTGTAGGTGATGAGACAATTTGTAGTGTCACTTATACAAATCTTGCAAAGGAACTTAAGGCAAAAGATAGGGTTCTTATAGATGATGGCTTAATGGAGTTATGTGTTGAAAAAATAGTGGATGATACAGATATTGTTTGTCGTGTAATGACAGAAGGTGTCATCTCAAACAATAAGGGGGTCAATATTCCTAGTGTGAAAATCAGGCTTCCTTTTTTAAGTGAGCAAGACACAGAAGATTTGAAATTTGGCATAAAGCATCAAGTAGATTTTATTGCAACATCTTTTACAAGGAATCATGAAGATGTTCTAGCTATTAGACGAGTTCTTGAAAAAGAAGGTGGAAACGAGATTAACATAATTGCAAAGATTGAAAATCAGGAAGGATTAGATTCAATTGACAAGATTTTGGAAGTGGCTGATGGAATTATGGTGGCTCGTGGAGACTTGGGGATTGAAATACCACCTGAAAATATTCCTTTGGTGCAAAAATCAATTATTCAAAAAACACTTCAAGCAGGAAAACCCGTGATTACAGCTACACAAATGTTAGATTCTATGACATATAATTTACGCCCAACACGTGCAGAGGTTACAGATGTTGCAAATGCAATACTAGACGGTTCTAGTGCTATAATGCTTTCAGGTGAGACTGCTGCAGGACGTTACCCTGTAGAAACAGTTAAGATGATGACTAGTATTGCTTGCACTACCGAAGATGCACTCAATTATGAAAAGATACTCATGGATAAAGCGAGTGACTCTTTTAGCACAATAAGTAGTGCAATAGCACATGCAACGTGTTCTTTGGCAATGGAAATGAATGCTCAAGTAATCATAACAGCTTCTTCTTCTGGAGAAACCCCAAGAGCTCTTGCAAAATATAAGCCAAAGGTACCTGTTGTTGCTATTACACCATATGACGTGACTGCTCGTCGTCTTTCTCTTTGTTGGGGAGTTTACCCTATTGTTGGACCTGAGTTTAAGTCTACAGACGAAATGTTTGAATCTTGTATTGCACAAGCTAGAAAACATAAATTTGTTGGTGAAGGCGAGCTGGCTGTTTTGACTGCTGGTGTTCCTATTGGTCTTGCAGGTTCTACTAATTTATTAAAAGTGGAAACCGTTGGTAGCATATTGTTAAAAGGCAGAGGGGCAACTGCTCATTCTATGGTAACAGGAAGGGTTCGGGTTATTAAAGATGTGGAAGAACTTTTAAATGATTTTAAAGAAAATGATATTCTTGTAACAACCAAAACAAATGACTTAATGAATACTTTTATAGAAAAAGCTTCCGCTATTATAACAGAGGATGGCAATTTAAGTGGTCATGCTGTAAGCATTGGTATGAAAATGCGAAAACCTGTTATAGTGAATGCAAAAGATGCTACTTCCATTTTAAAAGATAAAGGAATTGTTACATTGAATGGAAAAACAGGAGTTGTTGTTAAAGGAAAAGCTACAATTCACTGATAAATATATGCGGAGATGATATCTCTAAAAGTATTAATCTTTCTAAGTTGCTTTAAGTATCTTGAAAGGATGTTTTGTTGTTTTTTTATGTAGTCTAATCTATAAGGGGTAAATATGTTCTCATTCAAAAAAAGTAATGAAGAATCTGATATTCAAAGTCAAGTGAGAGATGGTCTTATTTTTTCAAAAAATGCAATTGAAAGTCTTGTTAAAGAAGTTGAGAGTATTGCAACACACTTTCAAGCTAGTATTGTAGGTGCTTCCAAGGTTATTGCCAAAAACTTAAAGCAAGAGGATCAGTTTGATCTTTTTACAGGTACAATAAAGTCGATTCTCGAGGCTCTTGAATCTGTGCAAAATCAATTAGAGAATATGAGAACTTGTAGGGAAACACTTGAAAACACTGCTGAAAATGCAAGTGTTTCTGTTACACAAATCACTAATTCTGTAAGCCATGTTGCAAAGATTGTTTCTGATAGAATCTCAATAACGGCAGACTTAACTGAAGCTGTTGGAAAAGGCACAAACAAAGTCAAAGACTTATTGAAAGTTATTGATAGCTTGAATGAGAATATTGATGCTGTCAAGAATATTATTGCGGCAATAAATGATGTGAGTGCACAAACAAATCTTTTAGCTATGAATGCGGCCATTGAGGCAGCTCATGCAGGAAAAGCTGGGTTGGGTTTTGCAGTTGTTGCAGGAGAGATAAGAAAGCTTTCTGAAGCAACAGCCTTGAATGCAACAGATGCTTCCAAAACGCTTAAAAACATGCTGGACACATTGAATAATGCTAGAGGAACTGCCGACGAAACTCGAAAAGCAATGGATTGGATTGGTAATTCTGTTAATGAAACGACAGGCTCTTTTATTGAGATTTCATCAGAAATGAATGGCTTGGCTGAGACAGGGGATTCGGTACATGAAGCTGTTATGCGAGTGCCTAACGCAGTTTCTGACTTGAAGTCCATGGCAGATAGTGTAACAGATCATGTTGAAAGGATAACTACTGAAGTTGCTAAAGGTAAGAGTAGTATTCAGAGTACTTGGGATACGGCACACGAAATTACAGACCTTATGAGTTCTTATTTGTTTAATATGAATAGCATCATAGAAAGTAGTGTTAAGATTCATGATTATGCCTCAAATTGTATAGATTCTACTACGGGCAAGGAGTTTGATTCGAATGCTCATGATCTTCCATTTGCAATTATTGTGTTAAAACATCTTAATTGGGCTACGAGAGTGCGTGCATTGATTGATGGGAAAATTGTTGCAGAGGGAAATAACTTAGGAGATCATACAGTTTGTGATTTAGGAAAATGGATTGCAAATAAGGCTCATACATACAAAGGCTTAATGGAAAGACCAGAGTTCAAGGAGTTAATACGCAACCATGAAAAAGTACATGAAGTAGTGAAGGTGGTATTTAGGCAAATTACTACCCTTTCAAAAGCAGAACTTGAAGGTTATTATTACGAACTTGTTAAATATTCAAGTGCATTAATCAATAATCTAACATCCTTACGTCAGTTTATTAATAGGGGTAGGTAATATAATATTTTTTAATGTTATCTGATAACACGTAGATTACGATATTTTTTGGGGGAGTGGTAAGACGACCACTCCCTAATATTTTTCTGACTATTTGTTTTTCAATTTAGATCAAAAACTAGCATTATAGGTGTTTATTTATATTTTATACAAACTTTTTTCAAGTAAATTAAAAAAACATTGTTTATTAAAATCAGAAGAAAACTTTTCTTCTTTGAATATGCTTTTTGCTTGGATAAGTATATACTCTATGTCCTCTTTTGCGAGAGGAAGTGTACGACCAAGCAGTAAGTTATCAAATCCTTTTTCACGTATTAGGTCTTTATCTGCAAATAATAATCTTACATCAAGCAAAACATTCTTTTGTAGTTTTGCCAAAAACAAGAATATAGGAATCTCGTTCATATAATGCCCATTTTTAATTTTTTTATATCTATAAAATGACCATTCATCATCTTTTATTCTTATGCGAGTAATGACCGAGTTAATTTCTTTGTTATCAGTTAAATATTTTGAAACAGGAATCCAAAATAGTTCTTTTTCTGTGCATATTTCACATTGTGCATCGAGAGCTATGAGAGGAATATAACTAGCTGCAAAAGGATTTTTTAAGGCAAGGTTGCCACCTATTGTTGCTATAGACCTTATTGCCTTGTTTGCAGTTTTTTCTAAAGCATCATATAAGATAGAAGGAACATGTTTTCTACCACGAGATAAGATTTCATCTAATGTGACGCAAGAGCCAAAATCAATGTAGCGATCTGTTTTATGAATTTGGTGTAATTGTGGAATGCTATTCAAAGCTACAATATTATCGCCAATATTGATCTCATTCTCATCATTTTCGATAGAGAATATAGTAGCTCCTGCTACAGGGACTACGTTCTTGATCGTCTTTAATATATGTTGTAATTCTTGTATAGATTTTGCTTTATAAACTTTATTTTCTTCCATAATTCATAGACCTTTTAGGTTTTGCTGAAAGTTTGATTAACTCTTTTGTTGCATTAAGCAAGTTTTTTAAGATGGTGCAACGACATAGTGAAAGTGAATAATATTGCTTAATCTTTGTCTCAAAGTTAGGATCTTCTTCATCAATATTAGATTTTAGTAATCTGTATGCAGCAAATATCTTTCCTGCATCACAAAAACCACAAAGAGACACATCATTTTCTTTAAAGCACTTCATAATCAACTTATAATCTTGTAAATACTGCTTGTCTGTTGAAAAATATTCTAATGTCACCACTTCTCTATTTTCTACATTAAAAAGTGGAATAAGCGATGAAGGAGCTACAGTTTCATCAAGCAATACACAATCGCTACCTCTAAGTCCATCATAGGAACTAATTTTTACGCTTTTTAGTCCAAACTGACTTCTCAAAATGTTAGAAAGCCTAGCATTAGGTAATGCGTCTGCTAAAGTGGTTTCTCCATTTAGTTTAAAGCTTATAACCATAATTATTCCTCTTTTTCAAAAATATCAAATAGATTTTGCTGTGTAATAGGCAATAAATTTAAATTTTCGCTTTTAACAATTTGATTTAATGCTGACATATAGGCTGCAGGAAGTAAATTATATGGAATGTTCGCGACACCTCTCACTTGTGACGTATTTGAATTTTGCAACATGACTTCTATGTTTGGGATATCAATTGGTGAAATAATTGTGTAATCCGAGGTTCTATTATAAACACTTGGCATTTTTTCAATGTATATTCCTGAAAGGCTATCTGTGATACTCCTATTTATTGAAGAAATTAAATATTCTTTTGAAAATACATCTTCTACTTCTAATGCAATGAAAATTGATCTTATCTTTACATGATATGTACTCTTATCTAGCTCCATTTCTACAACACAACATCCCGGCGTTTCAGATATAAAAGGCGTTCCTTTTAATTTTTCATTGTCCCAACCATTTCGACCACTCAGTTTATAAGTCTTTTTTACTGTTATTGGTAATGGTTCTCTAAAACGTTGTTTTTGTATTTCTTGGATACATTTATCTATCAATATGGGCAAAATACTGGTTGTGCATGAGGACATTGAAGGACCTATATCGGCTAGACTGATGTTTTTAATGTTTTCAAAAATAATCTTGTCTTTTTCTATGTTTAGTATTTTTAATATTCGTAGTTTTAACAACTCTTTCATAGAGTTGCTTGAAGGTTCTGCTTTAATCAATAACTCTTGGTTTGTGGTGAGAGTCATTTCTACAGTATAATTGACTCCACGTTTGATTATTGGCTTAAGCCCATTATATTGAACGCCTATTGCAATTCCTATTCCTCTACAATAATTATTATACGAAAAATCTTTTTCGCCATTGAGCATTTTGTATGCTCCATATTTCCTATTAAAAGAAGAAGCTTTACAGACTAGTTTGATTAAATTAGACATTTTATCTTCTTCTTTTTTTGTAGAGTGTGTATTAGCCTTGTTTTGCATTTTTGGCATGTTATCAAGTCTAAAGTCAATAGGATCAAAATTGTATTTATCTATGATATCATTAACATGTTTTTCAATAGCTGTGTTAGTGTAGTAGTCTCCCCAGTTAGAAAAAACATCGGTTAATCGTGTTTTGGTTTTTATTGCAACTACTTTTACTCTATATGTAGGAATTGAATAAAGACCTAAGGCTGTAATTAGTATTTGAGTGAGAATTTCATCAAGCAATAAGTTAAAAGCACCAGCATCAACTATGCACAAAATATCAATTGCAGAGATTTTTCCAACTAGCACAGTCTCCGATTCTTCCATCATAACAATCTTTGCATCTCCGTTTGGTAAAGATTCCATTTTTTTTCTTTGAAGAATCTCGTTTTTTTCTGATGTAATTATTTTACTCTTATGTTTAATTGCAATAACAGGAGATGCAGTTGAATATAAAAAAAATTCTCTAAAAGAAAAATTGAGAGTAATATTTTTCTTTAATGTATATGTTGCTATAGCTACTTGAGTTGCTAATAGAGAAGGATACCATATGCGTCCATTAAGTGAGTAGGATTCATTACAAGAGATAATTTTCACTTTTGAAAGGTTTTCTCCTATGGCTTGACATATACTTTCTTGCACATGAAAAGCCCACTGAGTTGCAACATATATATCAATGGAATTTTGTTTTGCTCTTGCTTTTATGCAAATCGGTTCTGCATGATAGTGAGAACGTGCGTCAATGTGCAAAAAAGAAGTAACAATGTTCTTATCTTCCTTAAAGCTTTCCGCTATGTCTCCTTCTTCTCTGCTCAATTTAGTGATGATCCTAGACGAATATTTTTCTTCTATCTCTTTAATAGTTTCAGATGTTAGCAGAAGATCAATGGGAGTTTCATTACCTTCTACTAAAACATTCACTTCATTTGCAATTCGTCTTGCTTGTTTTTCATCTGCACTTATAATTAAACCTACAGTTTGTCCCTCATATTCAATGGTATCATCTGCAAAAATAGGCATTGTTCTATTAAAAAGGCTGATGACATTTTTCCCTTTTATATCTTTGCTACTTACGAAAAAAACATCATCAGGCAGAGTGGGCAATTCAATATTCACAATCTTACCAATATGTTTTGCCCTAACAGAACAAGCATAATATTGATTTTGAAGTTCAACATCTGATACAAATTCCATAAGTTTTATGCCTTATTTTCTTTTGCTATTTTTATTACTTTTTCAATTACAAATTCCATGTCTTCTTTTTTCATGTCAGGATAGAAAGGTAGACTAATAGTTCCCTTATATTTTTGATAGCTTTCGGGAAAATCTTTTCTAGTAATTCCATAACGATTTTTTATAAATGTAAACTCAAAATGGGGAATAAAATGTACTGAAACCCCCAGACCTTCTTGTTGCAACTTTTTAATAAATTCATCTCTTGTAATTTTTAGCATGTCTTCATTTATCCGTAAAAGATATAAGTGCCAAGCATTTCCCTCGCTATCAGGTGGAAGCTTAAAATATTCATAATTAGAAAATGCCTTATTAAATTCCACGGCAATTGTTTTTCGTTTTTCATAAAAATCATTTGCTCTTTTTAATTGTTCCCTTCCTATTGCAGAAAGAATATCAGGTAAGTTAAATTTCCAACCTGCATCAATTATATCATACATGTATGAAGCTTTCTCTGACGTATATCTATCCCAAGCAGAACGATCCATTCCATGAGACCTCATTATAGTAATCCTTTTTGCAATCTCATCATCTTTTAAACATACCATACCACCTTCACCTGTGGTTATTGTTTTTGTTGCATAAAAAGAAAAAACTCCAGCATCTCCTAAAGTGCCTGCGTAGCCTAAACTAGTTTTTGCAGGAAAAGAGTGTGCAGAGTCTTCTATTACAAACACCTTATATTTTTTTGCTAATGAAATGATATCTTTCATATTGCAGACATTTCCAGCAATATGAATTGGAACAATGCAAGCGATATCTTTGTCTTTCTTTAATATGTCTTCAAGTAAGTTGGCATCCATATTGTATGATTTTTTTTCCACATCGACATAAGAGACTTCTCCTCCCAAGTGAATAGCACTAGTTGCTGTGGAAATGAATGTATACGGAGTGGTTAATATTTTTTTTCCTTGCTTAACACCTAATGCCTCCATAGCAAGAATTAATCCTGACGAAGCAGAATTACACGCCAAAGCATGCTTTACATTTACAAACTCAGCAAATTCTTTCTCAAAAGCCAATGTCTCGCTACCCGTTGTAAGCCAACCAGAATGTAAGACTCGTAGCAAAGCTTCTTCTTCTGCTTTAGAAAATGAAGGTTTAAAAAATGGGACAAACTTTTCCATACTATTCCTCGCTTTATTCATTAGCTAAAAAATTTTCTTTTATGTAATTAACCATTTTTTCTCTATTGCGATATAAATCTTTCTTAGATTCATCATAAATACAATAGGGTGATAATTCATGTAATACTTCATCAAGTGCAAAAGGTTTTCCTTTATCTTGAAGTTTTAAGATTTTAGGATATTCCGTTGGAACTATTTGTTCATCTTTAGAATATAAATATTCTTCCAATCTTTCTCCTTTTCTTTTACCAATAATCTGAATAGGAATATCTACTTCAGGGACATAACCCATATATTGAATTAATTGTTTGGCTGTTTCATAGATATTTACGGGCTCGCCCATATCAAGAAGATATGATGACCCATTAGTTCCAACTCCACCAATTTGCAAAACTAGAGAACAAGCTTCAGGAATAGTCATAAAATACCGTATCATTTTTAAATCAGTTACCGTAACAGGGCCACCTTTTTCTATTTGGCTAACAAAGAGAGGAAAAATGGAACCTCGAGAACCTAAAACATTTCCAAATCTTACAAACATATAAGAAGATGAATCATTAGCTTTTTTAGCGTAATCTAATACCATCTTTTCATTTAACATTTTAGAAAAGCCATAGACAGAAATTGGAGAAACAGCTTTGTCAGTTGAAATTAAAACAAATCGTTTAACATTACATTCGAGACAAGCGTCAAGCAAGTTCTTTGTACCAAAAACGTTGTTTTCAATTGCTGCAACAGGGTTATCCTCCATCATAGGGACATGTTTATATGCTGCCACATGAAAAACAACATCACAATTTAATTTTTTCATTATATATTGCATGTATTGTCTATCTTTAAGATCTCCTATTACAGGAACAATAATAGCATTCTCTCCAACCCCTCCTTCCTGTAAATGAATGAGTTCTTTATGTATTTGGTATATAGAGTTTTCTCCATGACCAAATAGATATAGTCGACTAGCTCCTCCAGAAAGTAGTTGCCTAGATATTTCGCTACCAATAGAACCCCCAGCACCTGTAATTAAAACTCGTTTTCCTGAAAGATATGCCAAACTACTTTTTAGAGGGATTTTGATTGGTGTGCGTGTAAGAAGATCTTGAGGGTCAATATCTCTAGCTTGAACTAAGTGTGCATTACCATCAACTATTTGAGAAAGAGCTGGAAGGAGTTTTATCTTTGAGAAACCTGCTCGTTTTAATGCAATATAGATCTGATGTAATCTTTCCGAGTTAATGGTGGGAATTGCAATTAATGCTTCATCTTCTGGATTTATTCTAATTAGCTTTACACCTTCTTCTATAGGCCCTAAAACAGGAATGCCATCAATCTTAGTTCCTATTTTGTTTTCATCATCATCTAAAAAAGCTAACACTTTGCCAAATATTTCTTTTTTGCTAATTTCGCGAGCAATCATAGTACCAGCAAAACCAGCTCCTATGACATATATGGAAATATCTTTTTCCATCTTCTCCTCCCAGAAAGTTTGTAACATAAAATTGATGATGAGTAGTATATAGCATTTATGAAAATGATTAAAGATAAACTTATTTTATTAAGAACTTGTGCGTTGATTAAACTAAAAGCAATAAAATAGTTATTAATTTATCCATAAGAATGATGCTTATGTGCTTTGGAATTAATAAATATGGCTTTTTTATTAGGAATAAAAAATCGGCGAACGCACAAAAACATTTTAAGGAAGTAGTCCTTTATTTTGTTTATATGCACCGCCGATTTATCATTGAATAAAAGAAATAGATACTTTTATTACAAATTAACTTAATCCCTCAACTTCACCATTGACTAAGTCAATATGAATAGCTTGTGGGTCTTTAGGAAGACCTGGCATTCTCACCATATCGCCCATAACAGCTACAATCATTTCAGAACCAGAGTTCAAAACCACATCCCGCACATTCATTTCAAAATCTTTTGGCACTCCATATAAAGCAGGATCGCTTGAGAAAGAATACTGAGTTTTGGCAATACAAACAGGATATGAAGAAAATCCTTGTTCTTCAATCTTTTTAATCATCTTGCTAGCTGCTTGAGAATATGAAACTTCTCTAGCTCCATAGATATTCTTGCATATCTTTTCAATCTTCGTTTTAACTGCATCGTTTTCTTCGTATGTGAAATTAAGTGCTTTTGAAGGCTCTTCTGCAATCATCTTTACAACAAGGTCTGCTAACTCCAAAGCTCCCTCTCCACCTTCAACAAAGGCATTGTTTACAGCAAAACCTACACCAATTTCTTTACAATGCTTTCTCAATAATTCAATTTCTTCATCGATGTCATAACCATAACGATTAAGAGCTACTACTACAGACTGTCCAAACTTTTTCATGTTTGCAATGTGAGCATCAAGGTTTTCTAAGCCTTTAACCAAAGCATCTTTATTTGGCTTTGAAATCTCTTTTTCTGCAACACCACCGTGCATTTTAAGAGCTCCAGTAGTTGCTGCAATGATGGTAAGTTTTGGACAAAGACCAGCTTTTCGGCACTTAATGTCAAAAAACTTTTCAGCACCCAATTCTGCTGCGAATCCTGCTTCAGTGATGACATAATCACAATATGTCATAGCCATTTTAGTAGCAATAACAGAGTTGCAACCGTGAGCTATATTTGCAAAAGGTCCACCATGAATAAACGCAGGAGTATGTTCTATTGTTTGAACAAGGTTTGGATTAATAGCATTTTTCAAAAGAACTACTATAGAACCAGCAATACCCAAATCCTTAACTGTTACAGTATTTCCTTCAGCATCAAAACCTAAAATGATTTGCTCAATGCGTCTCCTCAAATCTTCAATGTCTTTTGCTAAACAAAAAACTGCCATGATTTCACTAGCTGGAGTGATATCAAAGCCTGATTCCATTACAACGCCGTTACCATCGCCAAGACCTGTAACTACTTGCCTTAAGTTTCTATCATTTACGTCTAAAACACGTTTCCACAAAACTTTTTTGATAGCCTTAGGTGTTCCTTGATTTCTAAATATGTAGTTATCAAACAATGCAGAAATCATGTTGTGTGCAGATGTGATGGCGTGAAAGTCTCCTGTGAAGTGTAAGTTGATGTCTTCCATAGGTAGCACTTGAGCATAACCACCACCTGCAGCACCGCCTTTCATACCAAAGCAAGGCCCTAATGAAGGCTCACGCAATGCTACAGCAGTCTTTTTGCCACGCTTATTCATTCCAAGAGCAAGACCGATTGAAACAGTAGTCTTACCAATACCAGCTTTTGTTGGGGTGATAGCAGTAACGAGAATGAGATTAGACTTTTTTACTTTCTCGTCGTCTATGCAAGTATAAGGCAATTTTGCTATATACTTGCCGTAAGGAATAAGTTTTTCCTCATCAATTCCAACATTCTTTGCAATTGAAGCGATATTATCTAGCCTCGCTTCCCTAGCTATTTGAATATCCGTTTTCATGTAATATACTATTACATAAAAACATCATTCATTCAATAGAAGGAAATAAAATTAATTTAAGAAAACACTAAAAAATATATTGCAATAGTTTACGAATTAAAGTAGGTTTTAAAATATGAAAGAAATGAAGTCCTTGAATCTTATATATCTATTAAAAAAGTATATTAATTTAGAAAAGATCAGTAGCTAGAAAATAATTGTACATTAGCTAATGTTAGAGTAGTACATTAGCTAGTGTTATGGTTCTACATTAGCTAATGTACTGACCCTAAACTGTACAGTTTAGGGGTGCGAAACTGCACTATTTAGACATTGCAAACTGTACAGTTTCACTATCGCAAACTGTACAGTTTGTAGCCTTGAATAGAGAAAGGTAAGAATGAACTACTCAATATCACATTCTACAGGTTTATTTAAATGCAAGTAGAAAAGAAAAATCTTAAATTCAACTTTTTTATCAGGATATTTATGATGCCATAAGTCTTGAACAGCTTTTTTGTAAACAGAAAGTTGCCTTTCATATTTATTGCTTTCATGTTTATCAGTCTTGTAATCTATAATATAAACCACATTTTCATATTCAAAAAATAAGTCTATAACACCACGTGTTATTTTTGGGCTATTGTCTTTTTTACCTTGATATTTTGTGATAAAACCATACTCAGTTTTTATATAGCTAGAAGCTAGAGCTTTTTTACCAAGCTCAGATATGAGAAAATTATTTTTATATCCTTCTAGTAATTTTTTTTCACTTTCTTCAAGACCAAATGAAGAAATATCAAAAAACCGATTGTTTAATGCTGCTTCTAACATGCTATGAGCAATCTCTCCAAGTTGGATAGGTTTTTCATTTTGATCAAAAATAAAGTTCTTGTCTTCTTTTTCATCAATACTTCCCTTTGCAGAGCTACTAGAAGGTTCATCATTATTTGGAAACTCTTTAATTTCTAGCTTTTCATAATATTCAATATGTTCTGCTATCGTTTTATCTTTTTCAAAGTTAGTTTTAAATGCTAGTTTTCTTTCAGTTAAAGGAAGTTCAAAAAAGAAAAGTTTAAGTTTTTGTGCATTATTTTGGTTTGTTTTATTGAGTGCATAAATAAAAAAATCAAAAAAACTACTTAGGTTTTCTTCAGGTATAGGGGCAATTTTAAGAAAGTCATCAATGGTTTTAGATAAGACTTCAGTGGATATCTGTGAATTTATAATATCATGTTCTTTTTCTTTTGCCTCAAAACAACCTGATATAATAAGCTTAACTTCTGCTCTTGTCATTGCAACGTAAAAGAGCCTTTTGCTTTCAGCTAGTAACTTCTTATTTTCTTCTTCTCTAAGCATTTCAAAAAAGAAATTTGTTTTTGTATCATTTGATGTTCTATATTGGGCAAAATTGTCAGGAGTGTGTATTGAAAGTCCAATATCTTTGGAATAAAAAGCCATACCTTCTTTTTTTATGCCTTTTCCATTATTCTCACAGTTGGGAATGATTACAATTGGAAATTCCAGTCCCTTACTTTTATGGACAGTCATAATCTTCACACTATCCTTTTTTTGATTAACAGGAATGTCCATTTCTTCTACTTTTTTTGTTTCTTGCAAAGCATAACTTTGTGATGTTATATAATCTTGCAATAGGTCAACAAATTCAAAATGAGTCATATTAGATTGATCAGATAATGTTGCCAAATAAAAAAGGTAATCATAGAGCTCTATAAAATGTTGATAGTTACTATTGGATAAGAGCAAATAACGATATTCAAAACTAAGCATTGTGATAATTTCTGCATTATTTTTTGTTTTTAAAGCTTCTTTTACTTTTTCAAATACTTCTCTTCCTCTTTTAAAGGAAGAAACATCATTTTCATCCAAAACATTGTCAAGTTCATGACTGAAAATATCTTTTTTTTCTATAATTATTCTGGCAAAGCCTAAATCGCTAATATTAACTAGAGGTGTTTTTAATACTTGTGCATAGCAAAACTCATCTTCTGGGTATACAGCTAGGCGGAGCATTGAATAAATATCATTTATTGGAGCATAGTTAAAAATATTTTTTTGACTACTTGCAGTATATGGAACTCCAAACATTTTAAGGTAGCGTTCATAGTATCCTTGATTTGTTGACGCACGTAGTAAAATAGCAAAATCTGACCATGTGCAATTTCTAAGTTTTCCTGTTGTTTTATCTCTGACTTGAAACTGTTCTTCATAAAGAGTTTTTATGCGTTTTGCGAGATAGAAAGCTTCTGTGTCTGTGTCAGTTAAATAAATCTTTCTAGTATTTTTATCTTTTAAGAGTGAAGAATCAAAATATAGCACTTCTACATCTGCATCTAATCCTTTGGTTTGTTGAAAGTGATTGATATCTTCAAAAGTGGCTTCATAAGAAGGAATATCTTCATTGATATTCTTTTCTGAATAGAAAACATATGAAAATATTGCATTAAAAACGTCAATTAAAGGTTTTTCTGTTCGATAGTTTTTAGTAAGTTTTATTTCATTATTTAAATCTTTTATTAAAATTCTAAAAACAGAAACATCAGCTCCTCTAAATGCGTATATAGATTGCTTTTCGTCTCCAACAAAAAAAAGTTTTCCTTCTTCTAGTTCATCTGGTGATGGTATAGTTTTTTCAATTTTTTCTTTTTTCTCTGCTAAAAGAAAAAGAAGATCACGCTGCACTTGATTGTTGTCTTGAAACTCATCGATCATTATTGTTTTAATGCTCTTTTTATAAAAGTTTCTTAGTTCAATATCATTTTTTAGGCTTTCAAGAGCAAGATAAGATACATCATTATAAGTTAAGATACCTTGTGTGACTTTTGCATTTATGTATTCTTTTTGTAACTCATCTAGCAGGCAAAAAGTCTCCTCTACTAACGATAAGTTATAATTACATATATTTATAAGATCATTAAATGCAATTCTAAAATCTTTAAGCAGTTCCTTACATAAGATTTCTGTTTCATCTTTGCCTTTTGATAAAGTAAGTTTTGCAAGGGAGTAATAAGAAGCAAATAATTTTTCATTTTCTTTGTTTTCGCTATTAGTTATATTTTCAACATATATTTCTGGAAGATCGTTGATTATTGTTTTTGCATTAATTATCATCTTAATCTTAGAGTCTTCTAAATTTTTTATGCTTTCAATAATTTCGTTAATTCTATTAACTATTTTATCAAGGTTTAATCTTAAAATCTCTTTTTGTTTTTCTAATATTTTTGTTAAGTCAAGGGGTGTTGCTATTGTTACGTAATTGGAAAGTATTTTGACAAAGAGATTAGAAATAATTTTTTTTATATCTTTAGAGGATGCCAATTCTTTAAGGCAAGGTTCATTTATTTTTTTTAGGAAAAAAGATATTGCAAGATCATTTGCTATTTTTTTTGATTTATATTCATCTATAGAAAAATCAGGACGGATTCCATAACTTCTACAACTATATCTTAAAATAGAATTACAAAATGAATCCAGTGTACTAATTTTTGCTTTTTGGAAATTTTCTATAGCTTTTTTTGCGTATTGGTTGCTTTCAAATTTTTGTAGTTCTGAATATATTCTTCCATACATTTCAATTGCAGCTTTTTTCGTAAAAGTGAGTGTAAGGATTTCTTCTACTTTCATTTTATCTTCGATAATTAAACGTACATATCTAGCAGAAAGTGTTTTTGTTTTTCCTGAACCTGCTCCTGCAGATACAACAGTATTTTTGTTTGCTTTTATAGCTTCTCTTTGTTCTGAATTAAACTCTTGTATAGCTTCATCAAAGTTTTTCATCATCTTCCCCTAACATTGAAATTGGTTCTACATATATGTTTAAATTTACAATCTTTGCAATTTTCGAATGTCCTAGTTTTAGCAGTGAAGTCTCCATTTTTTATTCTTTCACAAAATATTTTTGTGCATTGTTTTAATATTTCTATATTTTCTTCAAACTCTTCTCTAGTTTTACCTGCTCTTTTATTATCTTTGATTGTCTCACTTTTAATCACTCTATGAGCCACATTTTCAATTATCTCTAGGAAATAAGCTGCTTTAATTTTTTTTACCTTTTCTTGTTTATTTTCTTTTTCAATAGTTTCTAGTAATAACACATAAAAAGGAATTTGATAATTTTTTAACATATCATCTTCTATCTTTGCACCATTTTTAACCTCTCCTGTTTTATAGTCTAAAATAACAAAGCCATCTTCATCTTCAACTACTCTATCTATTTTTCCATAATATAAAACATCATTCTCTAAAAACTGATATTTTCCTTCCACTATATATTGCTTGTAGCGATCAAAATATGAGGCATCAAGAAATAAAACATTTTTAATTACTTTTATAATTTGCTTTTTCATAACGTTCATAAAAGGCTTGGAAAGTGGTCCATATTTTCTTGCATACTCTTCAAAAGTGTTACAGAATGCCTCATCTAAAAATGTTGAATACGAGGTGCTTAAATTATCTTTATTAAAAATAATATTTGCATTCATAATTCTTTTATAAAGTTTTTCTAAAATTGCATGATACATATTGCCAATCATATATTCGTCTGCCATTGAAGCCTTAAAATCTTTGTTTTGTATTCTTAATATTTTAGACATAAAAAATTTGGCAGGACAGTCAGTAAAAAAAGAGTTTAAATCTGTTGCACTCACTCTAATGTGCTTATCTTCATATTGGACTTTCTCAATTTTTTCAAATAATGAAGGTAGCTTTTTATTATATGTTTCATCTAAAAAAGAAAACTTATTGACTTCATCAAAATGTTTCGCTTTTTTTATTTTTTCTAATTGAGTTTGATATATCTTATTAAGTTGATGATATTTTTCTATAAAGTAGCATTCTTCGTTATAAAAAGAATCCTCTTTGTGATATTCTTTGATAGTTTTTATTTTTTTGAACGCACTATGGGCTATTGCATAACCTTGATAAAGTTTTTTTGAATATGAAAAATAAACGTTTTCTGTATTTGCATAAGAGAAAATAATATATTTAGTTAAATCAACATCTTTGATACTTATTGCATCTCTTTTATCATCTCGCAAAAATCTAAAGTTTCCAACAACAATGTTCCCATCGTTTTGGTTTAAGTTAATGATAAAGTGATATTTATATGGAGTAGCAATTGAAACCCCATATTGAAAAATACTCAAGCCTTTTCCATTAATTTCTAAATTAAATTCTTTTTTTTCTAGTAAGGATAAGAAAAACTTATACCGATTTATTTTTGCCTCATCAAAATAAAAATTGAATTGAAGTTCTGTCTCACATAAATCTCTAATAATTTTAAAAATAGTTTCATTTTGTTTTTTGTTTTTATTTATTTCAAATGTTTGTTCTTCCATATATTTAGAATAAAACTTTTGTATTGCATCTTTCATTAGTGAAAACGTTGGGGCATAATAAATTTCTTCAATTTCTGTTTTAATCTCTTTGAACATATCTATTGTGGCTAGTTCTTCTTTTGTATACATTGAAATTGAGTTGAATGCTTCTAGCCAAACATTATTCCACCTTCCATTTTCTTCCCATGAATACGCACAATTATGCTTAATGCCAAATTCAAGAAGGTTTTTAACAAATTCTTTTTCCTTCCATAAAATTGTTTTATTGAGAAATAATTGTTTTATGGATTCAAAGGAATAATGAGTTTCTACAATATTTTTTATTGCTTCAAAAAAGATAGAAAAACCATTTTTGCTAATATTTTCTCTTGAATATAGATCAATCGGAATGCCACGTGTGCTACACTCTTTTATTATGTGTGGTTTAAGATTTTCAATGTCTGCGACGCTCAATGCTATGTCTTCTATAGGAATTCCTTTAGAAAGTAGTTCTTCAACTTGTGAAATTACATATTTAATTTCTAGTCTTGTGTTTTCAAATTCATATAGTAAAAGCTCTTTATTTGAAGGTTTTAGTCGAAAAAGTTCAATTTGTGGATACTGTTTTAAGAAGTCTTCATATTCGTAAAAGTCGTCTATTAACTCAGGGTATATTATTATGTATTTTTTATTATCTGCATTAAATGTTTTTTCTTGCCATTTTGGTTCATATAAATTATTCTCAGCTAAAAACTTTGAATAGGCTAAGCTTAGGATGTGTAAGTCATGCAGTTCTTCATCCTTATTGTCTTTTTCTAAAAAGCAATTTAAATTAGGTAAGATTGAAGAAATCCATGTTGAAAAATTAGTGCTATCATTTGCATATTTTGCAGGAATTAAGGAACTAAATATGGGCATTCCTTTTATTGCCTTTTTTGCATTTTTATCCATTATATATGCAGCATAAAGGTGCTTAATAGTTTCTGTGACAGGTTTTTTGTCTTTGCATAGGCATACATGATCCTTTATAAAAACTTGCCAGCTGATGTAAAGTTCTGAAGGAATTGTAGAGAGATTTGTCATCTCCAATGCTTTTGCAAAGCATATTCTTTGTGAAATATAAGAAGGAAAAACAAAACAACAATCAAAGTCTTTACCTTTTTCATTTATTAGGTTTTCTATTTTCTCCATTTTTTGCACCTCAAATTAGAGTATATATTTTTAATATGTTGCATACAATAAACTATTATAGTTAATGAACATAGTTTTTAATTTTAGATTTATGAAAATACACTCTTAATTATCTTATAGAATTTTAATTATGTTATTTTTTATAGACTAAAGTTTTAAATTTAAGTATACTTACGCTAACATAGAAAAAGGACATGATTATTTTTTTAAAAAACTCATCACTGCAGGGATGTGCTTTTTTTTTAGGACAACCATGCTTTTTCAAAATTAATTATTTTAAGAGGCAAATATGGAAATAACAAAAGAAATGTTGAAAGACTTCTACAACTCATACAAAAAAGACCCAGTCAATTTGGCAGTTGCTGGGGCAATAGCTAAAACAGGTATTCAAGAGGCATCATTTGCAAATGAAGTAAAAAGAAAGCATAATTTTTTCTTTTCTAACGAAACAAAACGTGGAGAGATAACCAACCAAAAGAAGAGCGGACGTTGTTGGATGTTTTCTTCATTGAATGCGGCACGCGTTAATGTGATGGAAAAGTGCAATATGGAAACTTTTGAACTTTCTCAGAACTATACACTCTTTTGGGATAAGCTAGAAAAATCAAATTATTTTCTTGAAAGTATTTTGGAAACATTGAATGAGCCACTTAATGGACGATTGCTGGCTCACTTACTTAGTAATCCTGTACAAGATGGTGGTCAATGGGATATGTTTGCAGGACTATTAAAAAAATATGGAGTAGTGCCAAAATATGTTATGCCTGAAACCTTTCACTCTTCTGATACAGGTGCTATGGTGACAGAATTAACTCATCGTTTACGTAAATATGCTCATATATTGCGAAGTGGCCATGCAGAAGGTAAGTCGATAGATGCTTTGAGAAAGGAAAAGGAAGCATTCTTAAAGGATATTTATAGCTTTTTAGTAAAAGCTTTGGGTGAAGTGCCTGAGGTATTCGATTTTGAATATAAAGATAAGGATAAGAAATTTCATAAGGTTGAAAATCTCACTCCTCAACAATTTTTCAAAGACTTTGTAGGTTGGAATTTGGATGAAAAAATTAGCTTAATCAACGCACCAACCAAAGATAAACCTTACGGAAATGCTTATACAGTTAAGTTTTTGGGAACTGTGAAAGAAGCAGAACCAATTCATTACATCAATGTACCTATAGATGTTCTAAAAAAAGCTGCAATAGAGTCTATTAAAGCAGGGCAACCTGTTTGGTTTGGTTGTGATATGGGGCCTTATATCAGTAGAAAAGATGGAATTATGGATATGGATATTTATTCATATGAAAAAACAATTGGGGAGCTTCCAACTTTTACAAAAGAAGAAAGGCTAGATTATGGTGATAGTCTTTTAACTCATGCTATGGTGCTTACAGGGGTTGATCTTGATTCAAAAGGACAGCCAATTAAATGGCAAATTGAAAACTCTTGGGGTGACGAAGTTGGACAAAAAGGTATTTTCTCAATGTCTGATAAATGGTTTGATGAATATACATATCAAATTATGGTAGAAAAAAAGTTTGTTGAAAAAAAATGGCTTGACGCATTAAAGAAACCTCTTGTTGAGCTTGAACCATGGGATCCAATGGGAGCTTTGGCTTTAATGAAATAAACTTTTTTAAGTTTTGATAGCTTACAAGATTAGTTTCTTGTAAGCTATTTTTTATTTATTGGATTATTGCGGCTTTATATCATTATCATTAAAAACTTCTTCTTTTAATATTTGAGATAGTAAGACTTCATCATGTGCTTTTGAACCAATTAAATTAGCTGTTGCATAAGCTACTAAAGAGGTAAGAATTAATCCTCCTAAATAGTGAAAGTTTCCGCATGTTTCAATAATAATTGCACAAGCGGTTAGTGGAGCTTTGATTACAGTAGCAAAACATGCAGCCATCCCAAAAATCATCATACTTTCTTCAAATGCTGGGTCTAAAAGGTTGAAATTAGCCAAGATTTTTGCATATATCAAGCCTCCTAAAGCACCACATGCAAACAATGGGACAAAGATTCCTCCAATTGCTCCAGAACCTGCTGAAAATCCTGTAAAAACTAACTTTGCAAATAATAACAATAAAAGCATGTATAAGGGAAAGTTGTGTTCTTGAATAGCTTCTATCAAACTATCTCCTCCTCCGTTTACATACTTAAAAAGAAGGTAAAAAGGAATTACTAGGAGGAATGGAATTACAGGCCTGAATATTAATGGGAGATGCAGAGTTTTATAAATATTTTGAGATGTGTAAATGGATTTTTTAAAAAGATGACCAATGATTGCAATTAAAATAGCAAGTCCTATTAGATAAGCAAAGTTATTTAGTGGAAGATTTGAAGCAACATTTAGAGTGAATGCATTGTTTCTTCCTAAAAATAAGCTGACAACAAGGTCTGAAGCAAAAGAGCCAGCCATTACAGAAGCTAAAAGAATTGGTGTGAAGTATTGGTGCAAATCTTCAATTGCAAAAAGAATGCCTGCAAATGGAGCAGAGAATGTACCTGAAAGGCCTGCTGCAGCTCCCGCTGTGATAAGACAAACTCTCTCTGTAAAGGAACGTTTTCCGATTTTTTCGATAGCATCTCCTATATAAGCCCCAATTTGCACAGAAGGTCCCTCTCTTCCCATAGAAAGCCCTAAGCCTATATTCATAACACCACCAATAAATTTTAATGGTAGTTCAGGCCAAACCGAAAGTTTTAGTCGTTTAATAAAAACACCTTCAATTTGAGCAACTCCACCTCCACGGATCATAGGATATTTATTGATAATGAAGCCCATTATTAGTCCAAAAAGGGCAAAAATAGGAATTAACGTAAATAAATATAGAATGTTATAAGATTTTATATATTGAAAGACTGAATTAACCAGTTTTTCTAAATGGTTAATTGAAAAGCGAAAAAGCGTTATGACAAGACCTGTTATAGCTCCTATCAAAAGACTTTCTAGCAATAAAATAATATGGTTATCATTTGAAGTTTTTGCTTCATTATTATGATTTTGCATGAATGATATTATATTTATAGCACGTCATTTTGCAAGAGTAAAAATTATATAAACTGGCAAGCAATTAGTAATCATTGAGGAGATTGATATAGCAAGTTTTTATTTTACTCATTATTCCCAATGAAGCCATGTGAGTTCATGCTTATTGGTAGTTAGGCTTACTATCTTCGAATTGGGAATATTTGCGAAACTTTGAATGCTTTTCATATCAGGTTCAGCTTGCATTTTTATTGTGCAGATAAACTGAGAGCATAGTTTTGAATCTAGCCATTTTTCTATCCATTCAAGAAGACGTGGAGGATAGCAGATTACATCAGAGAAAACCCAGTCGACTTTGCCAAAATATGAAGGAGGTAAGGTGAAGGCATCATGTGCTATAAACTTAATATTTTTCTTGTTTTGTAAATAATGAGTTAGAGGAGCTCTATCTATTGCAATGATATTGGCATTAAGGGAATTTAATACCCATGTCCAACCACCAGGTGAGGCTCCAGCATCAATACATGTTATGTTCTCAAAAGGTTTGTCTTTGAGAAAAATCCCCTTTTTTTCATTTTGATAAAAAGCTTTTTTGTAATAATCGAATAGACATAAAGCTTCATACAATTTTAGATATGCCCTAGACGGTGGATTTATCTTATCTTCCATAAAATGTAAACATCCCAAAGGAAATGGACTTGATGTTTTGGCAGAAGCAAATAGTGTATTTTCGTCTAGTAATGTAAAAATTCCCATTGGTGCATTTGGAATTACATAAGGAAATTGTTTTTGTTTTTCACTGATAAATGGAAGTTTTTGCTTGATTAATTCCGACCTTCTTATGCATTTGTATGGATACATTGCCCAGTTTCTTTGAATGCTTTTAAGAATGCTACTGGCTTCACTTATACTAGAAAAAGTTGCAATAAAAGGTTCTTCCATTTCTAGCCTTTTCCAAAATATTTGTTTTGTTATGCCTTCTTTATATACTATGTCGTCATATATACAAACATTGCCAAACGAGTTATTTTTTGAAATATCCAGCTCAGCATATAAATGGCCTTCAAATTTAGGTATTGAAAGCCATGCTTTGCCCGGTAAAAATGTAATGTTACTCATAAATTAAGTTAATCGTGTATTACTAAGATTTTTCGCACTTCGTCCACGTCTTTTCCTGAAACACGTACAAAATACATTCCTCGAGCTACTGCTCTTCCTGCCTCATTTCGACCATTCCAATAAAAACTATAGTTACCACCCGGTCTATAATCATTCACAAAAGTTTTAACAATGTTTCCGTCAAGTGTCATAATCTGCACTGTTAATGTGCCAGCTTCTTTTGTGGTAATTTCTATTCCTACTTGTTGATCATGCGAGACATTAATTACATTGTTTAAAACTGTAACTCCGGCTCTTTGCAAGATAGTCCCAATAAAGTCAAACTTCCATAGATCAAAAGAGAATATATCGTTTTGATCTTTTAGCCTTGCACAAGGTAAACCGTCATAAGATAGCATAAAGCCTGCAACTGCATTTGCCTTTAGCTGTGGAATGCTAGTAGGCAAGATAAACATTTTTTTATCAGGTGTAGACTTTCCTACATCAAATGAAAGACCTGCTGCATTTTTATTTTCATTCTGTTTCACTTTAAAGTCATTTTGCCAAGGAATATTTGTTTTGTCTGGCACCCAATACTTATTACTAAGCTTGGTATCTATATATAGCTTTAATGGCTTTCCATCTAATTCCTGAGGCACATCAACAAATAGAGATGTGTTAATAAAAGGAAGTGTTTTTGTGCCATCAAAGATCTGAATTTGCTTTGTATTTTTTGCCAAACTAGGGTTAACTAAGTTCAAACCTATATCGCTTATATAACCTTTTTTAAATGGGTAGGCATCTGAGTTTTCTTTTTCAAAAATAAAGTCAAGTGAAGATTCTCCCAAACTAATAACTGCTTGTTTTTCCAAGAACATTTCAGAAGTTAAATTTTGTGCAAATTGAAAAAACCAGCTCTCAGACTCAGTTTTATTACTTCCCTTTGGATATGAAGAGACAGAAATAGATGTCATATTAGTAAATGAAGAAGACGTAGGAAAAGATACCTTTAAGGAGTCTGCAATAGGCTTTGCAACTTTATTAGAAAATGTTACACATACTTCATTCGTCCCATTAATTGCCAATGTTGACTCAATTTGTGCATATTCTTCAAATATCCAGTTTCGTGGAGAAGGTTTATCGTGAGTGCTGCTTATAACTCGGTAGCAACCACCTCTAATTTGCACTCCTGAGGCAACATGCAAAAACTTGCCACCTTTTTTTGGCTTTGGGAACGGAGGAGTTTTGTTAAACCATATTTGACCATTTCCTTTTATATTTAATTTTGATGAAGCACTTGCACCTTCCAATATCAAACTCTTCTTATCTTGAGCAAGGCCTTCAGGGCTTATATCATAAAGAATTTCAATTGCATTAGTGAACTGCAAGGTTTTGCCACCAGCGTTTTCGCAATGCAATTGATAAAACTTTGTGCCTGTATCTGCGACAGGAGGATTTGGATTTCCTGATATGTTAAGTTTTCCTTTTATTGTAAGCGTATCCGTATCTATAGGTTTTAGAGTTACTAGCTTTTCATTTGTGAAAGCATCAAAAATGCCCCCATTATTAGCAAATTCTTTTGTTATAATTAAATCTTGTAAAAGGCTTGCTTTACCTGTCTCCAAAATAAATTCTTTCACCGTTTCTATTTTAAGCTTCATTTCATCTGGAGAAGAAGTATTTCGCATTTCCAGTCTATTAAGCATTTTAGCTGTGAGGTTTTGCTCTCCATTACCATTTAATATTAATGCTCCTTGGGTTTGTTCTAATTTTGGGCTATTACAATCTTTAAAGATATTTATGTTTCCGCCCGTAGCATTCCATTGGGTTGTAGGAGCTGAGATATTTTCTAAAATAGTGATATTATTGCTAGATGTCCAGTTATTACACGTTGCACCTACATTTATATTTTTAGCTTGAACTACTCCATTACATTTCCATATCTTGCCATCTTGAGTAATATCATCTGTTATTTCAATATTATGACTAATCCATTCATCAGAGGAAGAAGCAATATTGATATTTTTTGCTTTGAGTAAGCTTTTTGTTTCTATTTTTTTGCTTTTACCTTCAAAGTTATCTTCTAATTCGATTTCTTTTTCTGCTAAAAAAGACTTTCCTGACACATCTACTTTATGAGCTGTTATTTTTTCTTTGGCTGTTACATTGCCTTTTGTTATTGTGATGGTCTTAAATGTGTTTGTAGCAACATTTTTTGCAAGTACTTCATTTTCAAATTTGATTGTAGCATTTTCACTACTGGTTTCAAAACTTACGTCTTCTTCGGCTTCTACTCTACCGATATATTGCTGATTATCAGAAGTAATTGAACTAGAAGTTTCTATCTTTGTTAGTTTATTAACTGTGAGGCTTGAAGCTGTAATGCTACGAAGAAGTGTTAAGCCTTCATAAGGCCCTGCCCAGATATTATCAGTAGAATTGCCATAATAGAGAACGACAGAATCACCTTGCAAGGTAATTTTATTCTGAGCATTAGAAGCTTCAAACCAAGCTTTTTGTGCAGTATTTCCTTCAAGTTTCAATATACCATTATTCTCTACTTTACTAAGTTTTGAACTAGATGTATTAATCAAGAAAGTAGATAGGTCTAGCATAGCATTTTTTTCTATTGCTATTACCTTTGCTTTTGCATTATCAGTAGTTACTATCAAAGGATAATTCGTTTTATTTTTGGGAATAATTGTTTCTGTTTCTTCCGTTGGTAAACCTTTGGGTCTCCAGTTATCCCTATTTACCCAACTAGTATCAATACTTCCTTCCCATGTTAGAGGCATAATGGGATCATCAAATATCCAGTTTTCAGGTTTTCCAGCTTGAATCTCAGCATTAGAACCAATGGGTTTACTTTTCTCTGTTGTACAAACAGCTCCTTCAAGAGGAATATTTGTATATATGTGAAGGAACTTACCTTTATCGTTGAAAAAAGGAGCTAAATGTATTTTACCAGGGCCTTTTACTTCCAAAATATGTGTAGCATCTAACCCTGAAAGCTTTAAGTGTCCTAAAACATTAATATTATTTTTAATTTCAAGAGTTTTACCACCAGCATTTTCAAAAATTAAATTGCTAATTGTTGTATCAGTTGGGTTAGCTCTTCCTTCAATCTTTACAACATTACCTATAGGAGAAAGAGTAGATATTGTTAAAGAGCCAGCATTAACTAATTCTTTTGTTAATTTGATTTCTGCATTACTGGCAAATATTGCATTTGTTTTGTTATTAATCTCTGTGATTGTTAAATCTGTATTTGCATTGATAATAAAAATTCCATTGTTAATGATTTTCCCTATTGTTTGACTTACAGGGTTAAGACTTACTAAAGTAGAAGAGGAAGTTTGTATTACTTCAAGCTCTTTAATAGTTTTTGCTTTTATGTTTTGAGGTGCTGTTCCCTTAGCTATAACCTTTCCAGATAATTGTTCTAGTTTAGATGCTGTTAAGTTTTGCTTAAATGATATATTCCCTGAGTTTGCATTCCAGTTTACGTTATCAGCTGAGATGTTTTCTTCTACAGTTATGTTGCCAGTAGAAGTCCAGTTATTACATGTTGCACCTACATTTATATTTTTAGCTTGAACTACTCCATTACACTTCCATATCTTGCCATCTTGAGTAATATCATCTGTTATTTCAATATTATGACTAATCCATTCATCAGAGGAAGAAGCAATATTGATATTTTTTGCTTTGAGTAAGCCTTTTGTTTCTATTTTTTTGCTTTTACCTTCAAAGTTATTTTGTAATTCAATTTCTTTTTCTGCTAAAAATGATTTTCCTGAGATGTCTAGCACATCGGCTGTTATTTTCTTCTTTGCTTCAACTATTCCTTTTGTTATTGTGATAGTCTTAAATACATTTGTAACATTATTTTTTGCAATTACTTCATCTTCAAATTTGATGGTTTTATTATCAGCATTTGTTGCAAAGCTTACATCTTCTGCTACTTCAACTCTGCCTTTGTATTGCTGGTCGTCTGCAGTTATAGTGATGGCTTGATTTATTTTTGTAATATCTTCTACTGTTAGGCTACTACAAGAAACATTTCGATAAAGTATTAAGTTTTTATATGGCCCTGCATAAATAGCATCAGTAGCTCCTACATAATAGGCAACTGTTGAGCCATTTTCTAGTACAATTTTATGTTCTATATTCCCTGCTTCAAACCATGCTCTTTGTGCATTTGTACCGGAAAAAGAAAGTTGCCCACTATTATTTACTTTAGCCTTTGCACTACTTATAGTTAAAATTTGGAATGTTGCCAAATCAATAGAAGCTCCAGCTTTAATTTCTACAGACTTTGCTTTTACATCAATAGTCAAAACTGGATAATAAGTTCTTCCTGCAGGAATGAGCGTCTCACTTTCTTCATCAGGTTCTGCTCTAGGAATCCAGTTTTTATCTTTAGTCCAATCAGTTGGAGAGGAAGTAGCTCCACCTTTCCAAGTTAAACCTATAAGACTTTTATTAAATATCCAGTTTTCTGGTTTTCCAGCTTGTATATCGCTCTCACTACCTTCAGGCTGACTATTTTTTGTCTTGTATGTTCCATTTTCAATAGGAATATTAGTCTTTACAGTTAAAAATTCTCCTTCTCCCGTTAAAGAAGATGAAACAGAAATACCACCATTTTCACCTTCAACTTTTAGAAGACTTGTCTTGCTAGTTCCTATTAGGTTTAATTTAGAGGTAACTTCAATCTTATTTTTAATTTGAAGTGTTTTGCCTCCACCTGCTTCAAATGAAAGGCTAGCAATGCTCGTTTTATTTGCAACATTATTTCCTTCAATCTTTACAACGTTTCCAGTTGGCAATAGCTTTAGACTAGAAATATTTACTGTACCAACGTTGTTAATATAGCTACCCAATGTAAGTGTTGTGGTAACGGAACTAAATGTTGCTGTACTCTTGTTTTCTATTTCTGAAATAATTACATTCGCTCCTACAGAAATTGTAAATGTTCCATTATTAATAACTTTTTTTATCGTTTGAGTTATAGGGTTAAGACTTACTAAAGTAGAAGAGGAAGTTTGTATTACTTCAAGCTCTTTAATAGTTTTTGCTTTTATGTTTTGAGGTGCTGTTCCCTTAGCTATAACCTTTCCAGATAATTGTTCTAGTTTAGATGCTGTTAAGTTTTGCTTAAATGATATATTCCCTGAGTTTGCATTCCAGTTTACGTTATCAGCTGAGATGTTTTCTTCTACAGTTATGTTGCCAGTAGAAGTCCAGTTATTACATGTTGCACCTACATTTATATTTTTAGCTTGAACTACTCCATTACACTTCCATATCTTGCCATCTTGAGTAATATCATCTGTTATTTCAATATTATGACTAATCCATTCATCAGAGGAAGATGTAATATTGATATTTTTTGCTTTGAGTAAGCCTTTTGTTTCAATTTTTTTGCTTTTACATTCAAAGCTATCTTCTAACTCAATTACTTTTTCTGCTAAAAAAGACTTTCCTGACACATCTAATTTATGAGCTGTTATTTTTTCTTTGGCTGTTACATTGCCTTTTGTTATTGTGATAGTCTTAAATGTGTTTGTAGCAACATTTTTTGCAAGTATTTCATTTTCAAATTTGATTGTAGCATTTTCACTATTTGTTCCAAAACTTACGTCTTCTTCGGCTTCTACTCTACCAATATATTGCTGATTATCAGAAGTGATACTGATTGCTTGATCTATTTTTGTAATTTCTTCTACTGTTAGGCTACTAGCAGAAACGCTCCGAGAAAGTATTAAGTTTTTATATGGTCCTTCAAAGATATCTGCTGTAGGAGAACCATAATAAATAACTGTGCAATTATTCTCTAATGAAATCTTATCACCTGCAGGTATAGAGTTTCTATTAAACCATGTTGCATGCTCTTCCGTTCCTACTAGCCTCAAATTTCCTTTATTTATTATTTTGCAGGGAGTATTATCAGTTTTGATAATTTTGTAAAGATAAATATCTAATGTTGCTCCAGATTTTATTATTACTTCTTTTGCATGAGAAAGTCCTGATAGCTTCGGATACTTATTTGATGGAGAAATAACAGGAATTTCAACAATAGAATCTCCATCAGGTACTGTAACAGGGTTACTACCACAGTCCCAATTAGAAGAAAGAGACCAAGCATCCGAAGTGGGACTTCCTTTCCATATATGTGTAGGGCTTTGAGCCTGAACCACAACCAACTGTGCAATAAAAATTAAAAGAAAAATATACTTTTTCATACTTTTCACTTTATCGGTTTTTGTTAATAAAATCTATTAAAATGTTTTAAGAGATAAGTTTTTTATCTCTTCCAGAATATTTAAACTTTGAACTTAGAAACTTCAAGAGTTAAATTTTTGATGCTATTTTTGTTCTTTTGTGTAATTTCAGAAACTTCTTGCATAGCATTACTAATTTGAACAGCTCCAGACACCATCTCATTCATACTGCTTGTAATAGCATGAGTTAATTTATCAAGATGCTTCATTTCTAAAGCAACTTTTTCACTGCTATGCAACATTTCCGCAGAACCTTCCTGAACTTCGTTTGTGATGGTATTAATATCTCTAATGGCAATTAATACTTCCTTACTTCCATTGGATTGCTCATGCATAGCTTCTGTTACACGCCCACTCATTTCTTTTACTTGTTCTGATAGTTCAAAGATTGTGTTAAACTTTGATTCCACAATTTTTGATGCTTCAGATAGAGATTCAATTCCTGTAGAAAGTGTTTTTAGAGTTGATGTTATAGTTTTTCCTTGCATATTAGATTCCTCTGCAAGTTTTCTAATCTCATCAGCTACAACAGCGAAGCCCTTTCCTGCTTCTCCTGCATGAGCTGCTTCAATTGCAGCATTCATTGCAAGAAGATTTGTTTGACTAGCTATGTGTTGAATCACAGTGGAAGCTTCCATTAGGGAGCCTGATTCTTCAGCTATTTTTTCTGTAACAGAATTAGACTCTTGCAATGTAGTTTTTCCATCTGCAGTTGAATCGCTTAACTCTTTAATTACCTTGTCTGTTTTTTCTAGTGTACTACTTATGCTAGCAATGTTTGCAACCATTTCTTCTATAGATGAAGAAGACTGGGCTACACTTGCAGCTTGACTTTCTATGCTGTCATTTAAGTTTTTAATTGTTTTTATAATTTGTTCTACAGTGGAAGCAGTCGTGCTAACACTGTCTGCTTGAATTACTGCTTGTTGTTTTATGCTTTCTATGTTTGCACTAATTTCATGTACACTACTAGCTGTTTGGCTCATGTTAGTGCTAAGTTCATCTCCAACTTTTTCCATCATTTTAGTATTTTTTTCTACAATATTTAATGTGCTACCAATTTTTTGAATTGTTTTATTAAAATAATGACTTACTTGGGCAACTTCGTCTCTTCCTTGCACTTTAAGACGAACAGTTAAATCTCCATCTCCTTTTGCTATCCCTTGAAGAGCCTTAACAACACTTTGTACAGGTTTAACAAGCCCTATAGCAACAAACCATACAATAACCATAGAAATGATAATTATGATGATGCCTACAATGTACATAGAATTTTGCAGTGTTGAAACAGAACCCATAAACTCACTCATAGGAGCTGTAATTATAATAGTGCGACCATTGGCATTTTTAATTTTAGCAAATGAAGCAATATAAGACATGCCATCATGAGTGTAATAACCAATAGAACTATTTTCTTCTTTGATAGCTTTTTGAAGAAAGTTTGCTAAAGAGGCATATTTTGAATTTGTTTTTGATAATTCACTTGCATTAACTTTTTTTTCTACCAATGACCTGTTTTTGTGTGCAATTAGGTCTTCATTTTTATTCACTACATAGCAATAACCAGTATTTCCAATCACTATCTCTTTTATAACATCACTAGTCCAAAATCCTGAAACGGAAGCAGATAAAATTCCTATTATATTATTTTCATTGCTATAAACAGGAATAGCAAAAGTGCTTATGAATCTACCTGTCCTAGGGCAATTGTAAGGATCGCTAAGAAACATACCTCCTTTCGAACAAACCTTGAACCATGTTGTTTCAGAAACAGAATAAAAAGTGTTGTCTGAGGTGTAGCTCCTTCCCTGCATATTGGCTATTTCAAGAGATTGTAAAACTTGGTTAAAACGCACTTCTCTTTCAAGATATCTTACTTTTTCTGTTCTACTTGCATTTGGATCACGCAAAATTGGATTCCGTGCAATTCCCCCAAGATGTTGAAAAAAAGCAGTTACTTTTCCTTGAATAATTTCGGAAGTGGTGTTAACTTTATCAATTAGATGTTCTTTTATTTTCTCTGTTACAGCTCTCCTTGCTACAGCTATGGATATAAGTCCTAATATAGCTCCAGATATTAAAATTAATGTGCCAAACACAATTACTAGTTTTTTACGAATGGAAAACATATTTTGCTCCCTGTTTTTATTTGAATGGGGGCTGAGTATAGCATAAATATATGGAATATATAATACTATGTTTAAAGTGAGGTTTGTGAATAATTAAACATATTTGATGTTTTTAATTTATGTTGTAATGTTTAAGGTAGGTATTATTTATTAAAATTAATTTTCATATATTCAATTTTTCCTTACAACATTGTATCATGGTACGCATGTCATTAAATAACAAAGAAATATCTTTAATTCTTTCAGAATTACAACTTGAAGGATATTATATTCAAAAAATCACTCAACCTACACATTTCTCATTGGTTTTACATCTTTATAAACAAAATATTCTATATCTATATATCAATTTGCTTTCAGGTGAATGTCGTTTACATTCAATACAAAATAAAATGCTAAAAGAAGAAAAAATGATGAGATTTGTTCAACTTTTGCGTTCTCGAATTATTGGTGCAAGGATATCAGAAGCCTTCCAACTTGATGAGAATAGAATAGTGATTTTAAAATTGCTGAAGGAAGATAAAGAATACAAATTAATAATTAAACTATGGAGTAATGCTTCAAACATTCTTCTAGTAGATAAAAATGATATTATAATTGATGTATTTTATAGAAGAGAAAGTAAAGGAGAGATAGCAAAGCTTAAGTTTTTGCCTCCACAAAAGAAAAACTCAGAAAATATGTTTGAAGTGCGAAAATATGATCATAATTTTTCATTCAACGAAGCAATAGAGAAAGAATATAACGAGAGCTCAAAACAAGTTTCTCAAATAGCTTTAATAGAACAAGCAAATAAATTTTTTAATGGGAAAATAAAAAAGATTGAACATTTAATAGACAAATTAGAACAGAAAAATAAATCTTTTCTTCAAGCTGACAATTTAAAACACACTGGAGACCTCATAATTAGTAACATATCTTCCATACATAAGGGGGTTAGCGAAATAAATATTTTTGATTATGAAATTAATAGTGATATTTTGATTAAACTAAATCCTCTAAAAAGCCCACAAGAAAATGCTGGTGAGTATTATACTCAATATAAAAAAGCTATTTCAGGAGCAAAAAAAATAACAGAAGATATTGAAAAGTTAAAAGCCGAAATAGCTATCCTAAAAAGAGAGCTTTCTGCAATATGCAAAGAACCTAATTCTATTGCCATGTTGCGTCTCTTAGAAAAAGCAAAAAAAAGAGATTCTCAAGAAAAATCAAATAAAACACAAATAGGCTTGAAGTTTATCGTTGATGGTTGGACAATCTTGGTTGGACGTTCTAGTAAAGAAAATGATAGTTTATTGCGTCATTATGCACGTGGAAACGATACATGGCTTCATACAAGAGATTATCCTGGTGGCTTTGTTTTTATTAAAACACAAGGGGCTAATAAAACTGTTCCACAAAAAGTCTTGATTGCAGCAGGAAATCTAGCAGTTTTTTATTCAAAAGCACGGAAACAAGGGGCGGCAGATTTATACAAGACTGAAGCAAAAAATCTTAGACGTGCTAAAAACGCAAAGATAGGAACTGTACTACCATATCATGAAAAAAATATTTTTATTAAGCTAGATTATAAAATCATAGAAAATTTAAAACCAGTTGACTAAATAGGTTTATTGACATGTTGCAGGCGTGAATACGCCTGCAATCCAATAAATTTCCCTACATCGCAAGCCCTTTAGGGCTTGACATGTTGCAGGCGTGAATACGCCTGCAATCCAATGAATTTCCCTACATCGCAAGCCCTTTAGGGCTTGACATGTTGCAGGCGTGAATACGCCTGCAATCCAATGAAGCTAAGCTAGCCACAGTGCTTTAGTTAGCAGTTCTTAAAATTCTATTCCTTTTTATCTTCTTTTTTGTTGTTATTTTGAACTGAATAAAGATATCTTTTTATTTTCTGGCTTGCAGTTTTTTCAAATTCGGAAACAGCCTTAATAGTATCAATCCTAGACATTTTATTAACATTGGTGTTGATAAAAAATTTAATTTCGTTCAATAGTTCTTCTTTCTTGTAAACAAGAGCATCAGAAAGTTCTAAAGCCATGTCTTGAATATTTTCAGAAAATGTTTTCCCACCTGCCACTTCATTTGCAACTTGAGCATTAATCTTTTCTTCATCTAACTTAACATAAGCTACTAAAGAAGAATTTTCACCTTCAATTACCAATGACTCTGAAACAAGCGGATGTTGATTAATCACAAATTCAATGTCTTCAGGATATATATTCTCTCCGCTTGCTCCTAAAATCATGTTTTTAGAACGCCCCATTAATCGAATCCAGCCTTTCTTATCAATAGAACATAAGTCTCCAGTCTTAAAAAAACCATCTTGAGTAAAAACTTCTGCTGTTAAAGCAGGATCATTATAATAACCTTTCATAACATTATCCCCTTTAACAACCAACTCTCCAATTCCAGTTTCTGGGTCAGGATTATCAATTTTTACCTGAATTTCTTCCATCGACCAACCTAGGTAACCAGGTCTTGTTTTTCCTACAGGAGAAAAAGCAACCAATGGAGATGTTTCAGTAAGTCCATAACCTATAGAGTATGGAAAACCAGCCTCTCGCATAAATTCTTCAACTACAGGGTCAATTTTTGCACCACCTATTCCAAAAAATTTTAATCTTCCCCCAAAAGTTTTAATTAACTTTTTACCTGCGATTCTACAAAGCATTTTTCTTGTGAACTTATTTTGATACAACTTGTTTATAAGTCCTGGCTGATTAAAGGATGGTAATACCTTTTGCTTATAGATCTTCTCTATGACCATAGGAACTACAAGCATAAATTGAGGCTTCACCTTTGCAAGAACTGGCAATAATGTTCTAGGAACTGGAGGTCCTCCTAAATAATAAATGCAAGCACCGTTCAAAATAAACATTACAAAACCAATTGTGAATTCATAGACATGTGACATAGGCAATATCGAAACTGCTGTGTCATAGCAATTGATGCGTTGTGCTTGTTGCCCTGCTATTGCAGTGAAAACAAGGTTTTTATGAGTTAACATAACACCTTTAGAACGTCCTGTAGTACCTGATGTATATATTATGGAAGCTAAATCTTCTTCATTGCAAAGATAAGCAGGGCTTTCTTTATCATTTACAATGTTACCTTTCAGAATAGATAAATCTTCAATATCAATTATGATTCCAACGTCGTTCATGTTTTGAATCTTTTGTAGCATTTTTTTTGAAATGAAAAGAGCCTTGCTATTCGAATGTTTTAGACAAGATGAAATTTCCTTTTCGGTGAAATCATGTAAAAGAGGAACAGCTACACAGCCCATAAGCACGATAGCAAAATATGTAATTCCCCAAAAAGGAGAAGAAGGAGAAAGAATCGCTACATGGTCTCCTGAAGTTAATCCTAAATTTGTAAGAAATTTTTGTGTCTGCTTAACTTTTTTATAAAATTCGCCATATGTTATAGGAGCTTCATTAGCAAATGATACTGCTGGACGTTTTTCAAATAACTTAACACTATTTTCCAGCAAATGTTGAAATGTATACTTACCCAACGCCTCTATCGTCTGCATAAACAAATCTCCTTACATGCAAACATAAAATATTGATAATAATAAAATCTCATCATTTGGGCATACTAGCAAAAAAAAAGAGGTTTATTCAATAGTTTTGGACTACATAAAATTAGAGAAAATTTTGGAAAATATCGTTAAATTTCCATAACTTCGTTAAGTTGATTAAAAGAAATTATTATTTTATAATAATTTACATATATCATAAAAGTAGGGGTGTCTTATGGAAGCTAAAAATGGCTACAAAACCGAAAGATTTAATACTAATTTTACTGCTGATGGATGGATGGGCTTATACATGGGAGCAATGTTAGTAAATGTTTTTATAACTGTTATACGTATTCCACTATCATATATCATCAATGATGGTGTAGGCCTAGGCATTATTATAGCTTCGCTTTCCATAATTCAACTATTTCTGATGGTTTTTCTGATGGTAGCAGCGTATTCTAAGGCTATTTTAGTTTTCATAAATACTTTTTCCCTAGATGGCAAAAAGTTTAGCACAGATTTAAATTATAATTCTCTGTTTTCTGTCATTCTAGCGAATATTCTCCTCAGTATTTTAACTCTTTGCATATATCTACCATGGGCTTATAAAGCAATTATAGATAAAATTGTTGAAAATATTGAGTATGAAGGGCATAAAAGCTTTAAGTTTTCTTCATGTGCTTCTCAATTGTTTTCTTTCATTGTAGTCTCTATTGTAGTTATGTTTGTTCTTGCCTTTGTACTAGTGCTTTCATTTGTTGTTGTGTTTAAATATGGTGGAGTAATGAGTGTGATGTTCTTTCCTATAAGCATTGTCTTACTTATAGCTCTGATTACAACTGTTTGTGCAATGCAAGTATTCACAATCAACTGGGCAGTCAACTTGAAAATGGCTTCAGAAAGGAAAAATGCCACATATTCATTAAACATCAATATTTCTAGTGCAATCCTCTTTTATTTGGGACAAACAATGCTTCTTACAGTTACTTTTGGTTTTTACATTGGTGCTTATATGATCAATATTTATGAGTATTTTATCTCTCGCACTGTTGAAAAGATTGATGGAAATATTACAGGTCATCTTAGATTTGTAAAACCAATTGGTAGAGGAGCAGGCTTTCTTTTAGGTCAAGTTATTCTAAGCAGTTTGACAATGGGCTTTTATTCTCCTTTTGCTTTAGTTGAATATTCACGTTTTTTCATTAACAACACTTATTTAGACATGATAGAAAAAGAAGAAACAGCAGTTTAAACCATATTAAATTGAGCTATAAAATGAAAGAAATAGATGAAACTGAATACACTCGTCCAAGTTGGGATGAATATTTTATGGAAGTATGCCGTGCAATTGCAAAACGAGCTACATGTGATAGAGGGCGTTCTGGCTGTGTAATTGCAAAAGATCATCAGCTTTTAGTAACAGGCTATGTTGGCTCTCCTAGAGGATTGCCTCACTGTGATGAAGTGGGGCATCTTTTCAAAACAATGAAACATGAAGATGGTTCGCAAACAAAGCATTGTGTACGAACCGTTCATGCAGAACAAAATGCAATTTGCCAAGCTGCAAGGCGTGGTATTTCTATTGATGGAGCTACTTTATATTGCAAGATGACTCCGTGTAGAACTTGTGCAATGCTAATAATTAGTTGTGGAATTGTGCGAGTAGTAGCAGAAAAAAGATATCATGACGCAAAAGATTCAATTCAAATGTTTAAAGATGCGGGCATTATTTTAGAACATCTGTCGGATAGTATCGAAAAATATGAAAACCAATAGCTTATAATTGTGCCTTACAAGAAATATTTTGCATTTTCACAAGTGATTTCAATAAAAAATATTCACAATACAGATAATTTATTTTGTAACTATTGAATAACTATATCTGTTGTATCGCATAGATAAGCGACTAATGGGGTACTAGGAACTTATCTACAAATCTCCTTTATAGTTTTTCCGACAGGTTTTGACCTCCTTTTACCTGTCGGTCTTTTTTTTCTTATGACAAATCAAAAATGGAAAAAACTAAATGAAATTAAAAATAGCCTTAAAAGTTATTGCATAGAATCATTACATCACTTTGAAGAAGAATATTCTCCACCTGCCTTACCTTTAACTAATTCAAAATCATTTTTAAAAACACATATTAAAAATATTTTAAATATAAATATTTCATATGATATAGAAACTCCAATAGTCTATAACCATAGTTTAGATTTAATAGAAGAAAAAGATGAAATACATCTCATTTTGGTTGGGGATAATCCTGGGAAAGAAGAGCAAAAACATATAAATCAACGTTACTTAGTAGGGCAATCGGGACGAATTGCAGAAGGTTTTTTTACAAGACACAAAGAATTAAAAATAGATTTTAGAAAGAATGTGATTATATTAAACAAAAGTGTTTTGCATACACCTAAAACCTTAAACTTAAAAACCCTCATTAAAGAAGACAAAAATATAGAAAGCTTCCTTATAAAAGATCAAGTATGGCAAGCAAGATTGGCATTAAATTTACAAGAGACATTTAATTGTCCATTGTGGATTATTGGTTACAGTGAGTTGGGGGAAAAAGGCATTTTTAGCATTTATGCTAAAACACTCAAAAACGAGATAAAAGATACTGCTCTTTCAAAGCTATTTTTATATCAACATTTTTCTATGAATTGTTTTATTAAGCAATTAAAAGCTAATTATGATCAAACTTTAAGTTTGGAAGAAAACTTAAAAGTACTTGGCATAAACAATAGAAAGAAAATATTTATGTTTTAAAATTAAATATTTTGCCTTAAAAATTGCTTTCAGTGTCTTTTAAATATTCTATTAAAACTACCTAAAATAACAGAACTTTCAACTGTTGAAAATATAATATTCTTTGTTAAATAATACCAATGGATTTCAACCATACAATATCATCTAGGCTAGAATTTAATTCATCTCATACTCTTTAATTTCTTCAAATTTGCCTTTCTCTATAATTATACCATCTTTTATGTGGTAGATCATGTTGACATGTTTTATTGTTTGCAAACGATGGGCTATAATCAATGTAGTTCTTCCTTTTTTCAATACTTCAATACCACGAGTTATGAAGCGTTCTGTTTCAAAATCAATATTTGAGGTGGCTTCATCTAATACTAATATCTTTGGATTAAAGGATAATGCACGTGCGAAGCAGATGATCTGCCTTTCTCCATGTGAAAAGTTTTTGCCATTTTCGATGACGTTTTGCATTACACCACTTTCATCTCTTTCGATAATCCCTTTTCCTCCAACAGCTTCCAAATATTCAACAGCTTGTTCTTTTGTTATGTTTTCTCTACCCATAGAAATGTTATCAAAAACGGTGCCTTCAAATAAGTATGGTTCTTGCAGAACTATACCTATAGCACTTCTTAAACTATTCAGACTCATCTCTTTTATGTTGTTGCCATCAATAAAGATATTCCCTTTTTTAGCTTCGTAAAAACCTAGCAATAAATTCATCAAAGTGCTTTTTCCACAACCTGTTTTTCCAATAAAGGCTACAGTTTCTCCCTGATTCACAACAAAACTTATATCATTCAAAACTGGTACATCTTTTTTGTATTCAAAAGCAACATTTTTAAACTCAACCTTCCCCTCTTTAATTATTACTTCTTCACCATCATCCTTTTCATGTTCAAGACTCATTAATTGATAAACACGTGAGCTTGAAACAAAGGCATTTTGTATGGTTGAAAGCTCCATAAATATCTTTAAAAAATGTTTAAAAACTCTTCCATTATATGCTGTTGCAATGAAAAGTGTTCCAATAGGAGCTTTTATTCCTTTAAAATATAAGATACCAAAAACAATAAGCAACAAGATATCAACTAAATGCCTCATTCTTACAACGATATTCCAAGAAAAAAAACCTGTAAGAAATAAATTAGCTCGGTATTCTTCATACATTCTTTTTGAATATAAATCAAATTGTTTTGCCAATTCTTCATTTCTTCCAAAAGATTGAACACTTTCCATCGACTTTATGCTTTCATTCAAAAAACCAGTCATCTCACCTGTATGCTTCATGTAATTTTTTATGTGTGGCACAGTGACTTTTAAAGATAGTTTTCCGAGTAAGTATATGAGAGGAAAATAAATTAAGCCTATAGTGCAAATATATATGTTTAGAAAACCTAGCCTGATATATAAAACTGTGAGTAAAATAATGCTATCCATAATTGCTGGAAGAGCTAGTTCGTATACAGAGCGAGTTCTATTTATATCTTTACAAAATCTACTTGTTATATCTCCTGCTAATATTTCATTAAAGCTATTCATTTTAAGACTTAGTAGGTGATTAGCTAAATCCATTTGTATTTTTGTTGCAACCTTGTTTGCTAGAGCATTAAATAAAAGATGACGAGCATAAATTGTTATTGCAAAAATTATCACTATAACAATTAAGAGCATAGCATTGTTAAATAGAAACTTTCCTAAATTTTCTATATTCTTAATATCTTGATCAATTACTTTTGCAGGAATTTCTGGAATATAGGCTACGCATAATGAATACACGAGAGTAGCAATAAAAGAAGCAATTAAAAGGAGTTTTACTTCTTTTAGGTATGATAATAAAAAGTTAAAAATAGTTTTTTTATTCATTCTTATTATTCCTCCTTTTCCATAGTCTCATTTTTTTGAGATAAAAATTCATTTGCATACCAACCACCTTTTTCTAATAGCTCTGTATGAGTGCCTTCTTCTTTTATCTTGCCATCTTCTAACACAATAATTCTATCCATTTCTTTTGCAATTGCTGGTTTATGCGTAACAAGAATAAGAGATTCAAAAATATTACATTCTTTAAAAGAGTTAATAATCTTTGTGGAAGTTTTATTATCAATTGCAGAAAAAGCGTCATCCAAAAGTAAGAGTGAAGGCTGTGCGATTAAAGCTCGTGCAATAGAAAGACGCTGGCGTTGTCCTCCTGAAAGATTTAATCCACGTTCACCTATTTTTGTTTTTATTCCTTCTGGGAAATTTTCATCAAGATGAGCTATTTTTAATACTTCTTTCACTTCGTCTTCGGTATAACTAGGATTAAAAAGAGTAACATTGTTATAAATAGTATCTGAAAACAGCTGTTCTCTTTGGCTTACATAGGCAATTTGTTTTTTGAAAGAGGTAGGTGAGAATAAGCGATAATCTTCTCCATTTATAAAGAGACCTTCTTGCATATCATATAAATTAAGAAGGACGCGAATGAGTGTTGTTTTTCCTGAGCCTGTCTTTCCTACAACTGCGATTTTTTCTTTTTTATTTATTTTAAGTGAAATATTTTCTAGCACTTTTTGCATCTCAGTGCCATACTTAAAGTTAAAGTTTTTGAATTCAACGCTTTCAATGCTTTTAAGTTCTTTTGTGCCTGTATTTTCTTTTTCTTTTTCATTAAATATTTCTACTAGACGTTTGGCTGAAGCTAGTGCAGATTTATATAGTTGTACGTAAAAGCTAGAAGCCATTGCAGCCCATGTAAACATATAAACAAATATAAAAAACGAAACTAAATTGCCATAAGTAATTTCTCCCTTATAAACTAAAAAACTACCATAACAAAATGCTATTATTGTTGAAACTTCTGTGATAAAGCTAACTATTGGATTTAATATTGCATCTAGTCGGGCTTTAAAATATACAGCATCAAAATAGATTTTGACCTTGTATGATAACTTATTGAGTCTCACTTTTTCATTGCAGAAAGAGCGTATTAATTTTATTCCTTCTGCCATCTCTAATATTTCTTGTGAAAGAAGTGAAAATTTTTTATATGTGTCATCTGCTCTTTTTTCGAGTTCATTCGAAGTGAAGAAATAGAGTATAGTAATTATTGGAAACGGAGCAACAGTTGCAAGAGTAAGCTTCCATGAAGTGAGATATGCCATTAGCCCTATATATACTATAGGATAAGCAAAACTATCCATTAATAAAAGAAAACCTCCGCCAAAGTAGCTATCAACAAAGTCTACATCATTAGAAGCTCTTGTTAATAAGTCTCCAGCTGTATATCTTTCAAAAAAATTCATAGATTTTGTTAAAAGACTAGCAAAAAACTTTTTTCTTAAAAAATAGCCACCATAGTTTCCAGCATTATGAATAAAAAACATCCATAAAACAGAAATAGTGTAGCTAAACAACGAAATTCCTACTATTTTTACTATTGTGCTAAAAAGAAAGGAGCTTGTGATTGTTCCTTGCTTAAACTCATCTAATGCAAGACCTAAAAAATAGACAGGTAATATACCAGCAAATTCATCCATGAACAAAAATATGGCACCAATGCCTTGTTGCAAGCAAAGAGCTTTATATGTTGATTTTAATTTTTTGTGTATCTTGAACATATCCTCTCCCTAAAATATAAGCATAGGATAACATAACTTTATTGAAAATGTAAGGTTATGGTAATTTTATTATAAAGATGGTAGATTAAACACAATAGGTTTTATTAGAAAGCTCAATGATTAAAGTTTTAAGATGATTGTGAAACTCCTTCCATGTAGTCTAAAATTTGTTTTGTTTCTTCTTTCTTTAAAAAGACTTTGAAAGTTCTGGAATAACTACTTAGACGTTTAATTGTGTTAAAAAGAGCATATAAGTCATTTAAGAAAGCTTTGTTTTGATATAAACTATGCTTTTTGTGTAAAATTGTGCGTTGTTCAAAAAGTTCAATAAGCATGTTGTCTATTTGTTCACTACTATAGTTATTTAAACTAGCATAGATAAAACTAGGCACCACACAATAGTTCTTTAGTAGATAAAAATCACCTTCAAAACGCCCTTTTGCTTCTTTTCCTTTCACCATGGGTGTGTTTTTTGCGTTGGTTAAAAGCACCACTATCAAATTTTCCTTTCTATCAATTAATGTAAGTGAACCAGTCCATCCAGTGTGCCCTACCGTATCTTTATCAGCAAGTCTAGAAAATGCCCAAGAATAATAATATCCACTTCCTTGTCTTCTCCAACCTAAACTTTGAGTTTCAAAACCACCTTGAGGAATGGTAAACATATCCGTAACACTTTCATCAAACAACTTAACATCTCCATAACCGCCACCATTCAAGATAAGTTGTCCTAAAACTCCAATACTTTCAGCATTAGCAAAAATACCTGCATGACCTGAAACTTGATTCATAGCAAAATAAGCATTTCCGTCATGGACTATACCTTGCAACACTCCACTTTCACTCATACTAAATTCTTCTTTCCATATAGCTCTCTTGGCTAAACCAATTTCTGTTGCAGCACAATCGGTTTTTTTGAAATTATTTTGTAAAGGTTTATATATAATGTGTTTTAAACCTAAAGGCTTATATATCTCATTTTGTACGTAATCATCTAAAGAGGAAGAGGTTACCTTTTCTATAATAAGTCCTAATAGCATATAACCAACATCAGAATATACAGAATGTGTACCTGTTTTATAGACTAAGGGAGCATCCAGTATAATCTCTAGTGTAGCTTCTTTATTTGAGATGCCATCTTTTTTTTCTTTTAGTTTTTTGTTTTGAAGAAACTGTAGACCTGCAGGAAAACCTGCTTGATGGAGCAATAAATCTTTAATTGTTATTTTTTCTTTTCCTTTAATCTTAGCTTTCTTTGAGTCCGTAAAGGAAGGAAAAAAGTCTACTACCTTGTCATCAAGAGAAATTTTTTTTTCGTAAACTAACTTTTGTAATGCAAAATTAATTGAATAGATTTTAGTGTTGCTTGCAATATCATACAATGTCTTTTCTGTAGTTCTTATTCTTTTTCTGAATGGAAGAAAAGCTCCAGAATTGTCGACAGTGCTTAAATATCCATAAGAAGCATTTTTTAGAATCTTCCCATTTTTTGCAATGAATAATTGGCAACCTGGAAAACCATTTTTTACTTCTTCTTCAATAAATGTTTCTAGTATTTTTATTCCCTCATCATTTATTCCTTTAACACTACCTTTTATTAATGTTGGATATGGGATTTTCACCTTTACATATGTGTTTTCTTCCATTTCTCCTATATATTTTATTTGGCTTAAAGATAGAATATTTCTACCATTCTTTAAATCGCTAGAAACGTCAAGAAAAACTTGTCCCATTTTGCATATTTTTGTAGTCTCTACTGCTACACCATTGAGATACAAATTGAAGCTTTCGACATTATTAGCTTTGATATAAATCTTTCCTTGCCCTTCAAAACCTGTAAAGTTGATAAAATTATGTGGCAATATGGACTCGCTCATATATTCAGGGTTTGGCTTATAAATCGTATCAACCTGCAAGCCTATAGAAAAGTCTTTTTCAAATATTTTAGAGCTATCTTTATTTATTATTGGAGTTGCAAAAGAAGAAAAATTACTAAAAAAAAAGAATGTGATAATAATGATTTTAAGCTTTTGAAACGTTGATAGCATAACAGTAGATTTCGGTTAAATTATCAAAAAAAATGAATAGCTATTTCGCTATATGCGAAACTGTACAGTTTCGCATATGTAAACTGTACAGTTTACGATGCCTAAATAGTGCAGTTTCGCACCCCTAAACTGTACAGTTTAGGGTCAGTACATTAGCTAAGGTACAATCATAACACTAGCTAATGTACTACTCTAACATTAGCTAATGTACTTCTCTTGTACTAGCTAAGACAATAATGTTCTGAATATAGGATAGGGATAAGATATTACAGTTTTATAAAAGGCATTCTGCACTTATATAGCTTAATTATTTTTAGAATAAAATCAATTGTGTTTTAAATATATAGAAAAACAAAGATAAAAGTTATAAACTCCTAACATCTTTATTAAGCAGAGGTAACAATATGATCATCATCAAAACAAAAGAACAGATAGACGGAATTAGAAAATCTTGCAAGCTACTAGCACAGCTTTTTGAAGAATTAAAACCAGTGATTAAGCCAGGAATTACAACAAAAGAATTGGATAAATTCTGTGTTGCATACATGAAAAAACATGGGGGTAAACCAGCATGGTATAGAGAGAATTTTCCCGGAGCTGCTTGCATTTCTATAAACGAAGAAGTTATTCATGGACTTCCGGGAAAACGTATTGTAAAAGATGGAGATTTAGTTTCAATGGATATAGGCATAGATTTAGGTGGTTATATAAGTGATGCTTGTGTTACCTATCCTATTGGTAATGTGAAAGAAGAAAACTTAAAGTTATTGCAGGTTACGACAGAGTGTCTATATAGGGGAATAGAAGCTTGCAAGGCTGGAAATAGGATTTCTGATATTTCTAAAGCTGTTTATGATCATGCAAAAGCACATAATTATGGAGTAGTTTATGAATATACAGGGCATGGAGTTGGCATTGATGTTCATGAAGAGCCTGCAATTCCAAACTACGTTGAGAAAAGAATGTTTAATCCAAGAATAAAACCCGGTATGGTGCTAGCTATTGAGCCTATGATTAACATAGGGACAGACCGTGTTGTTAGTAAAAAAGATGGTTGGACAGTGCTAACTGCTGATGGCTCTATATCTTGTCATATGGAACATACAGTAGCTGTTTTTGAAGACCACACAGAAATACTTTCAAAACTATAAATATCTTTACAAAACACAATATTTGGTAATATCTATAAAATAATTTTGATATGATGTAATATATTTGTGTCGTTTAGGAGGAAATGTGAAAAAACTTTTATTATTTTGTTTAAGCATGTTTATATTGTTTGCTTGCAAAGGGCAAAATGAGCAACATCAAATGCAAGTGGAAGATATTGGCTTAGAGGAATTGACGTGTGAAGGTTCTTCTATTTTGTCTAAACTAGATGAAAACTTATTTTATGATTTTGATTATGTTGAAAAGTTTTCTGTTGATTTAATGGTAAGACCAAAAAATGAAAATGCAGTTTCTATCACTGTAAGTACATTGGGGCATTCTGTTGCTAAAGGGCGTGTTCCATATTTTACTGCTTATTTGGCAGATGGAGATAATAAGATTAAGATTATTTCTACTTCAAAAAAAGATCCAAAAAATAAAAAAGAATACACAATTAGAATTAGCAAACTAGTTTCTAGTGTAACACAAGATGAGTCATCTTCGTTGAAAGAATTAAAGATAGATGGAGAAGAAATATTGGGAAGAATGGAAAATAGTACCATATATGAATATCCAAATGTAGAAGATAGTAAAAATGAAACAATGTTATTTGTTCTTCCACATAATTCTAATGCAAAAGTTGGAGTTTTAAATGGAGGCGAAACAGTTGAAAAAACAAATGTGCCCAACACATATAAAGTAGTTTTGAGTCCTGGGTTAAATGAAATTTATATTACAGTGAATTCCAATAAAGAAGGTGAAAAGTTATACATAATAAAAATATATCGCAAAGTAGATTTAACCTTAAAGAGCTTTAAGATTAATAATGATGAGTACTGTAATGGTAAAGGTGAGATTACGCATAGGTATTTACGTTTTCCAGCTGAAAAGTCAAATGTAAAAGTTTCAGCTGTGGCAAAATTAGACACAGCAAAAATCACATTTAAGCACAATGGTGATGAAATAAAGCCTAATGATGGTTTTTACAATCTCAAGTTAACTAGCGGAGATAATGGTATTGAGGTAATTGTTGAAGATAGTAAGGGAGTAAAAAGAAAGACTTACAATCTAGTTTTTGAGTGTCTTTCAGAAAATAGTGCTAATAGAGGGATTCTAAGACTAGAGGCGGATAAAACTAATCTTTTGCCACTCATGTCTAAAGAAAATTCGGTTGTTCTTCCATCTTGTGATAATAATGTGCAAAATTTGAGCCTTGAAGTATTGGCAACCTCAGAATATATGGTAAAAGTTCTTGTTAATGGTGTAGAAAATCAAAGTACAACTGCCTTATATAATGTTACGCTACAAGAAGGAAAAAACAATATTATTGTGAACCTAATTAAAGGCGGTGAAACTAAAACTTCTTATTCAATTTTTATTACAAGGTATCCAGAAGAAAGTGTTTCGCAAGCTCCTCAATCTGATGAAGTGAAAGTGAAGTTTGTGGTTTCGGATGGAGTTAATGGTTCTAGTGTTGATGGCTCTTACTTAAATATTTCTAATTCAAAAAATCCGACTTCATCAACTAATAAACGTATTCTTATCAGAAATGGGAAAGCAGAGGCTAATCTTAAAAAAAATGAATATTATGATTTTAAGGTGGAAGGACAAAATGATGAGTATTCATTTGTTCGCTATGCAGCATCTGATGTGATTTCTTATTATGTTGGTAGTTCTGATATAATTGTTCCAATAGTGCAACGTCCATTGCAACGTATTACAAAGATAGCAAAAGCACCTGAAATTCTTGAATTAAATTTTGGAGCGGATGTGTTGGCTAAAGGAGAAGAAAAAGTTTCTAGTGTAATGCAAGATGTTTCTATTAAAGTGAAAAGTCAAGCACCTTGTGGAGAACTTGGCGGGGTAACACCTTATCCAATGCTTGGTGTAGGCTTTGTGCCTACAACAGCTGACATGAGTGAAGGTGTTATTTATGCAACTGTCATTCAGGATAATTCCAAAAAAGCTGATGGAACTTATGAATCTAGTTGGAAATGCTCGAGTTCTTCAATTTCTTTAGTTAAGGAAGAATATATTGATGTAGTTGTAGTGGTCTATGATTTTGCAAGTAATAGGACAGAGAGACATATTCGCTTAAAGAACGGAAATGTAAGCACTGAAGAAGCAACAATTTCTGTTTCTGATATGAAGCTTTCTTTCCTAAGATATCCTACTGCTTCTAATCTTTATTCTGTAGGTAGAGATGAAGAAATAGGAACAGGTTCTCATTATACTGCTGAGCTTAGTTTTGATGTAAAAATAGGCACTTCTTCTATTCCTTGCAAAGGTTTTGATCTTTATAGAAAATGTGTGGAAGAAAATACTGACTTTGTTCTTGTTAAAAGAGTTGTGAATAAAACTGCAGTAGCTGCTACACCAAATAAGCCACATATAATTTATGATAGTGATGGCCTTTTAGAAGATGAGAAAACATATCAGTATAAGGTGGTTGCATATACACCAGAAGGTAAAAAGAGTGCTTTATCTAATTCAACTCAAGTTGAAATTGTAGTGCCAAAGAGTACTACTTTATTGCTTGAGCATCCTGTGAATAGGTCTATTACACTAAATGAAGCTAAAAACCTAGAATTTATTTTTAGATTTTCTAATCCTAAGGCTCTAAAAAATGCTAAGGAAATGAAGCTAGGACTTTTGATTACAGATAGGATTGGAGCATGTTTGTATGGCTCAAAATTCAAGTATGTTTTTGATGAAGGTGGAAAACCTGAGCTTTATTTTGCAAAATCTGAGGATAAAATTAGAAAGAATGGTAGATATGTTGGCACAAATTATTCTCAAAAGCTAAAAAGTCTTTCAGGAAAAAGTATACAAGATGTTATACTTGTGGATGTAGAAAATGGCATTGTGAAAATAAAAAAAGATTTTATTTCAATTAAAGATACAAATATTGCTGTGAATAACAAGATTATTTATAAGAAAGGTTTAGTGTATTATTGGGATGTATGTGATTGGGGAAGTGCAGATGATGTAGGTAGTTTCCGTGCTGCCAAGATTGTTATGAAGCAATCTGATAATGTAACAGTTATTATTCCTGTTAATGATTACAAAAATGGCGACAATGCTTGGAATGGACATGCACAATTTGGTGTGAAATTTGACTAAGGAGTATTTATGAAAAGATATTTATATATTTCAATATTTTTATGTTTTATCTTTTCTTGTTCTAATAATTTTCAACAAGAGAATGTAGAAAATAAACATGAGCAATTGAAAGGTCAGGAAAAAGTATTTTATGGGTATGATGAAGAAAAGGTTTATGATTCTTCTATAATTGTTAAAGTTGTAGCTTCTAATGATGAAGAACTTGACCGATTTGTTGCTTCATTAAAAAACTTGAATGTTGTTGAGAGAAAAAGAAACAAAGCTTTTGCAGATGGTGAAATGTTTTTGTTTTTGAAGGCTTTTGGTAACTACTCTGAAACACTAAAGAAAATTAGAGATATAGATGGAGTTTGTTACGCAGAACCTGATTATAAGGTGAAAATTACAGATTCTTATAATAAAAAGAATAATTTTCTAAAACCATTTGAGCTTTCTGGTGGTAACCTTGAAAAAGATCCTGAAGGTAATATGTATGAGTATGCTTTAGAAATTACTGAAGCTTTACGCTCATATAAAGATTTTGGCTATGGGGAGAATGTAGTTTGGGCTGGTATTATCGATACAGGGACTAATGGCAATCATGAAGATTTGGTTTATGAGGATGGAACAAAGGTTGTTAGGATATTAAAAACTGCCTTTGGCGGGTATGATGGAAAAACAATTACTGAAATAACTACAGGAAACTCTGAAATTGAAGGAGAGGGTGTTGCTGGGCATGGAACTCACTGTACAGGCAGTATTTGTGCAGTAGGGAATAATGATAAAGGAATAGCAGGTGTTGCATGGAAAAATGTTAGAGTTATTTCATATAAGGCTATCAATGATAATGGTGGAAGCTCAGATTCGATATATGGTTCATTAAGGGATCTTGTGGACACTGTTAGAAAACAAGTGAGCCAAGAAGAGCAGGCAACAGTTCCTGTTAATCTTTCTTTAGGAGAACCATCAGCTAGTGAGTATGCAGTTGAACAAGTATCTTATGCTCTTTCTAAAGGCGTTTTGCCTGTTGTGGCTAGTGGTAATGATGGACAACTTCATCTTTCTTATCCTGCAGCTTATCCAGGTGTTTTGACTGTTGGAGCTTCTGGTGATGATGATAGGAGAGCAGGATTTAGTAATTATGGAGCATGGCTTAATGTGGTGGCTCCCGGCTTAAACATTATAAGTCTAGGTCATTCCTCTCAAAAAAAATATAGAACTAACTCAGGAACTTCTATGGCAACACCTTTTGTTACTGGGCTTGTTACATATCTACTTTCTTTTAATCCAAAGTTGACTCCTAATCAAATTATTGCAATTTTAGAAAAAACTGCTGATAAGATTGATACTAATAATAAGAGTGCAGTTGCAAGGTATAATGAGAATGGTTTTTCATTTTGGTATGGATACGGAAGAGTGAATGTGTATGAAGCAGTTAAGATGGTGAAAGAAAATCGTGTGCCAGCAAAAGGAAAAGAATATGTTGAGACTACATTGAAAGTAAAAGTTCCTTATGATAAGGCTATAATAAATGTTTATGATAAAAATACTGGTGTATTGGTTTGTATGGCACTTTCTTATAAAAAAGAACAAAAGTTTGGTGCTGATATAAGAGGGTTAAGACCAGGTAGCTACAATGTAGTGTTTAACCAGAAAGTGCAAGAAGTAACGATTGAAAATGAAAACGATGTTATTGTAGATTTTACAAAATAAGCATCATATCAAAGGCTACTGAGCGTTTCGGTAGCCTTTTTTGTTTTAAAACAAAGTCATGTTTGTTTCTTTTGTGAGAGTGTCGGCTGTGATGCCTAGCACCTTGTATGCTTTGTCTGTTACAATTCTACCTCTAGGTGTTCTTTGTAAAAGCCCTGCCTGAATTAGGTATGGTTCGTAGTAGTCTTCGAGAGTGTCTTGAGACTCACCTATAGAAATTGCCAATGTTTCAGCTCCAACAGGTCCGCCTGCATAGTTTTGTATTATTGCTTTTAAGATTTGTCTGTCATAATTTTCAAGACCTAGATTATCTATGTTTAGTTGTTTTAAGCCTAATTCAATTGTTTGGCTATCAATTGTGTCTTTTCCTGCAACTTGGGCAAAATCTCTCATTCTTTTTAAGAGACGATTTGCAATTCGTGGGGTGCCTCTTGCACAACTTGCAAGTTTATAGGCTGCATCTTCTTTGATTTTGATGTTTAGAATCTTGCTAGAGCGTATTATTATAGAAGAAAGTTCTTCAAATGTGTAAAATTCAAAACGTTGCACAATGCCAAATCGACTAATTAATGGGCTAGACACCATGCCAGCTCTAGTAGTAGCTCCTGCAAGAGTGAATGAAGGAAGTGGAATCCTCACTGTCCTAGCACCTGGTCCTTGACCTACAACCCAGTCTAGTTCATAGTCTTCCATAGCGATATATAGCATTTCTTCTATGGCAGGTTTTAGCCTGTGGATTTCATCTATAAAAAAAAGGGAGCGAGGAGTAAGTGTTGTAAGAATACCTGCTAAGTCTTTTGGTTTTTCTAATGCAGGAGCCCCAGTAACTTTAAATTCAACTCCTAATTCATTTGCCACAATCTGAGCTAGTGTAGTCTTTCCAAGTCCCGGTGGGCCTATCAAGAAAACATGATCTAGGCTTTCGCCCCTTTCCTTTGCAGCTTCTATAAAAACAGATAAATTTTCTTTAATCTTCTGTTGTCCTTGAAACTCTTTTAGTAGATGTGGACGTAATGGTGCATCTTTTTCGTCTCCAATTTGCATTTGAGGCTTCATAAAACTTTCTTCTGTATTTTCACTTTGATGTTTTGCCATATCTTTGCCTTGTATCCTAAAAGTTTAGGTGTTTATGATAGCAGGAAAGATGGTTAAAAACTAGCTTCTAAATTTGGGAGTGTCTATGAAGATTTTATACTTTATTTAGAAATAGCCAATCAGAAAATTTAGCAATAACTGTTAAGAATTATTTTCAACTCCAAGCATCTTATAATTGAAAAAAATATATTTTTCATTTATAGTTATATTATATATTTCAAATATATATGAACTTATTTTTCTATTAGTTATAGAATAGGAGGAAAAAAGATGAAAAGAACACCTTATTATGAAACTTTACACGAAAAGGGTGGGAAGTTTGTTGAGTTTGCAGGCTATGAAATGCCAATTCAATTTGCAGGAATTGTGCAAGAACACTTAGCAGTACGCAACAATGTTGGGCTTTTTGATGTCTCTCACATGGGAGAGTTTTACTTTGAAGGTAAGGATGCTGAGTCAGCTATTAATTACCTAATTGCTAACGACATTAGAGGTATGAAAGACGGAGATGTTCGTTACACATTGATGTGCAATGAAAAAGGCGGAATTGTCGATGACCTACTCGTGTACCGCTATAACCAAGAAAAGTTCATGCTTGTTGTAAATGCAGGAAATCATGATAAAGATTTTGACTGGGTTAAAAAGCATTTGAAAGGAGACGTGAAATTTACAGATCGTTCAACTGAGATTGCTCAGCTTGCAATCCAAGGACCTAATTCTATTCCATTGATGAAAAAAGTTTTGGATGCTAAAGACATTCCAGAAGAATATTACACATTCAAGACATTCCAATCACCAAAAGGTGAGGTAATTGTTTCTCAAACTGGTTATACAGGTGAGAAAGGTTATGAAGTTTATTGTCCTAAAGACTATGCTATAGAAATGTTTAATAAAATTATGGATGCTGGCAAGGAATATAATATTGAGCTTTGTGGTTTAGGTTGTCGAGACACATTAAGACTTGAAGCTGGTATGCCTCTTTATGGACATGAAATGAATGAAGAGACTTTGGCTACAGAGCTAACACTAAAACCATTCATCAAGTTAGAAAAAGAAGACTTCATTGGAAAAAAAGCTTTGGTAGAAAACGAAGCTAAAAAAATCAGAAAAGGCTTTAAAATGGTTGATAGGGGTATTGCAAGACAAGGAGACAAAGTCTTTTTAGGGGATAAGGAAATTGGTGTTGTAACAACAGGAACTTCTTCTCCATCTTTGAATAAGATTGGTATTGGACATATCAGAATTGATAGAGGAGTAAAAGAAACTGATATCTTTATTGAAGTTCGTGGAAAGAAATTAAAGGCTGTTATTTGTCCTACTAGTTTCTTAAAAGAAATTAGAGGGGAGTAGGAATATTTATGATAAGTCCTTTTTAAGGACTTCCAATATAATTTAAGGAGATAATTATGGAAATTAAAAAAGAGTTGAAGTATTTGGAAACACATGAATGGTTTGATTCTAGTGCAGGAACAGTTGGAATTAGCGATTATGCCCAAGGAGAAATGGGGGACGTTGTGTTTGTTGAGTTGCCAGAAGTTGGAGACACCGTTACTGCTGATAAGTCTTGTGCAACAGTAGAATCTGTTAAGGCTGTGTTTGACATTATTAGCCCAGTTTCTGGTGAAGTAGTAGAAGTGAATGAAGAACTTGCAGATGCACCTGAAAAGATCAATGAAAATGCTTTTGGTTCTTGGTTCTTTAAGGTGAAGGTCACAGGAGAATCTTCAAAGCTTATGGATGCTTCAGCATACGAAAAACTTTGCAAGTAGTGTGTTTTTTAATTAAAGAGTAGTTTTTGGGTATAGCAAGGCACATCTTGTTATGCCCACACATTGGGAGGCTTTATGTCAAACTACATTCCTCATTCACCTGAGGAAACAAAAGAAATGCTAAAGGTTATTGGTGTTAATTCCATCGATGACCTTTATGAAGGGCAGTGCCAAGATTGTGCATTGCCTAATATTGGAGAGGGTAAAACCCAACTCCAAGTTGAACGTTATTTTAACAAACTAGGTGCTAAAAACACTGTTTTTAGAACTATCATGCGTGGTGCTGGAGCTTACGATCACTATACTCCATCTGCAGTTCGCCAGATGGCATCTCGAGAAGAGTTTTTAACTGCTTATACACCATATCAGCCAGAAATGAATCAAGGTGAATTACAAGCTGCTTTTGAATATCAAACAATGATTTGTGAGCTTACAGGTATGGATATTTCAAATGCTTCTGTTTATGACGGAGGCACTGCTGTAGCTGATGCAATTGTTATGTCTTTGAGTAAAAAACAAACAAAGGTATTGATTTCTGAGTGTATGGAACCTAGCTATATCGAGGTTGCAAAAACATACTTAAAGAATGCACCTGTCGAGTTTGTTACAATCCCAAAAGATCAATTCAAAACTGATATCAATGCAATAAAAGGCTTACTTGATGACTCTGTTGCAGCAGTTATTATGCAACAACCAAATAGATATGGCACAATTGAAGATTGCGAAGCTGTAGGCAAAATGTTGGAAGGAAGCAAAGCTCAATTTGTTATGAATTGTAATCCTGTTGCCTTAGGTCTTCTGAAAACACCTAGGGAATGCGGAGCAACCATTGCCATAGGTGAAGGTCAAGCTCTAGGGCTTCCTCTAGGAGCAGGTGGGCCTTATTTGGGCTACATAGCAACAACTGAAGCAAATATCAGAAAGATACCCGGTCGTGTGATTGGGCAGTCTGTTGACACTGAAGGCAGACGTTCTTTCGTTCTTACTTTGCAGGCAAGAGAGCAACACATCAGACGTGAAAAAGCAAGTTCTAGTATTTGTTCTAATCAGGCATTGTGTGCATTAAGAGCTTCAATGTTTATGGCTTTTTACGGCAAAACAGGTTTTAAGGAATTGGCTAGCAATTCTTTAAGCAATGCTCACTATTTAGCAAGCGAGTTGGAAAAAATCGGACTAAAAGTTGTAAACAACGGGGAGTTCTTTAATGAGTTTGTAACAAGCACAGGACACAAAGTTGACAAGATTCTTTCCGCCTTGGAAGCAAAAGGTATACTCGGTGGCTTGAAACTTTGTGAAGACCATATTTTGTGGTGTGCTACAGAGAAGCTTTGTAAATGTTGTATGAATGAAGCTATTGAAGTGATTAAGGAGGCATTGTAATGAGTCAATTGATTTTTGAAAAATCTGTTAAAGGTCATAAGGCTTATGAAGGTAAGCTTACAGTGCCAGAATATAAACTTGACAGCAAATATTTAAGAAAAACTGATGCGGAGCTTCCTGAAGTGTCTGAACTTGAGTTTGTTAGGCATTACATGGAATTGAGCCAGAGAACACACGGTGTTGACAATGGTTTTTATCCATTGGGCTCCTGCACAATGAAATATAATCCAAAGGTTAATGAAGAAGTAGCTTCTATGGGAGCTTTTGCAAACATTCACCCATTGCAACCAGAGCATAGTATGCAAGGTTGTATTGAAGTGATGGGAGATTTGGGAGCTAAACTTTCTGAAATTACTGGTATGGACGCATTCTCCTTGCAACCTTCCGCAGGTGCTCACGGTGAGTTTACTGCTTTGCTTGTTATAAGAGCATACCACGCAAAAAGAGGGGACAATAAACGCAACAAGATATTAGTTCCAGACTCAGCACATGGAACAAACCCTGCCAGTGCCGCTATGGTAGGTTGCGAAATTGTTAATATCCCATCCGATAAAGATGGAAATGTTGATATTGAAGAGCTTAAAAAAGCTGTCGGAGACGACACTGCGGCGTTAATGCTCACCAATCCCAATACATTGGGGCTTTTTGAAAAGCACATAAAAGAAATTGCAAAAATTGTCCACGATGCAGGTGGCGTTTTGTACTATGACGGTGCAAACTTAAATGCAATTATGGGACGTGTAAGACCGGGCGACATGGGCTATGACATTGTTCACTTAAACTTGCACAAAACTTTCTCAACTCCACACGGTGGAGGAGGACCAGGAAGCGGTCCTATTGGTTGCAAGAAGTTTTTGGAACCATTCTTACCAACGCCTGTAGTTGTAGGAAATGACGGCTCTTATAAGCTTGATTTTAACCGCCCAGATAGTATTGGACGTGTAAGAAATTTCTATGGAAACTTCTTGGTGTATCTTAGAGCATATGCTTATATAATTACACTTGGTGCTGAAGGTATTAAAGAGAGTTCTGGCTATGCGGTTCTTAATGCAAACTATCTCAAAAAATTACTTGAAAAGGACTATAAGGTAGAATTCGATAGAACTTGTATGCATGAATTTGTTTTGAGCTTAGAAAATATAAAGCATGATACAGAAAAAGAGGGCAAGCATGGAGTTTCTGCTTTAGATATTGCTAAGGGATTGATTGATGCAGGTATTCACCCACCAACAATGTATTTCCCTCTTATTGTGCATGAAGCTTTGATGTTTGAGCCAACAGAAACAGAAAGTAAGGCAACACTTGATTACACTGCTGAAGTTATGTCTAGCCTCAAAAAAGAAGCATATGAAAATCCTGAAAAAGTGCATGGTTACCCATACACCAAACCTATTAGTAGAGTAGATGAGACAAAAGCTGCTCGCGAGCCTATTTTAAGATATAAGAAATAGGAAGTTGTTTTTCAGTTTGTAGAGGCTGTGTCCGTTATGGAACAGCCTTTTTTTTGTTGAAAGATGGTCAATATCTGGATAAAAAAATCCAACTTTTGGCAGTAACCCGCCCGCTCAAGACTCCGACCGTTCGATCCGCCCTATCTAAAGGTCTTAGATAGCCTTATCTAAAGGTCTTAGATAGCCTTATCTAATGGTCTTAGATCGCCTTATCTAATGGTCTTAGATAGCTCTATCTAAGGGGCTTAGATCGCCCTATCTAATGGTCTCGATCCGCCTTATCTAAGGGGCTTATTCCGAGCGGGATGAACACCTTATTCCGAGCGAAGTGAGAAGCTCATCAGTAGCCTTGCTTTAATTCAGGTTGTTTCTTAAGCTTTCTATAATATTTTTTGCAATTCTTTCAATCAGAGGAACTACTACTGAATTACCAGCCATCTTATAAAGAGATGTTTGTCTTATTTCTTCCGGTAATTTAAGACTTTTATCAAAACCTTGAAATGCAAAACATTCTTTAGGTGTGAGTTTTCTAATACCATATTTTGTTAGAACTAATGGAACATTATGTCCGCCTGTTCCCATATTTGCTGTTAAAGTTGGGCATAGATTAGCCTTGTTTTCTCTTACATATACTCGTCGCCATTGATAAACGGTATCGTCTTTTTTCATAGCATGCTCTAATTCCGCATAGAACTTCGTTTTCTCTCTTGTGTAATAAAACTTTTCTTCTACAGGGTTTTTAAAATCTACTATGTCTTTTATAGTTTTTGTTAGGGGAATTGGGGTGGGAAAATGAAAAGTATCTCGACATTCCTTTTTTAAGAAACCTACAATATATGTTCTTTCTCTGTTTTGTGGAACATTTGCATATTCACAAGCATTCAAAACGTCAGTTTTAATATAATAACCTGCATTTTCTAGGCTATCCACTATAATTTTGTAAGTTCTACCTTTATCATGCCTTACAAGATTTTTTACATTTTCTATAAATATAAATTGGGGTTTCTTTTCTTTTATTATTGTAGCAAGATTAAAAAATAATTGCCCTCTATCATCTTCAAATCCTTTTTGATAGCCAGCTATAGAAAAAGCCTGACAAGGAAAACCGGCAACAATGCCTATAGAATTAGGAATATCCTCTAGTTTTATATTTTTTATGTCATCTACAACTATTTTGCATTTATGGTTTGCATTAAATACTTTTGCAACTGTATGATCAATTTCATTTGCCCATATAGGACTAAAACCTGCCTTGGCAAAGCCTTCTTCTATTCCTCCCACACCTGAGAAAAACCCAATTATATCCATCATCTAATTCCTTCTATACATACGTTCAAAAAGCTCAAAGCTTCCAGTTTTAAGAAAACTCATCTTATAGGTGTTTGCATCCATTTTTGTCAATTTAATGCTATCTATTCCTATAATGTCTAATAGTTCTCTTGTAACGGGAGTTCCTACAGGGATGTTCAGTACTTCTCTTAATATCCATATTCCCAAAAGACTGTTAGGATTGCTCATTAAAGCTTTACCACCTGATTGGCATACTTTCATACTTAATTCTTTACCATCAGGTAAAATAACTGCAAATGGCAAAGTTTTATAATCATTCGTGTCATAAGTGAAGAAATTATTTTTTACTTTATGTATCCATGATGGTATAGGTATATAAACTTCGTTTTCATTACGTTTGCGACCATTTGCATTCCATTGATTCAAACCTGATCGTTTTTCAACATCTCTGTTTCGTGGGTTATATAATGGAAGAACAATATAATCTTTTTGTTTTATATGTTTTGGTTCAGGAAAAAACGTGTCTATAGTTTTATAAAAATTAAGGAGAACGTTAAATGGTTTTTCTAGTATATTAACTTCAAAAGATTTAATTACCCTAGACTGTGGGCATATAAATCTTTTTAATAAGGTGCTTTTTGAAAAATTAAAGTTGTATTCATTTATACCATCATTAAATAATATACTAGTATTACTACTTTTATTTATTTTAAGATTATCTACATCTATCATATCCATAGGTTCCTCAAATATAAGAAGTTTATGATCTTCTCTAGTTGTTAGATGATAGATAAGATTCTCTAAATTATGTACATTTTTTGCAAATGTTATACGTTTATTTCTAGAATCAGAGATTGCTTTTATAAAATCAAGTTTATTAGATACATCTTTTAACTGTTTATCAAATTCAGCAATCTTTTGAAAAGTTTTTCCATTGGCATGTAAAAATGTTTTTAAGCCAATACCAATGTTTTGTTTTTTTGCATCTATAGAAATATCATCACGTGCCACATTTATTGCTTCAAAAGCCTCACAAAAAATATTTTCGTGAGTCCTGTAATATAAAAATGGAATATCACTATCAGAAAAAAGATTTGAAAATGATGCACAAACTGAAAGTAATTCAATATATCGTTCTTGTAGTCCTTTTTCTTGATTTGAAAAAAAATCCACTTCAATATCTCCTTAAATTATTCAATACTAATTATGTTATTTATACAAGATTTTATTAAAACAAACAATTATTAAGCTTCATAAGCGAATAAATATTTGGAGAGTATAGCTATTTCCTACATAAAACACGGCATAACCAAAAATAAATAATTTTGTTATAATGGGCGAGTAGCTTTTTGCTTCTATAAAACAATGTGCAAAGAAAATACTAAGACGAACACTTTTGAAAAACTCCACAATATTGCCTTAAATGCTCCAAAAACAAGTGGTGTGTATCTTTGGAAAAATGCTGATGGGCTCATCATCTATGTTGGCAAAGCGAAATCACTTAAAGCACGTCTTGCCTCGTATTTTAATGGTGGCAAGGATATAAAGACTAGGCTTTTGGTTTCCAGTGCATTTTCACTCGAATACATAAAAACACAAAATGAATATGAAGCACTTTTATTAGAAAACACTTTAATCAAAACACATAGCCCTAAATATAACATAAGCCTTAAAGATGGCAAAACCTATCCGATGTTGAAGCTTACAAATGAGGCTTTCCCTCGCCTTTATAGAACACGTAATATATACAATGATGGGGCTAAGTATTTTGGACCATTTCCGAATGTCAACAATGTGGATGTGTTTTTGGATATGGTTAAAAATAACTATAAATTACATCAATGCAAAAAGGTGAGAAAGCGACGTTTACCCTGTCTTTACTATCACATCGGTCGTTGTAATGCTCCTTGTTGCGGAAAAATAACAGAGGAAGAATATAATAAAGAAATTAAAGAGATTACTTCAATATTGGCTGGCAACACAAAGAGTATAATCAAAACTCTAGAAACAGAAATGAAACAGGCTGTGCAAGAAGAAAACTTTGAAAAGGCTACAACGCTTCGCAACAATATAGAAGCGATTATGACTATTTCTGATAAAAACATTGTGCAAGACTTAGATTTTACCGCACGAGATTACATTGCTTGGGCAAGTTCGGGGCAGATGATAACTTTTGCAGTGCTTAAAATGCGTGGAGGTCGCCTTGTAGGAAGAGATTTATATCGTGCAGAAACCCTTAAAAATGATAGTGAAGCAATGCTTGAGTTTTTTATGTCTTATTATTCAGACCCCACCACACTTCCCCCAAATATATTCATTTTGGCTGCTGAAGATTGTAAGCTGGCTCAAGAATGGCTTACAAAGGAATTAAATGCAAAGGTTGCACTTTTTACATCTTTGTTGATTGCAGAAGAGGTGGGTTATGGTGAAGTAAAGTCCGGTAGGGCAAATATGGCAAGTAGTCCTAAAGCTTTGTATAGTGCCGAGGCGGGAGATGATTCATTATTGATTGATAATAATTTTAATAAAAAAGAAACTAGACATCATTATGCAGCTTTAGAAATGGCTCGTTTTAATGCAAAAGAAGATATTACTTCTCGTCTTAGACAAACAGGAGATTTCCCAGCTCTTGAAGAACTACAAAAGATTGCTCATTGCAAAGACCTGCCATACATCATAGAAGGTTTTGATATTGCTCACTTACAAGGGCATTTCACGGTTGCAGGCATGGTCTACTTTAGGAACGGTAAGCCAGATAAGAAAAACTATAGAATATTCAAACTTAAAAACACCGATGGCATTATTGATGACTATAAGTCAATGAAAGAGGCGGTTGCACGTAGATATACTCGGCTTATCAATGAAAATGCAGAGCTTCCTGACCTAATTTTAATCGACGGTGGAATTGGACAGGTAAATGTCGCAAGCAAAATACTAAAAACCTTAAACCTAGATATTCCATTGATAGGACTTGCAGAAAAGAATGAAGAGATATATTTTCCCGGTAATTCAACGCCACTTGTGTTGCCACGACGTAGTTATGCTTTGCGTCTTTTGCAACGTGTTAGAGATGAAGTGCACCGCTTTTCCAATACAAGAGTTAGTAAGCTAAACAACAAAGCAAAAACCACGTCCGTTTTTGAAAAACTTCCACACATTGGCAAAAAGAGAGCAGGCGAGTTATTAAAACGCTTTTCTTCTATCGAAGAACTGGCTAAAGCTGATATTGACGACATCAGAAACAGCCTTCATATTTCAGAAAAACAGGCAGAAGAAATAAAAGAAGCATGTAAAATATAAAAGTTGCTAGGCTTGGGGCATGAACATGTAGTAATTGTGAATGCAACTGCTATTTTAACGCTCTCAGCTTCTCTAATAAGACTTGTGCTGGGTAGTTTTCGGGATCAAGCTCTATTGCATAGCCTAATACACTAATAGCTCTATCATAAGACTTTACTTGCGAAAGCATTAATGCTAACTGGTAATGTAATCTACTTTTTATGATGGGATTATTAGTTAATGAAGAGGCAGTTGAAAGTGTTTCTATGGCTTTATCTTTTAAGCCTTGTTGATAATAAACATATGCTATGTTTGCTGTAGCAAAAACTCGATACTCTGGCACTTCACTAGCTTTAGTAAAAGAATCTATAATGTCATCATCAGTTGAAGAGCGAACAGCTTTTTCTAAACCTAGATAAAACGCATCAAGAGCTTCATTTCCTGTTTTTCCAACACTAAAACAAGCATTAAAATCTCTGCAATGTGAAAAATACCATTTAGCATAAGTTTTTATGTCTGCATTTTCAGGATATTTTGCCAACAAATTCCACATATCAGCAATGCCAGCCTTAAAGTCAATGCTTTTATAATGCTTATATCTAAAATATTCAATTGCAATACGTGGATCATGACCTTCAATAGTTAAAGCAGTTTCCAACAACTTTTCAGGTGAATAAACCATGTTGGGAAGTCCTAAATAGATATCTTCCATTTTCATGGAATAAAATCCTCGCTCTGCTAAATATTTAGTAACTTCATCTGATACTTCACTGTCTTTCAAAATTAAATACTGTCTTATATACGAAGAAATCGCAGGGTAGTAATTAGGATATTTTTCTATACATTCAATAAAAAGACGTGCCTTTTCTTCTACGTTCTCGCTGGTTAATGCAAGATTATATAAAGCAATAGGCATTGAAAGAGGAAGGTCGGCACAAGTTTGCCAATATGAGCGTGCAACGTCAACATCACCTACCGAATAAGCAGCGTCTGCTGCAAGGAGTAGATGTCGACTAGCTTTATTAACATCTAAATTATCTTGTTCAAAAACACCAGCATTTTCTGCATTCAAAATTGCATTATTTATGTTCTTAAAGATAAAGTCAAAATGACCTAAATCAAAAGAAACGCATCCCCAAAAGAAAGGGTCTTGTATAATTTCACCTGTAGGTATTGACTCACGCAAAAATTCTGCTTGTGATATTTTTCCATCTTTGCAAAAAGATAAAGCTCCCATTTTCAAAAAAACTTGCTTATAGGTAAGTCTATATGCTTGCTCCCAAGAATATGGATCGACTGCAATCAAATCTTCTGCTTTATTTCCTCTTGTTGCAACAGCTTCTGCCACAAGAGTCGCATAAACTGTATTTTTCACAAGTGGAGCATATTCTGATATAGTTTCAGTTCTTCCTGAATCTATAAGAGTTGCGATAAGCAAAGCAACAATTTCAGGAGAGTCGGATATCTTTGTTATTGAAGTTTGCAAAAATTTAATTGCTTCAGGAGTTGCATGTATGCTTAACATCCTTTTTGCAACACTTAAAACTTGTTTTGAATCAGTAGCGGAATTTCCTAATGCAATAAGGCTTGCCAATGCTTTAGCATTATCAGAACGTTGTATGAGAGTATCCACTGCTTTTAGACTTGAAAAAAACTTACTGGCATTTTCTTGTTTTTTACAGGAAAAAAATGAAAACAACAAAGTTATATTGAGAAAAATAATAAATAGACGCTTCATACTAAGCGTGAATTCTATAGTGAGTTTTTGATACTGTCAAGTATAGCATTTACAAACTTATAAGCATCATCAGTGCTATATTCTTGTGCAATGCGTACAGCCTCATTGATGACTATTGTTGGCGGAGTATCTTTTTGATATAATAATGAATAGGTTCCTAGTCTTAGATTAGCCTTATCAAGAAAATTCAATCTTGAAAAATCCCAATGTTCTAGTTTTGGTTTGATTTTTTCATCTATTTCATCAATGTGTTCGATAGTTCCTCTAATTAATAGAGATGGAAAAATTAAGTCTTCATCTGTAAGTGTTTGTTTTTCTTCATCAGGAATCCACAAATAATTAAGAACATCATCAAGTTCTGCTCCGCCATCCCAAGCACACAAACCTTGAAAAGCCAAAATACGAGCAACCTTTCGAGTTAGAGCCATAACAACACAAACCACCTATTTCAAAAAATCTAAAGTTCAAATATATTTATAAACCTAAGTTCTAGGAAAAAGTCTACCAATCCAATAACTTATTCAAAGCAACATCTTCTTTTAACATCTTAAAATTGGAAGGTATTCTTAAATTTTCTGTTAATTGTTGAATTGCTTGTTGCAATGCTACACTTTGTTTTTCAGTTATCAGCATTTGTTTTATATATTCATAAACAGTAGTAGTTTGATTTGGATCGATAACATCACTGAGTGTCAAGATTTTAACATCCAATTTTTCCATAACAACAAAAAACTGAAAATTGTTGGACATTTCGGTTACAGGAGATACATAGTTGATTTTCTGCTTAAAAATTTCAACTAATGCTTCCATTGTAATTCCCATTTGTTGAGCTGCTAATTGTGTTTTTGCAGCGTATACAAACTCAGCAAGATAGCCAGATTTCTCTCCAGAGTCTTTTTTGATGTCATCAATTACTTTTATATTTTTCTCTACTCTTGTTCTAATAGATTCTATCTTTTCCTTTTCTGCTTGAGCATTTTTTTGTTTTGGAACTACAACTAAAAACAACTTAACAGTGTCTGGGCGGACAAAAGTTTGTTTGTTCATGTCATATTGTGTTCTAATTTCAGAATCTGTAGGACCTGCAATTTTACTCAAATCTGCCCCTTTTTTCTGTCCAACGTATACCTGCACTGCGATTTGTCCACGCAAAAACTCTTTTGATTCTGCAACAGTCATGCCCGTTTGAGCTTTCATAAACTCATTCATTGATTGTTTTGTTTCTTTTTCTATTAGCTTTGCAAACTCTGCTTCCGTGATGGGATATCCAACTTGTTGGGAAAGCATGTTGTTAAAATACTCACTTACCTGTGAATCAGGAATTTTAATGCCTTCCTTTTCTGCTGCTTGCCTTAAAAGTCTCTCATTAACAATTCCATCAAGCACTTTACGTTTTTCTTCTATAGATAGTTTTCTTCCATAGCCTTTTTCAAGTGTTGCAACTTGAATCTTTAATTGCCCTAACGTAATCGGTTCTCTTTTTAATAATCTAACCTCTGCAATAGGTTGTAGCTCAACCTGTGCGTACACTAAACTACAAAACAAAGAGAAAACAAACAATAAAAAAAGGTTGCGTTTCATTTTAAAACCTCAAGTGGTGATTTGAACGGGTAGAGAGTTCTACACGCCTACAACAAGTAATGAATATTTAAGTTACTATTATAAATAATAAATTATGGCTAACTTAAATTATATTCAATATTCCCTTATTCTTTCTTTAGGAAAGCCTGATTTAATGATTTTTTGCCTTAACTCTTTTGCATTTTTAGGAATAAAAAGTTCTTTGCAATAATCACGACTACCAAAACTATTTTCATATATAATTGATACGTTAAATGGTAGCTTAATAACTACGCTATTAGGTTTTTCATATGAAGAAGAGCGACTAAAATCAAATGCTTTTTCTCCTATGTATTCAAGAGTTTTGCAATGAGATAAGTCAATTTCTTTTAGGTTATTACATTTATAAAAAGCCCTATTGCCTATTCTTTTTAGATTTTTTGGAAGCTTAAGGGTTTTTAAGCTTGTACATTTGTTAAAAGCATATTCATTGATTGATGTGAGGTGTTCACAATTAGAAAGATCAACGCTTAAAAGTTTTTTGCAATAGTTGAATGAAAAAGCTCCTATTACCTCAATATTTTTAGGAAACTTGATATCTTCCAAAAGTTCACAACGTTGAAAAGCTGCATAATCAATTAAGCGAAGCATTTCACAATCTGACATATTAAGTTCTTTTAAGTATCGATCTTCTTCGAAGGCTTGTCGACCAATGCTGATAATCTGTGATGGTACATCAAGAGTTTTTGCCTCTTTAAATCCTCTATAGCCTGTTAGAACACCATCCTTAATTTTTAATGAATTTTCAGAATTAGTTTTTCCAACATTTAATAGAAAAAAAACAAAAAGACAAATGATAGTTTTGTTTTTAAAAATGTATTTCATATTGTCTCTTCCTTAAAATACCTAAATGGGATGTTGATTGAATGCTAACGTAATAACTAGCCCAATTATTCCTTATGTTTTAAAATGTAAGATATTCACCTCTTTGCACGAGTGCAGTCATCTTTTAATGTAAAAGCAAATTCATTCATTGGTGTATTCATACCACCATTATAATAGAAGAAAAGCGAAATATAAAGAGTAAAAACTTTTAA
>JBQNBL010000003.1:0-121434 GCA_052169955.1 Treponema sp.
GGGGTACATTGTTTCTAACATTCAAGCAAACACAGAAGTAAAAGTGAAGTTTAAGCAAAAGACTGTTGAAACAGTGAAAGTTAAATTTAGTGTTGATGGAGATGGCGGAGCAATTGAAGCAGAGATTGTAGAAACAAAGGAAACTCTTACTAATGGAGCTGATGGAGCAGATGTTCCAAAAGGTAAAAATGTTAAGTTTACTGCAAAGCCAAATGCAGAATATGAAGTTGAAAAATGGATTAAAGATAATCAAGATGTTCCAAATGAAAAAGAAGTGGGGTACATTGTTTCTAACATTCAAGCAAACACAGAAGTAAAAGTGAAGTTTAAGGCAAAATCAAATAAGCTAGAAATGGTTACAATTGGAGAAGTTAAAGGTAACCTTACTAAAGGTACTGGAGATGAGGATGGAAAAAGATCTCCAGCATTTGATATAACATATCCTAAATTTCTAGCTTCTGAGCATACTGGTAAACATTTAGGCTTTTATATTGCTCTAAAAGGTGATAAGAAATTTAAAAGTGGCACAAAAATAGAATTAACTTATACACTAACACCAAAAGATGCTTCTGCTGAATCATCAATTACCGGAACCTATACTGTGTCAACAGATGATAAAAATAAGATTTTTGATCATGAGTTTAATCCTTCGCTACGTGCTATGTTAGCTGGTAAATATTCTGAAGCTAAAGAGAATTTTGTTTTTGCAATCACATTAGGAGCGGAAGCAACAGATGACTTAGAAGTGAAAGTTGTAAAGGCTATTTTTGATGCAGCTACTGGGGATACAGGTTTGGTTGAGCTTGGTAGTAAAGAATTTACTATTACGGGCTATGGTAAGTAGAATTATAAACACTCAAAGTAAGTGGATTGCTTTGAATGTTTTATAAAGTTTTTAAAGGGGATTGAGCTTTTTAATGAGGCTCATCCCCTTTTTTGTTTTAAGCTTTAGTTTTTTTTAGCTTTTATTGTTTGTTAGAAAGCCTATCTTCCATAAATTTTTCCATGTCTTCGATTGTGTCAAGTTTTGATGTGTCAATATCAGTTAAATCAGCAGTGATAGGTGTATCATCGTCTTCATTTTCAAATAGCAGTACATTAATATCTGCCTCTTGATTTCCTGCTATATTATAGACAAAAGAAAGAATATTATTTCTATTTTGTTCTGTGATACTTGTGCAATTAAAATGAATTTTTGATGTATTAACTTTTTCATCGTATATGAAACGCACAATGTAACCACACATAACTACATGCTTATCATACATTTTAAATTGCAATTTCATATTAACACCTTTTTCAGCCTTTCCTTTTACATAGATCATAGCTCCATCTTCAGAAATGTTTTTTACAATACACTTTATGCCACCAGCATTTTCATATACATCATTAAATTGCTCATTTGGGCGGATAGGAAATAACACACCTTCAAATTTGCAATTTGCACGAATAGACTTTCTTTGTTGTGTTCGCCTTAATTCATTTGAATGTGCTATGTATAGTTCAAAACCATTTTTTATTGCCTTTCCTTGTAAAACTTTAGAAATATAAAAATAACCTGCATCATGTCTCCTCCAAAAGTATACTTGAACATAGTCGTTATTCCATCTATGTTTTGAAGCTTTTCTAGCAGAAGAATCAAACATGACAAACCTAACACAATCATCTAAAACTTCTTCACATCTAATATAAAGAGAGCCAACTTTTGAAGCTAATAACATGCAAACTTGCCTTTCTTCCATGTCATTAGTTGTCGTAATTTGATATTGATTTTGCATTAATTCAAGTGAAAACTGTGTTCTATAATTGTAGAGTTTAGTGAGTAAAACTTGTGCCTTTTCAACATTTTTGGCTATGGTATTTTGCTCTAATTGCTCTTGAATGAGCTTAATGCAAAAATCTAAAGACGCAACAGACGAAAAAAAATGAGCTTTTGCATTGGCATTTGCATAAGAATTAAGTCGCCATAAAAGACGCAACTCATAAAAAGAAAACCCCTTTTGTCTTCCTTTTATGCAAAATCGCCAAAAATCAACCCAATTCTTCCCACCATGTGTGTTATAAAGTGCAAGAAAACATAAGAAAAATATTATTAAAAATAGCCAAAAATATATCATATAAGTTATTAAATAGAGAAGAAATGCTTTACTGCATTATTCTTGCCCTACTTGTATCCTATTAGATACTTAACTCTTTGTCAACTTTTCTTATAGTAAGTTGATTGGATTGCATTTGCTTGGATTATGATCAACTAAGGATATATTCATTGCTATAGCAGGCTGGAAGCTTACGCTTCTAGAATTGGTGTGGAAATTCATTGGAATGTGCTTGTATTCACAATCGCAAACTGTACAGTTTCGCATATGTAAACTGTACAGTTTGCGATGCCTAAATAGTGCAGTTTGCGAACCCTAAACTGTACAATTTAGCCTGAGTACATTAGCTAAGGTAGAATTGTAACTCTAGCTAAGGTACAACCATAACACTAGCTAATGTATGATTATAACATTAGCTAATGTATTGTCTTTTTCAAAATATAATGGGAATTGGGGCATAAAATGGAAAAATAACGCAAGCGTACTAAAATAAAATTCTACGTATGAATATTTTTGGTAAACAAAAATATTCGCTATAGAATAGCTAAGTGTTATTCTGTTTTTTTTGAAAAATTCTTTCATAAGGCAAACATTATATCATTTTAACTCAAATTAACCAGCATTTTGTTTAAATACTTAAAATATATAAAGAATGTTGTTTATTTTCCATTTGCAAACTTTCTCCCCTTAATGTTATAATCAAAGCATGCAAGAAAGAAACATGCCTATTGGTATTCAAAGTTTTTCTACAATGATAGAAGGAAACTATGTTTATGTAGATAAGACTCATTTTATTCCCAGCTTAGAAAAACTAGGAAGAGCATATTTTCTGGCTCGCCCTCGTCGATTTGGAAAGAGTTTATTTATTTCAACATTGAAAGCCTATTTTGAAGGAAGAAAAGAGCTTTTTAAGGGGCTTAGCATTGAAAGAATAAAAGCAGAAAAAGGCGAGGAATGGAAAAAATATCCCGTATTAAAGCTTGATTTGAATGCTAAAGAATATACAGAAAAAGAGCATCTGAGAACTATTTTAAATAATCATATAAAAATGTGGGAACGTACATATAATGTTGAAGCAGGTTGTAATGATCCCGATATTGCCTTTGCTAATATTATTCAGCTCTTATACGAAAAGTTTAATCAAAAAGTTGTTATTTTGATTGATGAATATGATAAGCCTTTAATTGTAACCTTAGAAAACCAAGAACTGCAAGAGCAATACAGAGTAACCTTAAAGGCATTTTATAGTGTGATTAAAAGTTTAAATGGGTGCATTCATTTAAGTTTTCTCACAGGGGTTACCAAGTTTAGCAAGGTGAGCATTTTTTCTGACCTAAACAATCTTGACGATATTAGTTTTGATGAAAAATACTCGAATATTTGTGGGATAACAGAAGAAGAATTAAAGAATAATTTTTCAAACGAAGTTCAAGCTATGGCAAGCAGATATGAAAAGTCTCAAGATGAGATGTTGTCCATCTTAAAAAAGAAATATGATGGCTATCGCTTTAGCAAAAACGAAGAGCGTATATATAATCCATTTAGCTTATGTATTGCTTTTGATAAAAAAGAATTGGGAGACTATTGGTTTTCAACTGGAACGCCCTCTTTTATGGCTCATTTGTTTGAACAAAAGGTCTTTGATATTCCTGACTTAGAAGGTAATGTTGAAATAAGTCAAAGTGCTATAGACGACTATAGGATGGACTATTCAGATTTAGCACCTCTTTTGTTTCAATCAGGGTATCTTACGGTGAAAGATTATGATAAAGAACTTGATATGTATATTTTGGGCTATCCGAATGATGAAGTAAAATATGCTTTTCTTAAAAGATTGATGAAAGTGTATACAAGTGCTAGCAACAATCCTTTAGGGCATTTTATGATTAATAACTTTCTTAATTCAATGAAAAAAGGTGATATAGACCGAGTGCTAACACTCACAAAAGCACTTATGGCAAGCATACCGTATGATTCGTTGCCTGAAGATAAACTTTTTTTGCGAGAACATAATTATCAAACAGCTATATATCTCATCTTTCTTCTTATGGGGCAGTATGTGAGAACAGAGGTACATAGCTGTCAAGGACGCTCCGATGTTGAAGTAGAAACAGCTGAGGCTATCTACATCTTTGAGTTTAAGGTTGGTGGCAAACCTCAAGATGCTATAGCCCAGATTAAGGAATCAGGCTATGCAGATAAGCATAAGGCAAGTAATAAAAGTGTCTTTTTTATAGGAGTTAGCATTAGTCGCGACAAACGCACGCTCGGCAAGTGGGTGATTGAGAAGATGAAATAAAAAAGATTGATAATTTATGTGGAAACATCTAAAAATGTTACAACAAACTTGTGTGATGTAAGAAAATTTGTTCTAATTTGTTGTATCTATGCTATAGTTTAGACATTCATTGAAAAGGACTAGAGAATACCTTGACATTTTACTTTGACTATGTATGATTTAAGCATGGTTGGTATATTTTGGCTTTTTCCAGATTTATCTGATTTGTTTTATGTGGATAAAATAGATATTCAATTTGCACAAAAATATAGTGATTGGTTGATATCTAACGAAGACCATTGTGATGTATGGGAAAAACTAAAGCAAAGTGGTTATTTGTTGCAATGTTTACCAAAAGTGTATAGAGAAGAATATTGGAAATTGCCAAGAGGAAGAGTTTCGTACAATGTGCCTTTGGGTAAATATTATGTATATCATGGCAATTGGTTTTTAAAAAAACATAGCGAAATTATCGAAAAAACATTTGAACTTTCAAAAGATAAAGTTATCTATGAAGAAGACGAACATTATTTTTTGTAATAAAAGAGATTTTGTTGTGTTGACCATTTAGGGATTATAGATTACCATAGTGATGTCTTATATTAGGTGGTGAGGGAATTACTATGTTTTTTTTGAATAAAAGCAATATTGGGGGGGGGTAAAACGCTATAAGTTATGGCTACGCCTAGCTTTGTCAAGTTTAGTATTTGCTTATTCTTGCAAACAGTCTATCTATATAATAAATCAACATTCATTTTTTTCATATTCATCTAGCCTATAGTGAAAAGGATATTGTATATGCTTAAAGTTACAATAGAAGGAGACGAAAGGCTAGAGATAAAAGAACCTAAATATATTAATGTTTCTCTCGAAAACCCAAAAGTTTGGGGTGATGTAAAAAAACAGGTTGAAGAGCTTTGTGTTCTAAAACCTGAGTGGTCAAAAAAAGATTATGGAATATATGACTATAGGCTAAATAAATGGGCTGGAAGGGAAATAGATGCCAGCACTCCAATAACAAAAGATATCACTGTAGTGGTAAGAACAAATTATGTAAACTTTGAATGGGATGGGACTATCCTTAAAAAATATAATGGAGAGAAACCAAAAGGAACAATAATTATTCCAACAAAAGCTGCTGAAGCCCTGTGTTTAGCATTTTGTGAAAACGTAACGGCAGTGAGTTTGGCAGGATGCAAAAGCTTAACTAAGCTTGATTTAAGTTATACATCTATTGTAAATATAGACTTAACACCATGCAAAAAGTTGCATTGGCTTAATTTAGAAAAAATACCTATAAGAAGGATAGACTTATCATCATGTAAAAAATTGGTTTGCCTTTATCTAGTTTATACAAGCATAAGAAATATAGATTTATCTCTATGTGCAAATTTGAATAATTTTTCTCTAGTTGGGACAGATGTAATAAACATTGATTTATCAGAATCTAAAAGCTTGCAATCGCTTGATTTAGGTGGTGGAGTAATAAATGGTTTAGACCTATCAGCTTGTATAAACTTAAGAACACTTTTTTTAACAGAGATATCTATCACTACTTTTGGGCAACTATCTACTGCAAGACTAGATTTATCAGCGTGTAAAAAATTGCGTTCGCTTTATTTAAGAGAAACAAATATAGCAAGCATAAATTTATCATCATGTAAAAAATTGAAAAAGATGTTTTTGGAGAGGATTCTGAATCTTATTGCAAAAGAGTGCTAGTTCCAAATGAAACAATCAAGCAGTTAGTAATAGATTCTGGTTATCCAGAAAAAAGAATTGAGATGTATTAAGATTTTAATCATTTTAGTTTATGTTTTTTACATATACAAAATGATTTTATATAGACATTTTAGGAGGTAAAACAAATGTCACAGATGTTAAATCTAGGAAAAGAATTAGTGAGAATTAGTCCTAAAGACAACAGGAAAATTGAATATTCCACTAATGCTGGAACTTCGTGGCTTTCTCGTTATTCAGGTGGTAGTGCAGGAGCATTTTCAGACTTAACTGATAATGGAAAAGAGATTTTAGGCACTACAGACAAGGGGTTGTATTATTCAACAAATAAAGGGCTTCGTGGCTTAAAAGAAGCTAATTGAGCTAATTCCAAAGTAAATTGTGGTAAGTTGCCTCATTCAATGCTTTGAGGCAACAATTACTTTATGATTTTAAGGAGAATTATGGAAAACAAAGAAAATTATGAAATAAGGGAACTCCTATCTTTTGTAGGGAAGATTGTTGAGAAAAATAATGCAATTCAAGATGAAAGGCGTAAGCGTGGTGAGTTTTTTAATATTTTTGATGTGCTTAATGTAAGGTCGCATGAAGTAAGATTGCATTCTGCTTTTATTGCTGAGCTTTTAAATCCTGAAGGCTCTCATGGATTAGGCGATAAATTTCTTCAGGCATTCCTAAAAGAAAATAAGATTGAAGATTTTAACTCATCTGGTGCAAGAGTTTTTATAGAAAAGTTTGTTGGACACATTGATGAAGATTACGAAGAAGGGGGTAGAATAGATATTTTAATAGAATCTTCTTGTGGAAAATATGCTATTGCTATAGAAAATAAAATATATGCAGGCGATCAATATAATCAGCTTTTGAGGTATAAAAATTATTTAGAAAAAACCTTAAAGCTAGAAAGTTCACATTATAAGCTATTATATTTAACTCTTGATGGAAAAGAGCCTCAAAATTATTCTTCAGGCAATGCAGAAAAAGCGTTTTGGGAAAATATTTCGTATAGAGAATGTATAACAAACTGGCTTAGTAGGTGTGTGCAAATTGCCACAGCACATCCACTAATTAGAGAAACATTAAATCAATATTTAAATTTGATAAAAGAATTAACATACCAAACATTGGAGGAAGAAATGTCAGAAGAATTGACTAAAATTTTAATGGAAGGGAATAACTTAAAATATGCTCAAGAATTATCTAATGGAATTGATAATGCAAAAAATAGAATTATGGAAGAAAGAATTATTCCTAAAATAAAAGAATTGAAAAAGGATATAAAATTGAATGTTGAAATATCTAATAGCTTAAAAGAAAAGTGGGGTGAATTTTGGTTTACAAAAGATTCATGGAAAAATAAAAATATTTGTGTAAGTTTTGTGTTTGAGAGCAGTATGTATCGTTATCTTTCTGTGGGTATATATAAAATTGATGAAAAAGAATGGAATAAACAATTTTTTGATAAACTTACAGAAATTGAAGGTAATTTATTTGAAGAGAGAGAAAAAAATATAGAGAGTAACTGTGCTTATTGGACAGAGGTTGAAGATATTAGCTATTACGATGGAATGATTCCTATTGAGTGCTTTACAGAGCCTGATAAGTTTATAGAAAAAGTTAAGACAACCTTATTAAAACTTGCCAAAGCCATCGATGAGATAATTGCATCTTTTGAAAAAGATGTCTAAAAGCCCGAAATGTGATGGATTCACTTTTTTAGAATATTAGCTTATCGCTAATATTCTAAAAGGATTATTGATATCCTTAAATATTTTGAGCCATTGTTTTGAGGCAAAATGCCTAAAACTCACCTTTTTCAAAGACTTACAGTCAGCAAAACATCCATCATTAAGGTAACCGTCAACATCTCTAATTAAGATAACAGTGTCAGGAATAACGACAGAGACTACGTGTGTTCGACGAAATGCAGTATCTTCCAATTCTATAACAGGAAAGGTATCTATCATTTTTCCGTTTATATGTTTATTAAAATCTTCGATAATTTCTTCATCATCAACTTTCTCATCAACCAATTTAATATTTTCAGTAAACAAAAAAGTTTTGAAGTTTGTACTTGAATAAGCTTTATCTACTAATTCAAGAATAGTAAACGTTTTTAAGTTTATAATGCGAGAGTTATTATTTATATGTTTTTCAACAAACCTATTGACACATCGGGGGGGGGAGTATACTACAAGGCAGAGGTATGAGGCAATTTGCTTTATTTCTCTAATTTATTTTAGGAGGCTTTGTATGAAAAAGCTTTTTTGGGTGATGCCAGCAGTTTTGTTGGCAGTGTTTATGGCTACAAGTTGTAACCAAGGAGGTGGTGGGCAGGCGTTGAACTCAGAACAACAAAAAGCGTATGATTCTTACATTAGTACTTTGGCTATGAATTGTGCTAATATGGAAATACCTGCTAATGTTGTGGCTAGTGGTTTGCAGGCTTGGAATTTAACAGCAAAAACAACTGTTGGCATCATAGTTGAAGACACAAAAGCTGGACAATCTATTGCACAAGGAACTTCAAAAGAAGATTTGAAAAAAAGATTTAAGGCAAAGAAAGCTTAAAGTTTTTTAGAGCTTAAGGCACATGGTGGACATATCCTTATGTGCCTTTTTTTATTATCTTTACTATTTTTTAAGGAAGAAAATATGAGAAGAGTAATGAGTTTCAAGAAAAATTAAAAAAACAATAATTTATAGCTATTTGCTAATTAGTGCTTTTTGTAAGCATTTTCCATTTAGTTGACCTACTTTTATTTTTAATGTAATATTACTAATCTTTTTTGGAGGTAGTTTTATGGCTGTTAGTAAGAACTCTCGTACAACTGTTGCAACTCAACATTTTACATGTTCATGTGGTGGTGAGGTAGTGTTAAAAACAATGATAACCAATGGTAAGTTGAAGAATATAGCAGAATGCACAAAGTGCAAAAGAGTAGAAAGAAGACCTAAAGATTTTCAGTAGTTTTTAATCAAGGGTGGGATATGGATTTAGAATTTGCTGTTAATGGAAAGGTGTTTTCTTGTAAACATCCCCTTATCATAGCAGAAATTGGCACCTCACATGGAGGAGATGTCCACAAGGCATTTGAAATGATTGATAGTGCTGTGTGGGCAGGTGCAGATGTTGTGAAGTTTCAAATAGTTTATGCTGATGAAATACTTCACCCTAATAGTGGTTATGTCAAACTTCCAGAGGGAGATGTCTTGTTATATGACAGGTTCAAGCTTCTTGAGCTTCCACCTAGTTTCTATGCCGAAATCGCAGATTATGCTAGAAAAAAAGGTGTTATGTTTTCTGCTTCAGTTTTTGGCGAACGTTCTTTTCAAGACCTACTGGCATTGCAACCTGATTTCTTTAAGGTTGCATCTCCCGAACTCAATTATCACGCTTTAATAAAAGATATTGCAAAATGCAATGTTCCAATAATTCTTTCAACTGGTGTTTCTAGGCTATCTGATATCGAAAATGCTATTCTAGCAGTTCGCTCTATTACACCTAATTTGCCTCTTGCTATTTTGCATTGTATAACTTCCTATCCAGCACCTGAAAGTGAATATAATATTTCGTTAATTGAAAATTTAACTAATATTTTTGGTGTTTCAGTTGGTTTAAGCGATCATTCCTTACATCCTTTTTTTATTCCTGCCTTGTCTTTGGCTTTTTCTTCTTCTGTGGTTGAAAAACATATTTGTCTTAGTAGAAATGAAAAAGGTTTGGATGATAAAATTGCATTAGAACCTAGTGATTTTAAGTTGATGTGTGAAACTATTAGAGAACTTGAAGGAAAAAGTAAAGAAGAGATTATTGCATATCTAATTGGAAAAGGTATAAAAGAAAAAAGTATTTTTGAAGCAATAGGAAATGGAGTGAAGTTTTTAGCACCTTCTGAGCTTCAAAATTATGAACGCACAAACCGCTCAATTCACTATTTGAATGATATGAAAATAGGTACTTCTATAAAGAAGGAAGATATCTGCATTGTTAGAACAGAAAAGGTTTTAAGTGTGGGAATATCGCCACAACTTTATGATGTTGTTTTGAATTCTGTTTTACAACGCGATGTTAGGGCAGGTGAAGGCGTTCAACTTGATGATTTTATTCAGAAAATAAATTAGGTGTTTTAAGTGCGTGATGATTTTTATGAAACAATAGGCAGAATATTAAGCGACTCATTTTCAAATGATAGAGACCCTTTTGATATTGCAGATAAAAGGACAAGTACACGGAGAACAATTATAAGAAATGAAAATGAGGTGAAAAGTAAAAGAGAAGAAAATCGTCGTGTGGCTGTTCCAAATGAATTAATAGAAGATTTTGCGATTCTTAATGTATTACCGGGTGTGCCTTTAGAAGATTGTAAGCATGCTTGGAAATTGCTTTTAAAAAGAGTTCATCCAGATGTTTCTGATTCTCATGGAGATGCAACGTCTGATACCGTTATAAGGATTAATAATTCTTATAGACGAATCGAAACTTGGTTTAATACAGGTAAAATAATAAAATAATTTTTTGCTTTCTTGTTATCTTTTTTCTTCCCAATTATAATAATGGAAGGTTTTTTCCTTAATTTATAAGACTTATGAATAATCCTCTTTTTTTTCATGTAGATATAGATGCATTTTATTCTAGTGTAGAAGTTTTAGATAATCCTTCTTATAAAGATAAGCCTGTGATAGTTGGTGGCTTGAATAGACGTGGCGTTGTATCTACTTGTTCCTATCAGGCAAGAGCATTTGGTATAAGAGCGGGAATGCCTATGTATGAAGCAAAAAAAAAGTGTCCAAAAGGTATTTTTCTAAACTGCCGTATGAGTAGATATAAAGAAAAGTCAAACGAAGTTATGGATATTCTTAAAAACTATACACCATATTTTCAACAAATCTCCATTGATGAAGCTTTTTTAGATATGACTGGCATGGAGCGTCTTTTGGGAAGTCCTTTAGTGCAAGCCAACAGAATAAAGAAAGATATATGTTCTAAAACAGGAATTACTGTTTCGATAGGTGGAGGATCTAATAAATACATTGCAAAAATGGCATCTTCTACTTCTAAGCCTGATGGACTTCTAATAGTTCCAAATGGAAATGAGCTTGATTTTATGAGACAGTTTCCATTAAATAAAGTTTGGGGACTTGGTGAAAAAATGATAGCTAAATTAAATAGCTTAAATATTTTTTCTGTAGATGATGTATTGTCAATAGATAAATTAGAACTCATGTTTACACCTTCTTTTGCAAAATTTTTGTATAAAGCTGTGCGGGGTAAGGCAGATGATGTATTTAAGATGCGAAAAAAAGTAAAATCAATTAGTACAGAACACACTTTTGATTTTGATGAAAATGCTTTAGATGTGTTTGACGATTTACTTTTTAAACAAGCTACGGAAATTATGAATAGGCTAATTAGAAATAACATTGTTGCAAAAACGATATCAGTGAAAATACATTATTCTAATTTTTCCAAGAAAATATTTTCAGAAACTGGATCTAAAATTATTTCCATTAAAGATTTATATCATCGTGTAAAAAAGCTATTTTTAAAAACTTATGATGGAAATAAAGTTAGGTTATTGGGAATAGGTGTTAGTAATATAGAAAATGTACATGTTCAAAATGATCTATTTATATTAGATAAAGATGCAAAGTTAAACCAAATAGAAAAAGCTATAGTCAATCTTAAAGATAATGACAAAAATATAATATCTGCTAGGTTATTAAAAGCTCATGATGACTAAAAAAATATTTTTTATAATTGTATTTATTTTTAGTCTTGCTTTGGCTTTTGCAGAAAATATTGAAAGCATAGAAGAGCAAAATACTGAGGAAAATGTTTTAGACAATACTAAATCTTTAGATAATGAAAGTAATTATGAAGTTCAAAATGATGAAAAAAATATAGAAACTTCCGAGGAAGATTTCTTGAAAGATGAGAAATTCCTAAAAACGATGGAGATTATTGAAGAAAAAAATATAATAGAAACACCAATTAAAAAACTTGATGATGATATTTTTTTGTTTATGCAAGGTTTTGGGGAAGCTGAATTTAAGTGGACTATTGGTTTTGAGTTTTTTAAAGGCTATACACAAAGTTTTATCCAAAGTCCTGTTTTAGTACAAGAAGCTAATTTATCATTATTGTTATTAATGAAAAGACATTGGTATTTTGGGATAAATTATAAAGATAAACTTTCTGATTCAAGTATTTATATTGGATATATTGATATTGAAAAAGATATAAAAAAACATATTAGACTAGGAAACAAAGGAATTAATTTTCCAAATATATATCCATTTATAAGAGGTGGCTCATCTAAATTGTCTCCTGGACTATCAGCTCAGTTTGAAGGAGAAAAGTGGAGATTTGATTCTATTATTAAATATGATAGTGGTCAAAAGAATAAAAGAATATTTTATGGCAAAAATGAAGTTTTAGAAAATAAAACTAGTATTTCATCTTGGAAAAAGGCTCAATATTTTTATATTCCCTATAATGATTTATATGGAAAATCTTTTGATGTTTATGTAAAAGATAGTCAATATGGCCAGTGGAGACTATTAACTAAAGATAATTATACAGTGGATAGTAGAAAAAATATTTTAATCTTAAATAAATCTTATAATTATGGTGTAGCAATAAATCTTTTTTCAGTAGCTGAAGTTGCAAGTATTATAACAGAGACTAAAAACTATTTTTTTGCCACATCTATTGAAGATTTAATTGATAATGATGTTTATATTAATATACATAGTTCTGTTTTTTTGGCATTAAAAAAATATAATATTTTTTCATGTTTTGAAATATCTTCTATATATGATTTTGAAAATATTGACTATAACCATGAAATTTATGTTGTGGAAAAAGGGACAAGTAATAAATCTGATGATTTTGATGTAAAGCTTAATTATATCAATTCATATTTTGATAGTAGTGCAAAGGTGGTTTTGGGGCAAGTTCATTTAAGTTATGTTGATATTGATTATAAAGAAGCGATTACAAGGTTTCCATTTTTAACAAATAATGAGCATATATATGTTCCTGCAAATACTAATAATGATAAAAATAGCTATGAGTTTTTAAGTTATGTTTATATTCCTGTTTCTGATTTTGTTTTGCCAAAAGATGCGATTGATATTGAAGTTATTAAAAATGGTATTCCTATCTTAGATTTTACATATGATGAATATACTAATATTGTCTATATTAAAGGAGTCTTACCTTCTGATAAGATTGAAATTAGATGGACTGAAAGTAAAAAATATTCCACAGATGGAATGATTGTTCTAGGTCTTGCAGGGCAATATCGTCCATTTGAGTGGCTGACTTTGTTTTTAGCTTCAATGTCAAATTTAAATGTGAAAAAAGACAAGAATGAAATTAATGATAAATATAGTATAAGTACTGGTTTTGATATTAATTATGGCGTAATAAAGGCAGGAAGTCATTTTGGTTTTGAAGCAAATTCAAATAGGGGAGATAAAAATATATATATTTCTAAAAATCATTTTTATTTTAATTATGAAGATGAAAAAAAACTTTCGATATTTAGTAATCCTCGAGTATCTTTAGATTTTGATGTGAATAAGTCAGATAAACTTTCTATTCATTCAAATGCTGAAGTAGGATTAGATATTTGGAAAATTAAACTCGGTGGAAAAATATCATTACAAGATAATATAAACAATAAAACTATTATAGAAAGTATTGGGCATCGTATTAAAGTTCCTATATACTTTTTTTATATGGATGAAGATTTCTTTATAAACATAAATGAATCTATTTTATCAAGAACAAATAAAATAAAATTTGAAAAGTATATTAATTTTGATCATTTAACATTTGTTAATTATGATAGGCGTTTTATATATCAGCAAGTTATTTCTTCTATTAGCCCTATAATACCAACAACAAGTGTTGGTAATTTTTTTATGGAATTTAGAATTAATCTATTTCAAAAATATACTGGTAATTATAATTTATACAATAATAATTATGCAATTTCTTGGAAAGATAGTTTGATAGATTCTTATTCTATCGGGGTAGATAATCCTTTATTAAGAAATGAATCCATATCCTTTACATTTAATTGGAGTTATCCAAAAGAAATGAATTATTACAGTGGCTTTAGTGTACTTGGGCTTAATTTTGATTCTAGGGTGTATGCTGTTAACAACGCAAGTTCAGACAAGAATGAAAACATAACTTACTCTTTTAGGTTGCCATTAGCATTTAATGAGGTGTTTATTACACCTTTTTGGGAACGTCTCGCTTCTAAACAAATAAGTTTTAGAAGAAGCTTAAATTATAAGGATGATTTTATATCTTTGTTTGCAAGTTTAAAAGAGCAGTATTGGTTTTTTGCAACACCTATAATATATGATATTTTTGACCAAAAGATATTGTATAGAATACAAACTCAAAAGGATAGCTATAGTTTTTCTAATATTTATGGACTTGATATTTCACGTTTGATTTCAAATACTTTGAAGGATTTATATATTCCACATGAGTTTAATACTTCTTTAACACGAATTATTCGTTCTAATAATTCTAATGTAAATGCACATGAGTATTATAAATTGAGATTTAATATTAGGTATACAGCTTTAGATATTTTTATGTCAAAATATTCCAGTGGAATATTTAAGAATATTACTCAAGATGAGCTTGTTAGAGATTATGATTTTTATTTTATCTTTTCAAAGGATTATTTTAATTTTCATTTTAATAGTATTCATAAATTATATTTTTACCAATATGGTGATAATAAAGTAGGATTTGAGAATAAATTTGATATTGAAGTTGAAAAGATAAAAACTAAATTAATTGCAAGGGCGTGGAGAGAAGATATTTCTTTTTTGTATTCTTTTAGAGGATATAGGTCTATTACAAATATACTATTTTCTCTTTTTACAAAATTTAATTTGATTGATGAAAGAGAAGAAAAAATTACAGTTTCTCTATTTAGACAAACCTATTCTAATATGATTGATTATAAGTTTAGTTTTAGGCATACACAAAAAACAAAGATTGGTGAAAATGGGCAAATAAGAATGTTTGCTGATGTGTCCATCGCTTCAACAAGACGCTCTTCAGTTCTTTTAAATTTAACATTTGGAATTGCAGGAAAAATTGAATATTAATTATTGTAGTTTGCTATTTTTAAATCGATAACGGATGTTCTGTCCACCCGTATAGCACGAGAAAAAAAACCAAACATCTCACAAAAAACGAAAAGTAAAAAAGGAGAGATGAATTATGGCAATAATCACGCTAATCATCGGGGACTCAGGAGCAGGTAAAACAGCATCCTTGAGGCACTTCACAGGTAGCGAAGCTACTATCTTCAATATTGCAAAAAAACCATTACCATTCAAAAACACAGGCAAAGACAAAATCCCGTTAGTTGAAGTACAAGGCTACGAAGAGCTAAAAGCAAAACTCGCAAAAGCAAGAAACAAAAGTTTAATAATCGATGATGCACAATACCTAATGGCATTCGAATTTTTTGGTAGTATCGAAGAAAAAGGCTACGACAAATTTACACGCATGGGAAAAAACTTTTATAGTCTTGTCAAATACGCTAGTCAATTAGAAAAAGAAAAAATCATATACTTTTTTATGCACAAAGAAACCTCAGAAGAAGGTCAAGAAAAAGCAAAAACACTGGGCAGACTCTTAGATGAAAAACTTACCCTTGAAGGCTTATTTACCATCGTCCTAAAAAGCGTCGTTCAAGAAGACGAAACAGGACACCTTAACTTTTACTTTTCCACACAAAACTCAAGCCATGACAGAGTTAAAACACCAATGGGAATGTTTGAAAACTCACTCATAGAAAACGACTTAAAAAAAGTAGATGAAATCATACGAGAATACTACGAACTCGAACCTCAAGGACGCATCAACTAAAGAAGGAGAAACTTATGGGCATAGATCGCAAAGCTATTTTAAAAGAAGTGAATAATTTTCTTAAAAAGAATAATATCAATAAAGATGACTTTGGAAATGTAGGAAAAGACGTATACTGTTATTTCCAAAAAAATATGGGTGAAGTAAATATTTTAGAAAAAATAAAAGAAGAAGACATGTTAATACTAACATATCTTAGTATTGAAGTAGCATACCATAATGATGTAATAAAGTATGTTTTAAAAATGCCAGAAGAAATATCTACTATAAAACAAAGTGCTTACATTCATATCTATCATACATACATTGAAAAAATAACATCCAACAAAACTACAAAGCTATACCTAAAAGATGCAAAAGAGCAAAAGTATAAATGGTTAATAAAAGGTGATTATTTTACTTTTGAAAATATTGAAACTTTAATGGAAATGTCTTTAGCAAGTAAAACTAATCTTTTAGCAAAGCTGATAAAAAAGACATGTGAAAAAGTTGAATGTACAAAAACAGAAATTGAAAACGATTTAAAAAAAATAGTCAAAATAAAACCATACTTAGAAATAATCAAAAATGATACAGAAAACATAATTACTATATATAAAACATATTTTGAGCAAGAAAAAACAGAATAGGATAAACATAAACACTAGAAAAAAGGCGAAAAAAGGCTTGTGAATTACTTGTTAATGAAGGAGTGTTTAATGTGAATCAAAAGAGTAAAAAAAACAGCAATAAGTACGTAACCACCGTGCTTATTGAAAGATGTCCACAAGCTTAAAATAGCTTGTGAATTAAATGTGAATAATGGGATAGTTTTTGTGATAAAGTATAGCTTTGTTGCTGATAAGGCAAAATATTCGTCTAATAAAATATAGCCTTATTGCAATAAAGATAACCAACTTCAATATTACAAAAACTACCACGTAAAAAACTAAAACTTATCTTTTAGGCGACTAGCCTTAATGGGAGGATACTATGAAAAGTGTAAATTATTATTGCAATGATGAAATAGATAGGAATACATGCCCTCTATTTTATGATGAAGAGAAAAATACTTACAAAGTCGGTAAACACAATATTCCTTCATTAAATGAAATTGTAATAGCTATAACTGGGGAATACCCCAAAGATGAATTAAAAAAACGTAAATTGTTGCAAAGCCTGCATTCATTTCTTTTGACAGGCAAAAAAGATATCAGCATTGAAACATACGATGTTGTATCCCCATATGCAATATATCTAAAAGAAAACATAGACGATGAAGGTTATTATAAAAGCTTTACTCCAAAAGAAACAATAAACATGTTTCGTTATAAAAAAGAAATTACACCAAATGAAAATAACCCACTATTTGAAGCAATTATTGAATCACTACAAAAAGAACTACGTTTGCATGTAGAAAATCCTCATCACTTAGAAGAACTTGCATCACTTGAAAACTCTTTGTTTCTTTCTAAACAATATGAAAATATTTCATTAGAAAAAAAGTTAGAGATTAAAAAAGAGAAAATAGAAAAAAACAATAATATAGCATGGTATGCTAGTATTGAAATGCTAGAACGCCCTTACTATCACCTAGCTAAAAAACAAAGCCCAACCGAAAACCTGTACTATGCAAGCATAATCGACATAGCTACAAAAGATAGCCTATATTACGTAATTACAAACTTTGACACTTCACTTAAATACGTTTGCTTTTATCTCAACATTCAAAACATAGAACTAAAAAAAGAAAAATTACAAGCGTTATACTTATTAAAAAATGGAGAATGTTTTTTAATAGAATTACCTAAACTTAATGAAAATGTTTTAGTGGATGCCATCAACGTATACAAAAATAAAAAGGATTTTAATATTGCAGCTTATGCTTGTTTAGATTTTACCAATTTAAAGGAAAAAAAGAGAAAAAAAAATTATTTTAATTTTAATGATTACCTAAATAACATTATAGGAGATTTAGAAGTATATAATTTAGGCTTTAATCTTTTTGAATTAGTTTATCCAGACGTTATTGTTTACAAAAATAGTTCACTAAAGGAAGTAAAAGAGATATTTATCAAAACGCTTATAACTGTTTTAAAAAATATTAGATATATTGCTGATAATTCATCAGTTGAATATGCTTTGCTATATTTCTATTCGATAAAAAAAGAAGTTCAAGAAATAAAAGACATTGATTATTTTAACTTTATTATTGAACAAGAACTAAAGATTGGCTTACCAATAAATTATGTTAGCGAAAAATTAAAAGGAAACGCTATCAACTTGGGAAATGCTTTAAAACAAAAAGATAAATATTTTATTGATGAAGGTTTGCATGAAGTTAAATATCAAAGAATAACACTCGATCTAAAAGTAACACAATCACAAAAAGAAGCATTGTTACATTATCTTAATGTCAATTTACTTCACTATAAAAAATATTTGACTACGGATGACGAAATAGAACTTAATCAAATTCTAAGTATTAAAGAAAACAAAAAAATAACTACATTAAATGGAGCTACTGTCAACTTAACGGAGCTTTATAAAAAAGAAGTTGGATATGAAGGTTGTATAAAAAGCGATGTTTATTTGAATTGTGAAATTGTTGATGTGCATGTTTTTATTTCAGAGGCGAGGACTTTTTCTACAAATGAACAAAAAGGAATAAGTCAGGATATACCATTAAAATCAATTAGCTTACTTGTAGATGTTTTAGATGCATTAAACAATTGTCAATTTGTTTTAGATTTTCAAATATTAGATACTTCTAAACTAATAAATAGCAATATATCAAAAGAAACTAAAGAATGTATAAAAGAAATTGAAAAAGAAAATAACGAAGCTCTTACACTCTTTTTTGATACTTTTAGCATAAAACGAGGTGTGTTTAACTTTTCTTCATGGATTGGTAAAACGGGCATTATTGCTTATAAAACGGATGATAAAGATGAAAATGGTACGCCTGTTTTTTTAACTGCTAAAGGGGATGGTGTATTTTTTATTTCTTAGTTTTTGCTATAAAGTAAAAATATTGCAAAGGTCTAATTAGATTTAAAAAGGAGGATAACATGAGATTTGGAGAAGGTTATAAAATAGATGATGGCTATTTTATAGAAGTAAAACCAGGGGAATACAATTGTAAAATCAATAAACTACAATTAAAACAAACAAAATCAGGTAAGCCAATGATTGAAATGAAATTGTTATTACAAGGTGGTGGGCTTGTAACTTATTATTTAGTTGATGATAGAAGCACTGCCGATCTTGCTATTATGAGTAATCAACGTCTTACTAAATTCTTTGATTGTTTTGGAATTAATAGAGGCAACTTTAATATAAATCAATGGCTAGGAGCTAGGGGAAGGGTAAAACTGGATTATGGAAAGCCTAATAATGATGGAAATATTTACATTGAAGTAAAAAGTCTTTTATTGCCAATAAAGAAAGAAAATAAAGACTCTAGCATTCCTCACCAAAATACCATGCAAAAAAGCACTTTGCAAAACACGCCCATTCAAGAAAGACCAACAGCATATCAAAATGAAACTCTAAAAGAGCCTACAAATGCACAATTAATGGAAGAGGCACAGAGTAGAGGCTTGGAGGTAAGCGATGAATATATCTACGAAAAAGAAGAGCCAAATATTCAGCCTTTAGATTTTAGCAATAGTGACGGTTATGAAGAGCCTGATATTTATTGATTTTATGTATTGATGGATAGCATTACCTAACTTATATTTTAAATTGCTAATAAAAAAACTACGATCCATTAATGCAGAGAAAAAAAAGGAGCTTATATGAAGTTAGAATCAAAACTACTAAACATTTGGGATGAGCCTTTTATGCAAAGTGAACTATTAGACATAAAAGCAAAAATGTTATACATGTACCTACTCACAAACGCTCTTAGCAACATACTAGGAGTTTATAAAATAAGTGATAGACGCATTCTCTTCGATTTGTGTGATGATAAACTTGCATTAAATCATTTATTTAATCAGCTAAAAAAGATGAAAAAAGTTTATAGATGTGGTGAATGGGTTATCATTAAAGACGCTCCTTTATACATAAAAAAAATGACAAAAACAGTCATTAAAGAAATGGACGGGTTACTTTATTTACTGCCTGATAAAATAAAAGCAAAAATGAAAAGTATTCATTATAACTATGCTCATCTTTATAATGAGCCTTTGTTAGAAGAATTGCAAAAACTAGGAAAGAGTAATAGAAAAACTAAAAAATTAGAGGCATTATTGCCTTTAGAATTAAATATTGATGATGACATCAATAGGGAGGGTAAAAATGAAAGGAATATTGAAAAAACTGAAGTATCAATTCAGAATGTGGAAGCTCCAATACTCAATGTGGAAGATTCACAAAAACACGAAAAAGATGGAAAAGATAATGCAACGTCTGCAAGCATCTTTGAAGAAGAGAAGGTACGAAGCAATTTGGGAGTAACCAAAGATGATCCTTTTATACTTGAAGGTGATTATTTTGTACCTCAAGAAAATCCTATAGAGGTGGCAAGCCCACCTCTTGCAACTGGAGATGAAGCTTTAAATAACATGCACTTTTTAGATGATGAGGAAATATCAAAAAAGATAAGAGCTTCCAATAATTTTTTTTCAGACTTTGCTAAGAATGCTAGAGATTTTGCAGATAAAGAAAGACGAATAGAAATAATGGAAAACATGCCAAATTTCCAACGTGCAAATACAATAAAATCAACGAAAGCAATATCTCCAACAGAATGTATAACACCTTGTGATACACAACTAAAAGAACCTTGCGTAAAAGAGCCTAGATCGGCTAGTTCTACAGTTTATAAAAATGATTTAATTCCTATCCAAAAAGACGAGACGCATATAAATAAGAGTGGCGAATTACCTTTAAGTTTTGGTCAAGGCTATAAAGCAGAGCCATCTAATACAAATTGCTTTAATGATAAAACTAATATGCGAAAAAGACCAACACAAAAAGAAATAGAACTTTTTCAATATAACTACGCTAAAACTGTATTTAAGCAATTCCAAAACGCAGGACTTTATCAAGGCATCGACTATTCATATTTTTATAAAGCTGATTTTCAAAAAGGCTTAAATACTTTGAAAATGCGAGCCATCACTGTAGAAGATCCAAAAGAAGCTTTTGCATTAAATGAAGTGATAGACGCATACCTAGAAAAAGCAAAAAATGAAAAAGATGAACGTAAGCGTTGCATAATGGCATTTTATAAAATGTGTGAAGAACGTGAATATAATTTACTTAATATTGTAAATTATTAAAAGGAGGAAATTATGGCATTTAATGAAAATTTTAGATATGACCTTGAATTAAAACAGCATATCATCAGTTTATATAACCCTTACATATGTGGATATAAAGCATTAGCTCGTAAATTTGGATTAAAAAGAGATACGATAAGGGATTTTATTCGACAATATAAAAAGAGTCAAAAAGAATAGAAAATGCTTTAAAAAGCTTCTAAAACATGCTAAAAATGACATAAAAACATGCCAAAAAGCAATAAAAAAGCTCTTTTTTGCTACAAAAACCTATCTTAATTTTAAGATATTGACAAAATGAAATCCTTAGTTTTTTTTATCTTCTGCAAGATGATGGGGGTATGTTTTTATGAGAAGTTTAAAAAAGAATTGACAATAAGTAAAAAGTTAAAAAGCATAAATACAGTTTTGCAATCGAAGCGAAAATAGTGCATTTTTCGATGTCAAAACTGTACAGTTTAGGGGTGCGAAACTGTACAGTTTAGGCATGCGAAACTGCACTATTTGCATATGCGAAACTGTACAGTTTCGACATCGTAAATTTATTCCCATTTTTGAAAAAGTTAAAAAAGTGCTTTAAGTGTAGGTGAGACGGGCAGTTACGAGAATTAGCTAGTGCCACTGAAGTTAACATTTTATAGATGTTTTAGATATTTTAGACTATGCTAAAAAGGCATGTAAGGTGCTGAATGGCATGTTTTTGCTGTTTCTAGCGGAGTACTTTATTTCATATACGATAAAACTGAAAAATCACTAGTGTAAAAAATGTTTCATATATTATAATCAGTGATTTATTATATTTTCTCGATGTTAACTTGGGTATGTATTTCTATTCGGAAAAAGACCATATTTTAGGGTATAGGGGGTTACCTTTCAATTGGTTATTTTAATGTTCTTACAATCTAAAAAGTGGTATTTTATTGTCAATGTCTAAAATCATGTTATAAACATCTTCCCATTTTTTTAATGGATAGTATTTTATGTAATCTTTTTTTTCCATTTTAATACATGTGTTTTTTTTATCTTTGTATTTTAGGTAGCTAGGTGTTTTTCTTATTAAATTTTTTAAAGCTCGATCCGAATAGTTTTCAAAATATTCACTTAATTTTGTTATGAGTTTGCAAGCACTTCCTGAGCGTGTAAAAGTTGCAGGTTTTATATATGCTTTTAATTTGATTAAATTGTCTTTTTTGTTTTTTCTATATTTCCTTCTTATGTCTTCTAAATATATAAAATTATTTTTAAGTAAGAAATCATCATCTACATAAGGGACTGTATGAGTAGTCTTACTAGTTATTTGATAAAAAAAAATTAATATTTGGAGTTTGCAGAGGGATAAGGAGATGTTTTTTTTTTGATGTATGAAAATTATATAATCACTTAAATCGAAAGTGTTTACATTTACTATTTGTTCCTTTATCTCTTTTTGTTTTTTCATATAAGCAATTATAGCATATTTATTTTTATTGTATAGGTAATTTAATTTAGTTTTCCTAGTCTTACCTCATATGCAGTTATATCATCTGAAATGTTTTACATAAGCAATTTATATAATGGAATAAAAGCTATTTATCTATGGATGAAAAATAAGATAAAAACATTAATCCAAAAAAAAAGACAAAATAAAAAAGGTTGTATTATAATCTTTTTCTATGGAATTAAATAATATATTAAATTTACCAAAAAGCACGTTCTTAAATAAGAGTGAGTATAGCAAAGTAGTTAATAAGCTACAACTTAATCCTATTGCAACACCTAGTATTATAGAAAGTCTTAAAAAAGTACCTGATGGAGAAGCCCCAATAGATTTAATTTTTGCTATAAGATTTAAAGAAAGTCGTAACAATCGGATTTATTCAAATAACGCATACAAAAGTATTGTTAATCAAATATTGACAAGTGATGTTTTTATTCCAGTTTGCTATGGTCATCAAAACAAAGACAACGTTAATTGGGAAGGTAGAAAAATTGTAGGTGCGGTAATTGGTGCTTTGTTGGATGAAGAGAATGGTATTGTCTACTATCGAATTATTCCTGATGCCTCAAAAGACAATGAAGACATTAGGAGATGGATTAAAAACAAGCAACTTAACGCTATTTCAATTTGGGGTTTCCCTGAGGTTGAAAAGAACATAGAAGGGCAAGATGTGGTAACAGATTTTATACTTCGCAGTATCGATTTTGTTCCTCCATTAAGTGAAGGTCAAGAAAATGTAAGCCTCATAATTGGAGAAAATCATAATATAGTTGAAGATAGGATTATTCCAAATCCTAAAAAAAATAAGGAGAGTGCAATGTCAGAAGAAAAATTTAAAATTGAGAATATTCCAAATGAGGATATTCGTCGTGAGGTAACTTTAAGAATGAAAGATGGTAGGCTTTCATTAAAAAGTATTGCAGGTGAAATGGATGCCACAGTCTTAACTGGTGAAGAAGTAAAGGCAAGTGAAGAAGAAAAAAAATTGCTTCAAAATCAAATTGAAGAAGTTGTAGAAAAAGCCAAAGAGCTAGGTTTTAAAAGCCTTGATGAGCTTTTTGCTTTTGCTTCTAGTGCATTAAAAAAGCTTGAAGAAGAAAAATTACAAGGTGAGTTTAAAGAGTTAAAAACAAAAGTGATGACTGAAAAAGGGCTTTTAGAAAATGGAAAACCAAAGGGAAAGCTTGGCATTTTCATTGATAAATACGCACCGATTAAGCAAGGAATGAACAGGGAAGAGATTGCTGCAGTTATAGAAAAAATGCTTTTGGACAAAGATATAAATAGCTTTTTTGACAAAGAAGATGTAGGCAGTCAATCTATTAATTTACAAGGTGAGATGTTGGGAAGCAAAGAGAAAAAGCTCACTGTTTTTGAAATATAATTTATATTTAAAAGGAGATGTAAATGTCTAAAAGTTCTATAAATGTTTATAAAAAAGATGTGCATGTTATTAAGATTGTTGAAGGTGATTTGCAATTTACAGAAGATAAGAACTTGCCGTGTTTTTGCACTTGGGCAGGGGATACAAAGATTGCTATTGCAACAGAATATATCAAAGATGAAAAATCTTATCTTATAGATATTTCTATAGATAAGATTTTCTCTTGTTCTTCTTTTAAGACTGATGAGTTACCTTCTCATATAGGAGAGCCTATATATGTTTCGTCAAAAGGTGTTTTAACAGGCAAAAAAGAAGGTAATACCTTAGCAGGTGTTTTTATGGGTCTTCAAAACGGAGTGGTGTTATTTAAATTGATTTAATGTTTTTGTTATTTTTTAATAAAAACAAAAGGAGTTAAAAAATATGAGATTAGTATCATATGAATCAAAACGTAATGAAGTGATAGATAATAAAATGCAAATGCTAAAATCTTTTTCTATTCAAGGCGGAGCTGTAGTTGGAGAGATGAATTTAAAAGTTACTGGTAACGGTGGCAAACGCATTTTTACAAATGAGATGTTTAGCACTCTTGCTAAAAAACCTTATGGAGAGATGAGTGCCTCTGAATTAAAAGGTCTTATTCAACAAGCTATCATTGACATTTCAAAGGAAGAGGCAAATCATCCGCCACTTTATAAAGAAGTGTACGACGAAGTTTATGATACGTCCTTCCCTCAAAGTTTGGAGGTAAAAGACATTATAGGCTTACAAACTGCTTTTGGTATTGTGGGGGATGGGGAGAGTGTTCCTCTTGCCGATTTTAAGTGTGAAGATTTAGGAACGGTGCATTTTAAGACAATGGCTACAGGCTACACAGTCACTGAGGAATGGGTAGCTTTTAATCAATCGTGGAAGATTGAAAGTGCTAACAAGGCTTTGGGGAATGCTCATTCTGCTATTTTAGACCATATCCATTTTTCGCCTATCATAAAAGCAAAATATGAAGCAAAAAGTGAAACTAAAAAAGTAGATGTCAAAGATGGAACACCTTTACAAATTGTCTATAGTTCTTTAAGAAAAGGTTTAAAGGATGCTATGGGTCGTCGTAATAGGAAAGGTTATGTTTTAAAGCCTACTGTGGCTCTTTGCAATTCTTCTACAGCTCTTGATGTTATGAGTGCTATTAAAGGGGAGACGGAAACGGGAAAGACTTTAGGAAGTCTTGGCATGATTGAAAAGGTTATAGTCTATGATGGTTGGGCTGGTGAAGTTAATGGGATTAAATATGAATTTGAAGCTCCCAAAGATAATGAAGTTTTTTTAATCGAACCTAAAAAAACTTTTAAGGCATTGGTTAAAAAAAATCTTACAAAGATAGAACAACAAGGTAATGTTTTAACTCTTTCCAATTTGGAAATAGTTCAATTTTTTATACGTGCTGTTGTAGCTGATGTGGCTGGGGCTGTGCATAAGGTAATTGTGGGCTAGGGGGAGCTAGTGGTATGTGCATTTTTTGCACATACCATTAATGTTAATTTATGAATATTAAAAAAATTGAAAGCATTAGAAACCGTTTGGGAGATAATGAAGACTCTCGCCTTTTCACTGATGAAGAAATAGAGGCTGTATTAGAGAGTACTAAAAATGACAATTTGGCTCTCTATCATCTTTATTTACAAAAGGCTGGTAAACTTATTACTGCTGAAACTTATATTAAAAGCATTAAGGCAGGCAATGAAAATCTTGAAAGACTTACGGCTAAAGACTTGCAAGAAATGGCATTATTGCAAGCAGAAAATTATAAAGGACTTTATGAGTTGGAGGTAAAGTTAAATGAAGAAAGCATGGTTATATATTAAAAATGTATTGTTATATATTAAAAATGTATTGTTCACTGTACTCGTTTTCTTTTGTGTTTCTCAAGTGTTTAATTGTAGTGTAAAAGAGATTCAAAAAATGGCAAACAGGCAATTCACAAACAGGCAAGACACAAAAGGAGATAGAAAGGTGAGGGAAATTGATAGGCTTAGGCAAGATACAAAAGATATTATCAATATTAATTTTTTTTATTGCTCACGTATAAGAAATATTGCACTCAGGGATGAAAACGACCAAATCTTTTCATATAGGGAAGATGTGGCTAATAATCTAAAAGTGCGATTATCTTCTTTTGATGTTTACGAAGGCAAAAAGGCTTTAGTACCTAAGATTGAAATATCAAAAATACAATATTTAATTACCGTAGAGCATGATGTGGATATAAAAGAGAATGATATATTAAAGATTGAAAATATTTTTGATAGGCGTGTTTTTAGAGTGGTAGAGATAGAATCGTATTATTTTGGTGGGGAAAAAACAATGGAAACATGTTATAAAAAATCTGGAAAAGTTGAATTATTAAAAGTGGATTAAAAGGCATTGCATGCGTGGGCTTGAAGGTGTTATTAAAAACTTTGAACTACTAGATACTCTTATTCGTAAAGAAGTGGAGCAGGTGGTGATGGAGACCTCTGCCGATATGGAACACCATGCGAAGACTCATAAAGCATGGAAGACACGCTCTGAGCATGCCGAGCAAAACTTGAGGGGCAAGTTTAAGATTGAAGGTAGAAAAGCTCACGCTCAAATTTGGCAGGACTTATTTGGAGTGTGGGGAGATGAGTATGGCTATTATCTTGAAACTGCTAAAATGTTTAAAGGTAAATATGCAATATTGAGACAAACTCAAATACACTATGCTCCTTTATTTTATGAAGACTTAAAGAATGCTATTATCGACGCTATTAAAAATAGCAATAAGGGGTAAGTCTTAAAGACTTGCACTTTATGTTGCATTGTATAAATTGCATTGATGAAGGCAAGTTATTGCTGATAAAAAAAAGCCTATCTATTCGGACATAAAAAGGAAGTGGATTTTATGCTAAAAAAGATAAAACTATTTTTCAAAAGTCTAAAACAAAAATGGATTATTCATAAAGAATTTTCAAAGTTTGCATCTTCTCACGAAGATTTAAGTTTGGGGGAACAATTTGCTTTTAAGACTTTTGACACTGTCAATCTTTTATGGAATGGCAAGTTACTTAAATTTGTTATAGGTAATATTAATGCTTTAGATTTAGTCTTTTGTGGAAAGTATCCTAATATTTATTTTACCTATCTTAATAGTTTATTGCAGGCTAAGGGGGAGTTAAATGATGAGAATATGAAGGAAGTGGATATTGTCAAATTGCAAGAAGAAGAAGCTATATTTTTTGAAGAACTTTGCAAAAAGACAATGATTAAACCTACTTATGAAGAGCTTTATAATGGAATGCTGAAAGTAAAAAAATCAATAGATGCATCGTACAATCCAACTAATATAAAAGAAATATTCCCATTTGATTTTTTAACTAGTTTGCAAACATATCATTTTAATAAGCTATTTAATTTAGTAAAAAAAAACGAGGCAAGTTAGATTTTGACCGCATTGGTCGAGTTGCAAAATATTATCATCAAAAGCCTTCGTCATATTTTCCTAATATGGAAAGTGGGGAAGCGTTGATGTTTGATGAAGCGTGTTTAGTTGCAGTGGAAGTTAATAATAAACTAAACGAAGAAAAAAACAAAATGAACGAAAAGAAAGCAAAAAAAGAGGAAGCATTTCAAAGTGAAATGTCTAGGTTATTTGAAGTTGAAGACGGTGAGATTTAATTTTTATGTCTTACTTAATTAGCTTTTACTAGCTTTGTTTTTCATTATCATAAAAGGAGTATAATTTATGAAAAAAGAAACTGAGTTTTTGTATTCTGTGGGATTGGCAGGTTTTGCTCTTCTTAATCAAGATGGTACGATGCCAAGTCCTAATAATTGGAAAGATGTGGACAATCAGGGAATGGAAAGAAAGCATAAAGGTGGGCTTATTGGAAAGAGTGGCACGTTTGATTTAACAAAGTTGAAAGATGAAGACTTTGATGTTGGAGTTCTTTATGGAAGCAAAAAAGCTACTTTTAAATTTGTTTCAACGAGTGCTGATAAAGCAAAAGCTACAGTGGTAGAAATTGTGAAAGACTTGAATGCTGTCTTTGAAAAAACTGGAGCAGGTTCGCTTAAAAAAGAAGGAATCGAGCTTAAAGCTGAAGCTAGTGAAATTGAAGGAGTTGAATATATTAGGGTGTATGATAGTTCCTTAAAACTTCCTTTTTATGCTCCAATTGGTTTTTCTGGACTATTGCCTTTAATGCTAGGAATAGTTGGTTATTCACTTACTGAGGAAGTGAAAAGTGTTAAAAGCGATTTTGAAAAAGAAAGCGGTAAGAGTGTTGACGTTACTAGTGGGCATGGCATTAGGTGCGTTGTAAAGGAGGCTGATAAGATTAAGGGTCTTAATTTGACAATCAGTCTTGCAGGTCTTAATACACGTATTTTATCTATGATTACTGGGCATAGGTATAACGAAAAAGATGACGAGTTTTTTGTTGATAATGCAGGTAAAACTCCAACCTTTGCATTTATGTATTTTGTTAAGGCTTTTGCAAAAGGTGAAAATAATGAGTCATCTTTTGAAAAGGTGAAAGTGGTTGCCTTTCCATCTTGCCAAGCAACGCTACCAGGAGACAATGCACAAGAGGGAGCTTTTGCAACTATGGAGTTGCAAGCATCTAGTAGTGCAAATAAGAAAAGCAATTTGCCGATGATGTTTTATAAAGGTATTAGTTTAAGTGATTATTCCACATATATTGAAAATATTTAAATAGTTCATATCTTTTAATTATTCGCTTTTTAATAGCTTCCCTTAAATTAAAATAGGGAAGCTTTTTTTATATCTATATATCTCCAAAACATTAATTCATTTTCGCTTGTATTAATCTATCATCAATATTAAAATCTTTTTCAATCTTGCAAGATTGAAAATAAGGAGGTAAAAAAAATGTTTTATTCGGGATTTACTTAATGTTGTCGGTTATATATTTTTTTAATAATACTAAAAAGGTTTTTTTGTCTTTTGCCATAATTTAAAGACTAAACGTCATAAAGGGTTTTTTCTTTTTAAGGACTTTTTACCCTTATATGATTGGAATTAAAGTAAAATAAATAAGCCCTTACTTTTTTAGGAGAAATAAAAATATGCCATTACAATTGGAAAGAGGCGATGAAAAGCCTATTAGTGATATTAGGATTAATTCCTATAAAAATTATTTGGATAAGAAGGGGTCTTCTTCTTTTGGTCGAGTACAGTCTCCAACTAAGAGAATTACTATTGCCAATTTGGCGGCTTTAATAGCTGACCGTCATTCTGGTATTGAGCCCGGTATGATTTCTTATGTTGCACGTCTTTTGCATGAAGAGACTATGAGGCAGTTGCATGAGGGTAAAAGTGTTGAGGCTTTAGGTCTTGGCACTGTTTATGTGGGAACTAAAGGAAGCATGAAAGGGGAAAACCCTAGCGTTGCTGATGTTCCTAAATTTGTGGTTAAGTTTCGCACTTCAAAGGGACTTAAATTAAACTTAAAAGATATTAAAGCAGGCTCTGTTACTAATATCGATTCTGTTCCTGTCATCAATGTAATTGAAGACATGAGAACAAAGAAGACTGATAGTGAAGTTAAGAAAGGTACTATTGTCAAATTGACAGGCAAGAGGCTTCGAGTTGAGGGAGTGGATTCAAGTGTTGGTCTTTATCTTGATAAAGGCGATGGTGTAGCTACTAAAGTGGATAAGGCGGATATTTTAAGAAATGAGCCTAGTTGCATTGAGTTTATTTTACCTAGTGGGCTACTTGTAGGAACGAACTATGCTATCAAGATTAAAAATCAAGCAAAGGTAAAAAATGGCTTTTCTAAGCGAGTTAGAGAAGGGGTTAGTGGTGTTGACATAAAGATTGTAAACTAATTTTTTTGTTAATGCTGATTTTTGGCTACTAAAAGTTAAAGGCTTTTGGTAGCCTTTTTTTTTTGCTTCCATGTCTTTTTTGTATTTTATATAATTCCAAGACCTTACAACTGAAAAAAATAGGCTATGATGAGTTAGTAAGTTGGGTAAAAAAGCATAGCTCATCAAAGCCTTAAACTTAAAGTTTTAAACTTCTTTTACGTAATATAAAATTGTGTAATATTCTCTTACTTCTTTTATTGAAACGTCTGGGTCAAAAATGGTTATACCTTTTTCATCTACAACTAAAAAATGCGTCCCATTATATTGATTGTGTATTTTTCTAATAAAGTATTTGGGTTTTTGCATATCTTTAGTAATGCTTTTATAAAAGGTTGCAATTCCATTTTTGCTTGTTGCTATTTCAATAAACTTTTTATCTTTCACTCCTAATACTTCAAGAGTTTTATTTGCAATAGGTGCGGATGCTTTCATTCTGTTATATTCATCGATGTATCCTGCTTTAATAGCCCATGTCCACATATTATTGATTTGGTCAGGCGAGAGTGTTTTTCCTGCTTCCATTTCTGCTATAGCTTGACTACTTCTAAAAAAGCAACCAACGCATTGAATATCATGGTATAAATCCTTCGACGTTTGTGGGATTGGTTTTATCATTTTTCATATCTCCTTTTTTTTAGATGATGTTTATATCTAGTTAAGAAAAAGTATATTATATTTATAAAATAACTGTCTTCTTTTATGGATTATTCTTTTTATGTAGAATAATCCATCAGTGTAAAGAAAAAGTTATTATGGCATTTAATGCTGGTGCGTTTAGCTTTATGTTTTTAAGATTAACCTGCCTTTCTTGCTTCTTCAATCATTTGTGAAATAAGTTCTTTTAAGTTTAATGCACTTTCTGCGTTGATGTTAATATCTCTTACGTTTAGCGTTGCATTTTCCACTGTGATTTTAGCTTGATGTATTTCTTTTAAATCAATCATTGCACTTTTAAAACTATCTTTCATACTAGCAAAGTTTTTTCTAAACTCTTCTGCAAAGTAGTCTCGGTCTGCTCCACTTAATTGTTGTATGATAGTGCCTCGATGTTCGCTTTTGACATCGACTCCGCCTTCTAGTGCTTTTGTAATTTTGGCAAGAGGGGCAAGCTTTCCTTCAAGCTCGTCAAAGTGCCCTTGCAATTTTTCAATGCTATTATTAATTTCATCTTCTGTAATATTTCCATCTTTCATTATATCTTTTATGATACTATCAACTTTTGTTTTTATACCTAGTGTTGCAACAGTGGACGATATTATTGCTTTTTTCATTTCACTAGTAAAAGCTTTCTTAAAAGAAGCCCAGTCGGCATTGTAGGCCGCTTCCCCCAAACTACTACTTAATGCCTCTTTAATTGAATCTTTTAGTCCTCGCCATGCTTTCCTATGTTCTTCTAATTCACTTGGAACTAATCCTAAATTACCAAAGACATTTTTAGCATATCCTTCAAGCTCCGAAGTAATTTCTTTTGAACTTTCCATAATTTTTTTTATAACATTCTCTTTTTCATTTTGACCTGCATCTTCTAGCTCCTTAAAGAGAGGTTTTAACTTTGACAATATTATACTTTCTTGAAGTTTTGCCCACATAGCTTGTCTAATTTTTTCTTTCATTGCACTTTCTAAACTATAAAAATCTTTGTCTTTTACAGCTTCCACAAAAGCAGATTCTAGTCCTTGTAAATATGTGTGAAAACCATTTAAGTCCTTTGGGTCAATGCCTGCTTTTTTTAAGTTTTTTTCTATGCTTTTTTGATATAACTTTTCTAATTTTTCTTGAAGTTTTTTATCTCCTTTATTTTTTGCTTCTGCAATTTTTTTTGCTAACTCATTTATAGTAAACTGATATTCATAATTATATTTTTCCCAACCTACTGTTACTTTCTGTCCCAACCCAAAAAACCATCCCTCTTTTATAGCTCTTATGTCGCTTCGAGTTTCACTAAACAAAGAGCTTGAGTTTCCCATATTTTTAAGCACGTCATTAATTTTATTTTGTTGTAATGTATTACTCATTTCATCCATCATTTTTTTATAAGATAAAAAACCTTTTTTCACTGTGTTCGTTTGTTTTGCTATGCGTGTCGCCGTATCTCCTACAAGCTTATTCGCTTCCTCTTTACTTCGTTTTTCTTCTTCTTCACGTTGGCGAGCCCTCTCTGCCTCAATTTTGTTTACTCTGCCTTCAATGAAATTACTAAACTTACTAACAAGAGAAAAGCCCATTTGAACTGCCCCTATAATTGATTTTGTCATAGCGTCGGGGATCATATCTGCCAACTGCCCACCGATTTGGGAGACTAAATTAAGAGCGTCGGAAAGAGATAACGTACCTTTTTCTATAGCTCCTAATATTATATCTGTTACATTATTGCCAACTGATAAAATTGTCTTTGAAAGCTCTGCCCCCACAGTGATGGTGCTTTTAAGTGCTACGTCATTAATCTTTTTGATTTTAGCTTGTGCTGTAGCTTCGTCGATGTTGCCAGCACTCTGAGCGTTGGTTATTGCTTTTATAGTAGTTTCTTTTGCTTCTCTAATTGCTTTAAATTTAGCCTTAAAACTATTTGTGTCTTTTGAGTCTAGCTCTGCAATTTTTGAATCTATGTCATTTAACAAAGTGAAATCAGTTCCTAGCTCTGTACTCAAAGCTTTCGCATTTTTTTGGAGAGCTTCTATAGTGTTTTGGTAGAATTCGATAGTTGCAAGTGTTTGCTCGGAACCCTCACCTTTCTCTTTTAATTCTGCAAGCTCGGTTTTTAATGCCATTATTTTGGCTACTGTAAAATCGAACTCTTCTTTTTTCTTTCTATATTCTTCATCCACTTCATCCATAAAAGTCTTAAACTCTTTAACTTCTTTCGGTTTTTCTTCTTTTCCATTCTCACTAGTTCCTTTTTTTTCTTCTCTCAGTTTTCTTATTATATCTATGCGATTTTGAATTGCTTTAATGCCTGCATCGTTAGAAGTAAAAACCGCTCCTCCTTCAATGTCTTCAGGTTTCATGTCTAGTAAATCCGATAGGTCTTTCATTAATAGCTTTTCTTCTTCTTCCAAAATGTCAATTTGTTTTTTCTTCTCTTTTTGGTCTTTTTTTAATTTATCAAGAATGTTTAATCTTTGATTTCTATATGCTTCTAATATTTCATTTTTTGTTTGTTTAGGTGCTTCTGTTTTTTCAGGCTCTTCTAATGCTTTTTTTATAGCGTCATCTTTTGCTAAATAGTTTTCTAATTCCCCTTTTGCTTTCTGCACTTCTAATTGAACTTTTAATGTTTCTTCTTCATCTTTTAATATTTTTTTATTTAAGTCTAACCATTGATTAACATATTTTTCATATTCAGAATAGCGTTCCTCAGGTGTAGCCTCAATTTCTTGTTGCATACTCCAATCATATTTTTTATCACCAAATTTATTTTTTAATATTTTATCAACTTCTGCTTTACCTTTAAGTTTTGCTTCTGCAACTTTCATAGCCAAATCTTGAGCTTCTTGTATGTAAGGGCCATAAAAAGTTCTTTGCTTTTTTGTTTCTGCGATTTTATCTGACATAAGACTTTCTACGGTTTTTACATTTGCTAGTCTTTGTCTTGCTATTGTCAAAGATTGAGTATTTAAATCAGCTTCTAATCGTAATTGGTCTTTGCTTGCTGTTTTAATCTTTTCAATATTTTCAATATACGCTTGCCCTGTCTCTCCAATTTTTGTTACAACACCGGGGACTAACTCTGTTAATTTTTTGAGTGTTTGGTTATATGCTTCTTGCTCTTCTTTTGTCTTATTAGTTTTGTCTTTCAATGTTTCATATTGACTTAAAAGCCCTTGAATGTTCCTGCCTTTCTCGCCTGCATCTTGAGCTTTCTTTTGCATTTCTTTTAAGTCTTCAATGCCCCGTGTTGCATCTTGTATTAATAATTCTTGATTTCTTTTTTGTTGCTGATATACTGAATAAGCAATAGATGCCAAAGTAGCTAAAACTGCTCCACCTATAAAAATAGGATTCTGCAACATTGAAGTGTTAAGAAAATCCATAGCTCCTTTAATTTTTGTGATGAGGGCTGGCATTGTCAAAAATGGAACAATTGCAGTGGAAGCTGTAAGCATTGATGTAATGAATGTTTGCATTCCAATAGGTAAGCCGTTGACGCTTTTTAACACTTCTGTAAAACCTTTTGCCAATATATTTAAAGCTGGTTCTAATATGCTTCCTGTAGTGATTTGCACTGCTTCCATCGCACTCATCAACTCCGCTTTTGTGTTTGCAAAAGAAGCGTTTTGTATTTCTTGCATTTCGCTAGACGCACCTTCTGAAGACTTTAATAAGCCTTCCATTGTTGCTATAGCGTCCCCACCTTCTTCAATAAGTTTTGCCATAGCTCCGCCTGCCGTCTCTCCAAAGATTGCAATGCTTTCCGTAACGCCTATGTTCTTTTCTTTGAGTGTATTTATTATATCTGCAAAATTGCGAGTTTGTGGATTTACGTCTTCGTAAGAAATGCCTAGCTCTTGTAATTTTGTTTTTAAGTCATTAGTGCCACTAGCTAATTTTTGAAACGCTTGTTTTAAATATGTTCCCGCCTGCTCGCCACCGTAGCCTGTGTTATATAACTTCATGAGAGCTGCAGTCGTAGTCTCCAAACTGATACCTAGCCCTGAAGCAACGGGACCAACATATTTCATTGAATAAGAGAGTTTTGTCATGTTTGCTTGGCTTTTACTTATTGCTTTTGCGTAAACGTCTGCGATGTGGCTTGCCTTCCCAGCTTCTAAATTGAATTGTGAAAGTGTTGAGGCTATTGTTTCGGATGTATAGGCAAGGTCTGAGCCTGTAGCACCTGCAAGAGAAAGAACACCTTGCAAGCTATTCACTGCTTCTGTTGCTGATTGCCCAGCACTACCCAAAGAATAGAGAGCTTGGGATGCTTGGCTTGCACTGAAGCGAGTGGTCTCTCCCATTTTTTTAGCAGTATCTTCTAGGAGTTTCATATCACTTGCTGATGCACCCATCACCGAAAAAGTGTTTTGCATTGATTGTTGAAATTGTGTAAATGTGTCGATCGAACTACTTGCAAAAGATTTTAACGGTTGCATAAAAATACTTTCTATTTGTGTTCCTAAAACCTCTTTTATAGGATTAAGTTTTTCTCTAATTTGCTTATTCAACTCATCTATACTTTTAAGAACAGCACTTTTATTTTTCTCAATTTCGTCAAGACGGATCTTCATTGCCTCCGTCATCTTGCCTCCAGCTTCTTTAAGTATTTTATCGCCTTCATCTCTAAGATGACCTAATTCTTTTATTGCTTTTCTTTTACTAGCCTCAAGGCTTGAAGTATCCATGCTTAATTCTGCGTAAATATTACCTATACTAAAATCTGCCATAACGCTCCTTCCTTGTCATATCCTAGTGCGGACTTATTTTTTTTATTAGCAATAAATAGCCATCGACGAACATCGGCAACGCTGACTTTTCAAATGAAACATATGCTCCTCTGGCAAGAGATAAATATAATATAAGAAATAATATTCTTCTATAAAATTAAAATATATGTTATATTCTATCTTATTATGTTAAAAGCAATTATAGAAAAATTAAACAAGATTGAGCCTTGCTATACCTTAGAAAGTTTTGAAGCAGGCGAAGGATTGTTAAATAATTTCTTTTTTGTTGTAGACTTAGAAGAAAAAGAACTCTCCCGTTTTAACAACACTCCCTTATTTATATACATCTATGCACCTATTCAAGCTTATAGCATGTTAAAAAACTTAAAAAACAAAGTATTTAAACTTTTTCATAAAAAGAGAATTGCTAAAAAAGAAGGCTACGGTTTCTTTTGGATTGAATATGACAAAGAGGTTTTTTCTCATGTAGATAAGATATTAAATAAAAGGTGTATGTGTTTGGAGTTTCGCATTCCTACTGTTTGAAAATATAGGGTGTGTATGCGTTGTCGCTTTATTAAAAGCAGGGACTTGACGTATTAAAAATACGACTACGTCCCTGTTTTTAAGTCGCTCCTAGCATCCACACCCTCTATTTTCAAACAGGCTTTTTGCAAAGGGCGTGTATGCGTTGTCGCTTAGGTAAAATTAAAGCCTCAACGTATAAGAATACGCCTGCGGTTCTTTTTAGTTTTTTGCCTAGCATCCACGCCCTCTATTTTCAAACAAGGAGGTTCACTATAGGGCGGTGTCCTGCGTTGTCGCTTTATTAAAAGCAGGGACTTGACGTATTAAAAATACGACTGCGTCCCTGTTTTTAAGTCGCTCCTAGCATCCACGCTCTCTATTTTCAAACAGGGATGTTCACTATAGGGCTGTGTCCTGCGTTGTTAAAAAACTAAAAAGCGTCCTCAATATATTAAAAATATTCCTTTTATTGAAAAGATAATAAAAAACAATATATAATATCTATATATATGGGAATATTTTCATTTTTCAAAAAACAAAACTCATCTCCAAACATTTTCATCAACGTTGGAGAAAATAAAAAACTAGAAACAAAATCTGGAAAAATAGACTACATCCTTACTAGAAGTTTATACGCTTCTATTCCAACCGATGACCCAAGTTATTATGATTTTGCATTAGGAAATTATGCGACAAAAACTTATATAGATACCCTTTCTAGTTTTATTTCAACACCCAAAATAATAACTCAAAATAACGAAGCATTTAATGAAGATGTTAATCAATTCATAAACAAAAACAAAGCCATACTAATAAAAATCTATAGACAAGCAATGATCGACGGTGTTTGTTATGTTTGGTGTAGACTAGAAAAAGATATAAAAGGCAAACTAGAAGTTGCAATAAAAATCGTACCAAGAGAAACCGTAGCACTTCATGAGTGCATAAAAAAAAGCAATGGAACTTTTGAAAAAATTGTTTTTGAAAGCATTGAAACATGGCAAGAAAAAGAAGAAAAAAACGAGTGGTTTTTCCCTTCCAATACTAAAAGTGAAAGTGTTGAAAAAAGCGAGCCTACACTAATAGAAAAAAAAGCAAAAATTAGAGTTACTATTAAAGCCAACACTGAAACTTTGGAAGTTATAGGAGATATACCACCTCAATATAAAGATAGAAAAAAAACGATAAACACTTATGTAAATTTTGTTCCTGTTTTTGCATTTTACAATAATCAATTTTCTTTTATTTCTGATGGACTACCTGAAATAGCAAACGTTCTTCCTTTTATAAAAAAATATAACGCTACTTTCAAAAAATTAGAAACACACCTTAACCAAATACTAGACCCAAAAATCAAATTGCATTTAAAGAGTGTAAAATCATTCTTACAAAACACTCTAGGCATTAGAGAAAAAGATTATAGTTCCATTGAAAAAGGCGAAGCAAAAGCGGATCTAACACAATTTAAAGCTGCAATTCTCACAAGTGAAAATGAAGACGTTGAGTTCGTCAATCAAACTGATAATATAAAAAGTGCTTTAGACGTTCTTAGTTTAATACATTGGATTATTGTAGAGATGACAATGCCTGAATACCTATATGGAACAGCATTAAATACAACAAACGCAAGCGTGAAAGAACAGTCGCCTGTATGGATTAAAAAGATTGAAGATAGACGCAGTGAATATTCAATTTTTTATAATTGGCTTATCGATGTATACGCTTGTTTTTCTCATTTTCTGCATGGAAAGATTGAAGAGGAAGCGCCTATTTGTTTAGTTGAATGGGAAGAACTGGAGACTAAAGACGATCTAGCATTAATGAATGCTTTACACAGTGCAACGGATAGCATATTAAAGGCACTGGATGCAAGCCTTATCTCCCCTGAAACTGCCTTTAATGCCTTAAAAACTTTTATTAGTATACCTGAACGCTACGAACGTGAACATGAAAAAGCGATAGAATATATCAAAGAAAAAAATCGGTTGGAAGCTGAAGGTCAACAATTAAATAATGCAGGTTTTTCAAGTTTTGATAAAGAATAATGAGCTATTCAAATTATAAAAGCTATAATGACCCAATAAAACCATATGTCCATGACTCTCTAGAAATGTTAAGACTACTTGAATATAAGCAATATCAAGATATTCATAAGGCATATATAAAAATAACCAAACGCATAACTGATTATATCAGCTTACAAAAAGGAAATTTCAAAGGAATAGATGCAGAGCTTAAAAAGCTGATAGAAGAAGCTACAAAAGAATTAAACAAAACTCTTCAATTTATTATATATGAAACCTTGCAACAAGGTGCTAGTATAGCATTATCAATAAATGCAAGACTTAAAGTCGACGAAGCTTTTTTTAATGCTGATTATGCAAAAGGAGAAATGAACGTCATAGGTGAGGCGAGCCAGCCTACAACAAAAGATAAAAACGTTATTGTCAAAAAAATACAATTAGACGTATCCAAAAAAAGCGAAGAAATAGCTCGTCATACAATGGAAAAGAAAAGGCTATATAGAGAAAAAGAATTCAAAATATCAAGTCGTGTTTGGGACTTATCAAATGGGCAAGGAGATAAAATAAAAAAGCTAGTGGAAGCAGGAATAAACATGGATTGCAAAAAGCTAGCTAAGGCTCTTGATGAGTGTGGAAAACTGGGAAATAGTAAGCCCATCAAAGAATACCCTAACATGATGAAACGCCTTAATGGACGCTTTCCGCCTGACACATCTTTTGCTGCAATGAGGTTCTCACGTAACGAGCTTTCTGAACTTTATTTTACAACTAGCATACTTGACTATATGGAAAATCCATATATAGAAGCTGTGCAATGGCTACTAGCAAACAATAGGCTAAAAATGTATGAGGATAAATGCGATTGCAACGACATAGCATATGAAGATGTCTACGGATTAGGTAGGGGAATATATCCATTAGATAAAGTGCCAGATCGACCGCACGTGATGTGCCTATGCAACATAGCTCCTATTACGTCAAGAAAACTCAAAAAGCAACTTGAGGGCAAAATGAAACTTGGCAACGTGCCACCTGAAGACTGGTTTAAAAAGCAAAACCATGAAAACAATATAGAATTAATAAAATCAAAGTATATAGAAACTGGGTTAAAACTATTCCATAACGAAAAAGGCAGGGCTTTAGGTCTTGCAAGTATTGACATCATCAAAGAACATAAATGGTTTACTAATGGCGTGCGTGCTGAAGACAAGCGAGCGTTTTTAGATGACTTGCATAAGGTGAACGGCAGGGCATTGTATATTCTTGCAAGGTATACTCAAAACATGCAAGTTGATTTTTATTCAGAAACTAAAACATCTTATTCTTCATGTGAAAATAAAATATATTGCAATTTAATAAAAGATGGTTTACGAGTTGATAATAAAAAAATGGAATTTGAATTAGGTATGAAAAGCTTTTTACATGAAACTGGACATTGGTTAGATTGTAATATAAATAATAAAAAATGGGGCGTGACAGAAAAATTACCGTTTTTACTTAGTAATCTTTCATTTGATACATTGACAAATATTAATAAATTGGGAAAAGAAATAGATAAAAATTTTATTCCTCTTAAAGAATTGACAACTGAAGAATTAACTAAAATACCTAAAAATATAAAAGAACATATATTAAAATCTGTAGCTAAAGAACATGGTATTAATTCAGCAGTTTCTGACATATTAGGGGGATTGACACAAAATTATATAAAAGATAATGGATTTATTCATAGAGATACATATTGGAATTATAACAATAAAAGTTTATACTTAAACTTATTAAGGTTTGAGACATTTGCTAACATGTTTGAAGCCTATGCTGTAGGTAATGATAGATTAAAGATTGTGAATGATTTTTTTCCATTATCATTCAGATATTTTGCTGATGTTTTAGGCGATTTATTATAATGAGTAAAAAAAGAGTATATGAAATAACTGACGATGAGGTGCTTGGTGAATTTGAAGATAAGTATCATTGTTTGGTGATGCACCAATATTTAAACGATGATCGTCTTTCTTATCGAACCAGCGACAAGCTTTATGATTTAAGTTTTTTAAGCTGGGGAGACATGATGGATTTAGTTGAACGATCTCTTAAAGAAGATAAGAACATTTTATTTGAAGCTTGCAAAGATAAACAAATTCCAGTAACGAAAGAACAATGGTGTAATCCTGATTTCATATCAGTTGATTAATGAGTACTTTCCTAGTTGGTATTATTTTAATATGATTTTAGATGAGGTGTTTTAATGTGTAGTGTTGAAGAGATAGCTTTATCTAAATTAATGGAAGATATAGATAAACTTCCAAACTTCTGTCATCCTCAAGATTTTATCAATTTTCCTATAGTGTCTCATAACGATGAAAAAAAAGAAGTTGAAAAATGGTTTGATGATAAATATCCTCTTTTTTTTAAGAAGTTTGGAATGTTAATGTATGACTTTTGTAATGGTTGTGGGTTATCCTATCATTGTAAGACCTTGCAAGAAAAGGGAGAACATTGTTGTTTTGATGTTTCTTTTTTAACAGAAGAAGAAGTTGATAAATTATTGGAAAAATCAGAAAAAGACAATATTGATTATTTATACAAAGCAGTAAAAGACCATCCTTATTATATAGACCCTGATGTTTTATATTGACAATATTTTTTTAAGGTAAGGGTATTATAATATGTATTCTATAGAAACACCACTTGAAAAAGAGTACTTTAATATGTTTAATTGTGATATATCTATTGATTTTTGCGGATATTATAAATTAATATATAAAAAAAAACTTACTATAGAAGATTTATTAAATTCTACACGTTCTGGAGATACAGATTTTTTCATTAATCCATTTTTGATATTCATATTTTAATATTTATGCCATAATTCCAGTTATGGATAATTGCTTTTCCCTAAAATCAAAAAAGAAAGAATTACAAAGTCAAGGTGTTTACCATTCTGATGATAAAATGGCAAAAATTATATGCGAAGCTATTCCCAAAAATGTAAAAGAAGTTTACGACCCTACGTGTGGAGTAGGTGGCTTATTAAAATACTTTAATGACGATGTAAAAAAATATGGTGAAGAAATAAACGCCGAAATGTGTGCTATTGCTGCAACAATTCCTAATAGCAATATAATCAATACTGATACCTTAAAAGCTCCAAAGTTTTTAGATAAAAGATTTGACGCTATTGTTGCTAATTACCCTTTTAGCATTAAATGGGAACCAAAAGATGATGAACGTTTTAAGGGCTTACCATGTTTACCACCTTCCAATTATGCAGACTTCGCTTTTATTTTTCATATTTTGTATTTATTAAAAGACGATGGAATAGCAAGCGTTTTATGTTTTAATGGCATTCTCTATAGAAAAAATAAAGAGCAAAAATTAAGAGAATATTTAATTAACAATAATCTTATAGATACAATAAAATCAATAAAAGCAAAATCATTTGAAGATACTAACATACCCACAACATTAATTGTTTTTAAGAAAAATAGAGAAGCTGGAGCACCAATAACTTTTATAAATGAAGATGGAGATAAAAAAGACGTTCCTATAGCAGATATTATAAATAATAATTTTAGTTTATCAGTTTCAAATTATTGCCCAAAAGAAGAAGTAAAAGAAGAAGTTAACCCGTTTGAATTGGAGAGGCAAGTTAGAGAACACTTAAAAAATCATCTAAAACAAGCATTAGGATTGTCAAATTGGATTATCGCATTAAATTTCCATGATAACAAAGATGTTTTTAACAAAGATTGTTTTAATCAATATCTTGATTCATTAAAAGATTGTATAGACATGTTTTATATAAGTTAATAAGGTATATCACAAATGGAAAATAACAAATATGAACTATTTCAAGGCGACTGCCTTGAATTATTAAAAAACATTGAATCAGAAAGTATCGACGCTATCATTACCGACCCACCATATCAATACCTAGATACAAAAAAAAAGAATTGTCATTTTGACAAACCATACGATGAAGAAAAATATATTAAAGAAGTAAAACGTTGTTTAAAAGATACAGGTTTTATTGTTATGTTTGGGCGTGGCGTTGCATACTACCGTCAAGGTGTGCTACTTGCCGAAGCAGGCTTTAAGTTTAAAGAAGAAATTGTTTGGAATAAACGTAAAGATTCCTCGCCTATGTTGGCGTTGGGAAGACGCCATGAAAATTGTTTTATATTTTCAAAAACAAAAAAAGCTACAATAAGAAAATGTAAGTTTCCTTATATTGAATATCTTAAAAATATATCCATCGAAGATGCAGTGCAAAAAATAAAAAATAATATAAGAAAAATAAACGAAGATATTAAAAAACCAGAAATATTTAAAGCTATAATGCAATATTTAGAAAAAGATGTAATAGAATATACCATTACTCAATCAACTAGTAATAATATAACAATGAAAAAAGATGCAAAACGTTGTTGTTATTCTGTAAGTAGTTTACAAACAATAATAAAAGGTGCAAAAGAATGCGATATAATAAATATTCCCGATATGATTGAAGAGGCAAGTTTACGTAATTCACACCATCCCACCGAAAAGCCTGTGCGTCTTATGGAACGTCTTATTGCTTTAGTAACAAATGAAAATGATATTGTTTTAGATACCTTTATGGGCTCAGGCACGACAGGAGTTGCCTGCATGAATACTAATAGACGTTTTATTGGTATGGAACTGGATAACGTTTATTTTACAACAGCACAGCAGAGGCTAAAAAAACAAAAAACATTATTGATTTAAATCATCTTGACTTTTATAAAATATTTCTCTACTCTTAACACTAGCGTTCACCCATAGTGAATCGTCCTTCTAGCCTGTTTTTACAAGCCTATCTATAAAGATTTTTAGTTAGGGCATTTAAGTCTTTGTTTTTAGGTAGTAGGGACAGGCTAGTTTTTTTTTACCCCCTAGGGATACATTTAAAATCGCTAAGCCAAAAAAGAATTGACAATAAGTAAAAAGTTTAAAAGCATAAATGTAGTTTTGCAATTGGTTCGAAAATAGTGCATTTTTCGATGTCAAAACTGTACAGTTTAGGGGTGCGAAACTGTACAGTTTAGGCATGCGAAACTGCACTATTTGCATATGCGAAACTGTACAGTTTCGACATCGTAAATTTATTCCCATTTTTGAAAAAGTTAAAAAAGTGCTTTAAGTGTAGGTGAGACGGGCAGTTACGAGATTTAGCCAGTGCCACTGAAGTTAACATTTTATAGATGTTTTAGACATTTTAGACTATGCTAAAAAGGGATGTAAGGTGCTGAATGGCATGCTTTTGTGGTTTCTAGCGGAGTACTTTATTCCATATCCGATAAAAGTGAAAAACCACTAGTGCGAAAAAATGTTTCATATATCATAATTCATAAAAGCATTATATGGCTATTTCTGTTTAAATCTTTGCTATAATTTGAAAGTTGCTGATTATAAAGAAGGGGGAATAATATGTCTTGGTCAATTCATAAAAAAAGAAACATTACTTATTCTTTATTGCAAAAAGACAAAGAATTAGCAAGGTCTTTTATAGAAAGTCTTTCGGATAAAGAACTCACAGAATTAAAATACGACTGGAGTTTTTGGGCTAGGGATGAGCAGTTACCACCTCTTGAATGGATAAGAGGTAAAAAATACATCTGGATTTTACGATGTGGGCGTGGATGGGGTAAAACACGCACGGCATGTCAAACTGTTATAGAAGCAATAAAAACAGGCTTATATAAACGTATTTCGATATGTGGGGCGACTGCAGAAGAAGTGCGCGACATTATGATTGAAGGTGAGTCAGGGCTTGCATCTTGTTGCCCGCCTGAGCTTTGCATGGACTATCGCCCTTCAATCAAAAAAATATTTTTCAAAGGTGGTGTTACGGTTTCTTTGTTTTATGGTAGTGAGCCAGAAAAGTCCAGAGGAGCGCAAAGCGAGTTTTTGTGGTGCGATGAATTGCATAAATGGAAATATCCCGAAGCCACTTTTGACAACCTATTACTAGGTTTACGACTTGGAGACAATCCACTATGTTTAGTAACTTCAACTCCAAAACCCACCGCATTTACTAGAGATATTGAAAAATTAAAAAACAATGAAGGTGAGAGTGCTTGTGTTATAACTGTAGGCTCGACATATTCTAATAAAAGCAATTTATCTTCACAATTTTTTAATACGATTATCACAAAATATGAAGGCACTCGTCTTGCATTACAAGAATTGGAAGGGCAGATTTTAGATGATAACCCCAACGCTCTTTTTAAAAGAGAATGGATAGAATATAACGCAGTTTCAATATTGCCTAGTTTATATAATCAAACTAGAACTATTATAGCAATTGACCCAGCTATAACTCATTCACAAAAAACATCCGACTATACTGGTATTATTGTTATTATGCAAGGTAAAGCTCCCGTTGAGTTAGTTACTGGAGAAAAACCATCGAGTTCTGACAAAGAACATTTTTACATTCTTTATGATGGCTCTTTAATAGGTACACCTTTTGAGTGGAGCTCAAAAGTTAAATATTTAACTGAGATGTATAAGGCGAATGAGTGCGTTGTAGAAGATAATCAAGGGGGCGATATGACTGAAGCTACACTCATCAATGCAGGTGTTACAATTCCTATAAAGCGAGTGCATTCATCTCAAAATAAAGAAGCTAGGGCAATGCAAGCGTCAATATTGGCAGAACAAGGAAGACTACATTTTTATATTGATGAAAAAAATATTAATGATGATAAAAATCTTGACATACTAGAATCAGAACTTTGTAATTGGGTGCCGGGTAGTAAAAAAAGTCCCGATCGCCTAGACGCTTTGGCACACGGCATTAACTATCTTAATGCTGATAGTGAGATATTCGAAACTGATGAAGAAAAGCAAGCTAAAACTATTTTAAGAAAGATGTTTATGTCCTAAAGACTTCTAATAAGTTCATGTTTTTTAAGTTCTTAATAAAGACAAAATATTAGTAATTTTGTTTTTAATGTTTTTTTTATAAAAACATTATAATATATTTATTAATGAATAAGAAAAGAAATAAAGAAGAAAAAGAAAAACATCTCGCATTGATTGCACGCATGGAGTTAAAACGCCCCTTGTTAGCTGCAAACACCACCTCTTTCATTTCTCATATTTCTAAAATATTAAAGATATCAGCATCTCAAGCAAAAAAGGATATTGAAGAAGTTAGACGAAGAAAAAAGATGTTAGCTTTATTAGACTTAAAAACTGAGATTGCAAAGAAAAAAGAGGAGTATGCTTTTATTAAAGAGACTGCTATAAAATCCAACAATATAAATGCTTATCTAGGGGCAGTTAATAAAGAAGCTGATATGCTGAAGCTAGAAAAGTATTCTATTTTTATTGAAGAAGAAGTAGAAGAAGACAAAAGCGAACTGGAAGAAAAAAAGGAGATTTTATTTAAAAAATTATTTCCAATAAACGAAGATGAAAAGACAGATTAATTTTTTTTTATTATAGTTATTGCCATGAAAATATTAATCGAAAACACTGGAAAAGAATTTATTTTTTCTGATTTTTTATATTGCACCTCTTCTAACGTAAAAGTCTCTAATAATTTTTATGATTATGCTTTTATGTATGGTCAATATTATGCTAATGGTTCTGCAACTGTTGCAGTTAGGACATTTACTATACAAGGCAACTTCGAGGCAGAGTCAAATAAGGATGTGGAGCATTTACGAGGTGAGGTGTTTTCATCTCTTTTTAATAATAAATTATTGCTTTTTCTTGAAGATGATAGCGAGCGATTTTATCGTTGTGTTTTAGATGGCAATGTAGGTACAACCTATAACCAAGGTTGGAATGTTGGACGTGTTTTTACACTTTCTTTTACGCTTGTAGCTTACTTACCCTTTGCTTATGAGCGTAATACTTATACATCTAGAATCTTACTAGATCAAGAAGGAGTTGCTAAAGTTAACTATCTTGGCACTGCTCCTTGTCTGCCTATTGTGAAGTTTAACGCTAAAAAAAATATTGTTTTAACTAGTAGTAAAAAGCCTTTAATATCTGGCAATAAGACAATTATTAAATTGAAAAAAGATATAACGCTGGATAGTGGAGATGAACTTAAAATAAAAGAAGGAATAGCTTTTTTGAATAATAAACTTTTGGATGATGTGCTAGACCCTATTTCTATGTTAAAACCATTGTTTTTAGTTTCTGGTGATAATCTTTTTCTATGCGATAAAAATACCTTTGCCTTAGATGCAGGCTCTTTATATTTTTCTTGGCAGAATGTTTATTTTTAAGGGGTTTTATGGTTTATTTTTTTGACAAAGATTTAAAGTTTGTGGATGGTAAAAATGAGCTTACTTTTTCATATAACAAAAAAATAAATAGAGAAGGTAGTGGTAAGCTTGAGTTATCAGAAATGCCAAAGCCTGAAAGCTTTTTTATTTCTATTTACCATGATGAAAAATATATTGCTTCTGGCTTTATTACAGAAATTCAAATTAATACAAAAAATGTTTCAATCACTTTTAGCACTTTTGAAACTCTATTAAAAAATTATAGACTTCCAAAAGTATTTAATAATTTTGATGGAATGAGCGAAGCTAACATCATTTCAAATCTTTTTTATTCATTTAATCCAATTATAAAATCAAAGAAAAAAGATTTTTCAGGTTATAGTAATGGCTATGACATGGATGCTTTATATGTTCATGGTGTTTTGGATGCTGAACATATTGAATTTGGAAAAATTAAAGATGGGGACTTTCATCTTTCTTTTGATGAAAACTATAAGAAAGAGAACGAATTTAGATATAACACAAATGGTAATATAACTTTTTGGTTTGATTTAGGAGAGCCTACCATAAATAAAAAAGAATATTTTTATAATGAAAATTCAATATTAGTTGATAGTTATGGAGATAGGTTTTTACGTTTCACTGCAAGTTTAGGCAATAAAGTGGATATCAAAGTTAAGGCAATTGAAAGTGATGTTAAATTTTTAAAAGAGGCATCTAGTAGCTGGGATATATCTTCTACGCCATATATTCCTATTGATAAAAGTATAAAAGATTTTGAAAAAACTATAGGTGTGCCTCTTCCTAGCACTAAGCGATATTTGGCTATCCGTTTTGAGTTTATTTATGACAAACCTAACTGGGTGCAAGATTATTCTGCACTTGATGTATATGATAAAAATGGTAAATTGGTAAAAAGAACGGTGAGGGGGTTCACTCCTTGCTTGCATGGTTTGGAAATATTAAATAGAAAAGCTATACCTCCTTTTAATGATGTGGTTATTAAGTTTGATGAGGTTTTTTCTATTAATGCAAAAGATGAAAAAGGTAATATATTATCTAATGAAAAGCTACTTAAACTCATTCCTTATGAAAATAGTTTTAAATGCGATGTTGAAAAAATAAAGTTTTCTGCTCTTACAATGTATGATGCCTTAATTAGATTTTTAGATATAAAAAAATATAATATTGCTATTGCTTTAAAAATATCCAGTGATGATGTTTTATATAGTAAAGGTGTTTTAGCAATAACGCTTTTTAATGATGATGAAAAATTAAAAAGGAAGACATATGGATTTGACCGTACTTGTGATGAAAAAGCAATATTTAGATTGCATGATGGTCAGGCATCTTTACTTAATAATTATGTCTTAAAAACAATTAGAAAAAAAACTAACTTTTTGAAAATGTTGCATTATTATGGAGAAGGGGACGGTCAAGATGTTTTGTACGTGTGCCTTTTTAATTCATTTAATCAAAATAGCGACGGTAGTTTTAGTGAGAAGTTGAACGTTTATACTCCTTGTGAAATAGAAGGAAGTCTTGGAAAGTGGTTGCAAAAGCAAGGGATTAGTCAGGTAACTAATTTCTCTAGCATTCCTGATGTGCTTTTTACTGAAGAGCGAGTAGAGGATAGCAATATAAAAGATTTTCAAAGTCTTTTAATAAAAGCAAAAGAGCATTTTATAGAAGAACAAAAAAAGATAGATTATTCTTTTGAGATTGAAAGCAATCTTAATGTTTCTTTGCATGATAAAGTTTTATTGCTGCATGAAAAAAGTCTTTTGCAATTAAAGGCTCGTATTGTTGAAGAAAAAATAAGTGTAAAGAAAAATATTATTAATAAAACTTTTGGTATTGGTGGTTTTTTGTTTAATCCTTTTGATTCTCTTTTCAGAAAAAAAGAAATTATAGAAGTGGTTAGCGTCCCCCAAACGCCTTTTAATTTAAGAGCATTTACTCAAGATGAAAAACTTTTTTTAACGTGGGATTGCATAGGTGAGGCAACTGGATATCTTATTGAAGTCAGACGTTTAGATGGCGGTGCTTTTTCTGATAATATAAAAAGTAGTGTCGCTTTTTTTCATTCACAAAGCAAGGAGCTAAGTCTTAATTCTTTTGATATAAAAACTCTTTATGAACTTTCTGTTTATTCATATATTGAAAATACTAAAAGCCTTCCATCTTCGTCAATTTATTTTAAGATAACTGACGGTAATGAGCCTATTCGCATTTTGGGAAGTCTATTAGAAAAAGGGAATGAAGAAGGCGAAAAAGGCTTTTTTTTAGATTTAGCATATAGAGAAAGTGTTAAAAATGAGCTGATAGCTTTTTTTAAACTTCAAAATGAACAAGAATTAAATAGTTGTAAAGAGGTAAAGCATTCTCCTGATAATTATCCAGAAAACATGGTAGAAAAAGAAATAAAATATTATGGATTAGTTTATGTTTGGCAAAAAGGTCAGTGGATAGATGCAAGGATTAGGTATCCTGAGCATATTATATTTTATTTTGATTTTGATAAAAAAAATGTTACTCCTAAATATAAAAAAGAAGTTTGGGAGATTTTATATAATTTTTTGACAAAATTAAAAAGGTTTGAAAACTTGAGGCAAAGGCTTACATATCTTACCAAAAAATATACATTGCCTAAACCTTCTGATACTTCTACTTTTAGTTTAGAAGAAGATAATAGCATATTATCAGCAACAGGAAAAAGTAAAAAAAAGAAAAAGAAAGGAAAGGGGTGGCAACATGAAGGGGATGAGCCACTACTTCAACCTATTGGCAATTATCAACCTCAAGACTGGGGACGTCCTACTCCTTCGCCACCTTCTTGGGGGCATGAACCACCAGACTGGGGTCGCCCTTCTCCTTTTCCACCTTTTGGCAGGTATCGACCTCCAGACTGGGATCCCCACCCTCCTTCTTGGAATTATCCACCACCTATCCAACATGCTGATCCTAGAGAAGAGCCACCTTATTCTATTAAACAAGAGTGGGATAGGAGTGTTGAGGAATATAATCGCTTGCGTACTGAATTGGAACGTCTAAAAAGTAGTGTACCTTTTTATTCTTTTAGTAATAATCGTGAACATATTTTTGACCTTTCTGATAATGAAAATCACCTAGAGTTTAACATACCTATTTTTAATTTATTAACAAGACAATATGTAGAAGAATTTATTTATGGTGGTGCTGATAATGTATATTTAGATAAAGCTATTTCGTTTTTATGGCAGTCTACACTCACTGATGGATTAATTAAATGGGAGAAGGAAAAACCTTTTTTTAGAATTAAAAAGCTTGCAAATAAGAATAAAAAAAAATATCGTTCCCACAAAGGTGGAGACGCTCATACTTTAGCATTTTATTTAAGAATTAAAGACGCTGATGGTTTTTTTGAACTTTGGAATGTTGATAATTATAATATTGGTTATGTCCAAGATGGTTATTTACATTTTGGCTTTTTGATACATTATAACAATAAGCCTCAATATTTTTATTGTTATAAAAAGTCTATTGCAGAGCTTATGTCTAAAGATGCGAATTCTGGTATAAACATTAAAGAACCTTTATATGTTCATATTATGGTAAAAGCTTCTTATTCATGGGCTCCTTATGTTTATCTAGATAGAAATCCTCGTTATTATTTTAGTCAAAAGATATATATCAATTTTGAAGAAGTTCCAATAAAAGATTATAAAGACGGAAAGAATAGTGTAGAGTTATCCACTGATAAGTATACTTTTAAACCTGCACCTTTTGCTTTTTCATTATTTAATTTTAATGAAGTTTCCCGTGATGATGAAAAGTATGATATAAAAACTAGTGCCTCTCCTTACACTCCGTTACCGCGTTTTGATTTAAGGTTTTCGCATCTATTTTTGTTTGACGATTATTTAGAGTATGGAGAAAGGCAATATATTAAAAATAATGTCCTTTTTCAAATAAAAAAAGATAAGATAAAAAATAATGCTGATGTGGTGTTGGGTAAAGAAAAGAGTGTAAATGAATCAAAGTATAAAGGTATTTGTGTTAGTGATGTTAATGCTCATAGTAATAAAGTCAAGCTTTATAAGATAGGCGAGATAAGTTTTAATAAAGGTGAATTCTTTTTGATGGGATGTAATAGAGATGGTTTTAAGGCAGGTTTTATTTATGAATGGAACGATAATAATATTTGGAATGAATTAACTCCTCATTCTTTGTATCATAAAGAGTATGTATTGGCATATAATGACATTATAGAAATGCGACGAGCCTTGCCAGATGTGTTTTTTAAAGACTTTATGATGAATGCTTTTCAAATTTCTGAAAATATTTACTCTAAAACAATGCAAACAAATACAATGATTATTCAAGATGATTTTTATTTAAATAATATTAAGACAGGCGATCCTCATGTTAAAGGACAGGTCTATCTTTCTAGTAATGATTTATTGAAAATATCTAAAGGGTAAGTTTTTTAGTAAATGGATGCTTAGCATATTTTTAAATAGGCATAGTGGTGCTTAAACCCTCTTTTAAGCTTTCTGTTGGTTTTAGTTTTGACGATTTGAATATTAGTAATTAGTTTTTGTAATTACTTTTGTAATTATTAATCCCTCGCCTAGCCCTTTAGACTTTTAGATAGCCTAAAGGGCTAGGCGAGGGGAATTAGTTACAAATACATAAGACTTTTTAAATTTATTTCTTATAGGACTTCAAGCAAACATAAAAGATTTATTCAAGTAGCTATTTTTCGTTATTGCAATATATCTCTATGCGATTTGATGGTTATGTGGGATGGGCTTTTTTATGTCGTTTGCATGAAATGTTTTTTAATTATGTAACGCAAGCCTAGCCAATTTGACAGCGGAGCGTTTCGAGGTGTTGAGTTATTGATTGTTGTGGTGTGGTGTATGGCTGAGCTGGTTAGCTAGGCTAGGCTTACTTGAATTTAGTTTTTTCAAAAAACAATGTCAATAGGGTAAAATCGAAACATGCTCCTTTATTGTGGCAATAAAGCTATAGTGAATATAGCTTTATGCTAAGAAAAAAAAGATTAAAAAAAATTTATGTTTTGTGTCTCCTTCCTCTTAAAAAACTTTTTTTTAAGACAAAAATAGAAAAACATCATAAAGTGTGTTTGATAAACTTCTTATTTGAAAAGTGTTTTATAAGGATTAAAAAAGATGATGGAAATGATTAAGACCATGAATGTGGCAGGTTGGATAAGTATTACAATTATTGCACTTATGATTTTTATTGTTTTGATGATGAGGGGAATTCAATTTGGTTGGGGAGATAAAAGTGTAGCTATTGGTAAAAAATTTGATAACAAATTGGAAGCGTTTAAAAAGGATATTGAACTTGAGAATATTAAAAAAAGTCAAGATGAAATATTGCAAAAACAGCTTTTTAAAAAATCTCTTTCATTTGATGATTATTTAGAAGCGTCTTTAATTCAAAGTGTGAAGAAGTTAGAGAATAGTGTTTATAAGATATTTAAGCCTTTTTTGATTTGTCAATATCCAGCTCTTTGTGTTGTTGATATTTTTGAGGATGTGCTGATGGAGAGGGTGCATTTTAACAATATGAAGAAAAAATTAATGAAAGAAAATCGTACTGCTTATTTGTATTCAATTGTTGAGGATATTAAAAAAAATTATTTGCTCTTTTATGAGCAATTACAAAATCTTCATTGTGGTGAAGAGTATCCTGATTGGGGAAAAATTGAAGGAGAGGTTATCTCTTTGGTAAAGAGTTGGCTTTTGCAATGTGTGGATTGTTATATTGCAAATGTGAAGAAGAAGATAGCTCTTTATAGAAAAACTAGCAATAAGTTTATTCTTGAAGATATTAAATTGAATGCTACAACTTTACCTATAAAGAAAAATAGACATTATCTTTTGTGTTTGTTAAAAGCAAAAAAGGAAATGTTAGATGGTGAATAATTTGATATTGTTTTTATGTTAAGAATAGGAGGTTTTAGATGAGAAAGATGTTAAAAAGTGCATTATTTTTTTTTTGTATTTTGTTTTTGTGTATTTCTTGCACCACTACACAGCGATTACTTTTTGACGGAAGCGGAGTTGCTGAGGTTAGAAAAGATATCGGAAGAATTGAAGGCGTCGAACAAACAATTAAAACGTCAACAAGTCTCATTGAAGGCTACAGTAGCGAACTTGAAAGCGGTATTGATAGAGAAGGAGGACTTATTGAAGAGTTTAGAAACATCATTAGACGTATTCGAGCGAGATGTGATGGAAAGGCAGGCGAAGCAACTGGAGAAGATTAATTCACTTTCGCATTTGTTGAATAGAGCTAGGTTTTGGCAACGTGTTTGGGCTTTTATTTCTGGTATTTTGATTTTGTTTTTTGTATATAAGGCTATTTTGAAAGTTAAAAACTCTCTAAAAATCTTTTAGAGAGTTTTAGTTTGTGATTTTTTGAGAGAGCATATTAGATAGTCTAGTGTTTAATTTCTATATTTCATATATTAAAAGATGCTTTCTATCAATGTTTTTGTTAATCTTTTGGTATTTATGAAATATAGAACTAATTTAAATATTCTTGCATAAATAAAAGAGCCATCAAAACTAAAAAATAGTATAATTTTAATATAACTTTTGGATGGTAGAATTAAATTAATTTTTTTCTCGATAAGGAATTAAACTTTATTGAGCTAGGCAAAAAATCATTAGAGAAGCTACCATTTTGAGCTAACAATAGAGGACATTGCTATTGAGCTTTGACAATTTACGCTTTTTTAACTTGACACAAAAAATATATTGTGCTAGTGTCCCAATATCACGTTTAGGTGATGAGGTTTGCTTTTTTGTGCAATGCTCAACGCTTCACTTCATTAATGAGTAGCGAGTATTCATACTCTCTATAACGGATGTTCTGTCCTTACTATGTACTAGGTTTCAGACCTTCTACCATATACTTTTCAGGCATTTTTGATGGTTTTCCTTCCTTGTTTACACAGCCCCAAGAAACATCAGCTTCAACGCATATTTGATCATTTTCATTTCTAATGATTTGATGGAAAGTTCCTGATAATTTTCCTAATTTTGTGTGTTCTACTTCTATAAACAATTTGTCATTTAATCTTGCAGAAAACTTATATTTTATATCTACATGCGTTACATATAGCATGTAACCTTCTTCGGTTAGTGACTTAAAATCAAAGCCTATGTTATTTAAGTATTCCATTCTTGCATATTCAAGATAATTTAGATATACAGCATTATTGACATGATTATAAGAGTCTAACTCATAACTTCTAACTTTAAGCTCAATAATTTGTTTCATCTATCCTTCTCCTAATAAGCCTATACTCTATGCTTTTCTACATTTTCGTGCATGTTTTCTAATATATTCATGACTTCATTTACAACATCTTGCTTAATGTCATTGCTTTCAGGATTTTTCTCTTTAACTTTTTCTCTGAATCTAGCACAATCATAAACTTGACTAGCTGTTATGATCATTTTATCTTTAAATATCAAATCTAATTCCATACTATTTGTTTCTGAAATACGTAAACAATTTCCATTTATAGAAAGTAAAAGCATTATATCTGATGATTTTATGTAGCTATCAATTTCTCTTCTTCCTATTTTGGTTTCAGGTTTACCAGGTCTATAGCGAGTGCCTGATGGAAAAACTAAAATAGGATGACCTGATGTTCTAAGTTTATCCATAGCTCGCATTGAGGCAATGTTAATAGCTCTTGCCTTTTTAGTGGCTTCTTCCTTTTCTTTTTCATCTGTTATTTTTTCAAGAGATAGGCTAGGGCATATAAAAATGCGGTTGAAGCCAGCAGCCAAAGCAGAAATATATTGATTTTCTTCGCTCAATTTTATACCTGCTATTGCATACGTACGTTCAATTAATTCTTTTCCATCATTTCCTGTTTTTTCTAATAGATATGCAAACATAGGATAATCAAAATTGCTATAATGCTCAGCTAAAATAATTCCCTTTTTGCCATTTTTTACTCGTTGTAAAAAATCTGAAACGTAGTTTGCATTTCTGAATTCAGAACCTTCTTCTAGTACATCCTCCATAAGCGAATAAAGAAGTTGTTTTGATTTTGGATGTCCTTCTTTTAGAACACTTTCAGCTGTTACATCTCCTTCATTCGATGCTTCTTCTACAAATGTTTTTAAATATGGTTTAAAATATTCCACTAATGGTATTCCTTGCATAAATTATCTCCTATTTTTCATCATTATAGAAATATATATTTAAGTTAACACTTTTGTTATATTCATTAAGTGAATATCTCGAAATTATTATTCGAAAATTTGCAGTATTGAATTCAATTAACTTATTTTTATTGTTTTTTGTTGTGCTATATAAATCAAACTCTTCCATTAAATCTTTAGTTGTATTTTTTACAATTAATTTCTTTCCATCTTTTGATAGCATAAATTCATAATTTTTATATATGAAATAATTATATTTAGAACTTTCATTATTTTGATATATTCCAATATCGACGTCTACGAGTATGTCACTATAATTTTCATTTTTAATAATCCATCTAACATTTTCAGAAGAATCGGGAGCATTATAATAGAGACTTTCTTGCTCTTTTTTTTGTGATTTATTCCATCTTTCTTTTCTTTCTTGATGAACTGTTATGTTATTTTTAGACATGATATTATCTTTTTCATTTATAAATTTTGTGTAATTTATAAGTCCTATAACAGGAATAAAATATATAATAATTATTAAAGCTATAACATAGCTTGCAAGATACGTTATGCCTTTTGTTTTTAGCAAAATAAGCAAAAAATAAGTGGCTATTAAAAGGTAGATCAGTAGGTAATGAACGCTGGATGAGAGTTTTGCATATCTAAGATAGAGAACTGCTAGCATTATAGCATTTAGTACTGCAAGACTAAAAAGAACTTTTAGCATTCTTTCAATTTTGCCTGTTATTTGAATCATTACAAGGGAAAGAAAAATTAAAAAAGTTAATATCGAAACTATGTAATTAAAGTCAATACGGGCTATTTCAGAATCATATTTAATAGTAACTTTTAGAAAATATACAATGGCAAGAGATAAGAAAAAGATTAGCATCGGTGGCACTAGTCGTGAAAATACAAAAATAAAGAACTTTGATGAGCTGTAGTTTTCTCTTTTTTTATACATTGAAAGGATTAAAAAGAAAACAATCGTTGTCACCGAATTTATTATTCTTGATGCATAGGTATAACGATAAAAATAAAAGTCTTTTGAAAGGATTGTATAAATAAAAAAGATACTAAAATATAAGCATAGGTATGTTGCAACAAAAATAGCGAAAGATATTAAAACGTGTATAACTTTTGTTTTTATCTGAAAAACATAATTTTTAGAAGATGATAAGTATAAATTGATTGAAAGAAACAAATAAAGATACATCAAAGAAACTGTTGATTGTTCCATCAGTGAATTAGCTGTGGTTAAAAAGAAATAGTATATTTGAGATATAAAAATATATGTTAGAATCGTTATAATCCATTGTTTTGTTCTTGAAAGATTTGTTACATAGTCTGAAAGAAAAAAAACTATGGTACTAGATAGTAAAATAATTGGCACATGGCTTTCTGGTACGTCCTGATAGAAAAAGACAACACCTGCAAGAAATAAAATTGTTATGTAGATTATAGGCATTGTCTTAAATCGTTCTTTTAGTTCATTTAGTATATTTTTTATTATAGAAAGCATATTCTGTTCCTTATAGATACTTACTAAAATCTTCCATATTATATTGTTTAGTTTTATGCTTTACAAGGTATGAGATTAATTATAAAAGAGATTTTCACACTTAATATACGTTATAAATTATTAGGTATCATTGTATATAAAAATATCTTACTATATCCCTCTCGACTTATTTGTATAAGTGTAATAATATGTATATGGGATGGGAGACGGGGGAAGATATGGAGCTGGATATTCGAGCCATTAAGTTCTCATTTGATCAAGATCAAAAAGAGTTTATAGAAAAGAAAATGCAAAGAGTAAGTTATGCACAAGATTTAATAACAAGCCTTACTTGCTCTGTTAAGTTAGATAAAAAATTCATATATGAATGTGATATTCACTTTACTTTTGGTGAAGTAGCTCATGTTTCAACAGAAAATTATGACTTTGAAGCAGGTGTGAATAAACTCGTGGATATGCTAGATCAGAAAATCAAAAAAGAAAAAGATAAGATTCAAGGGAAGAACTAATTACAATATTTATGTCAGCTGAGAAGTTTCAAGTCTATAGACTTCTAGAGTCGAACTCAAGAGAATATGATGAACTTGAATTAAAGTGCATTGCAGGAAGGAAGGGGCTTTTTAATGAAATTAAAACAGCAGAGATTAATAGGCCTGGTCTTGCTATTGCGGGTTTTATTCAAGATTTTTCGAGTGAGAGAATCCAGTTATTTGGAAAAGGCGAGTATAGTTACTTAAAGAAAATAAGAGAAGATGAGCAAAACGGAGTTGTGAAAAAGGGAGAGGCTTCACGTCTAATAAGAGAATTCCTAAAACACTCTGTTCCTGTTTGCGTTTTTTCTAACTCTTTCTTGCCTGATCAAGATTTTTTAAGCATAGCAGAAGAGCTTAATTGTCCGATATTACAAACAAAACTCTCATCTAGTGAGTTTACTATTCGAGTTTTACGTATTCTTTATACTCAGTTTGCACAAAGTGTGGGTATGCACGGCAATCTAATTGATGTTTTTGGAATTGGTATTTTTATTACTGGTGCTTCAGGCATTGGTAAAAGTGAAATAACACTTGAGTTGGTTGATAGAGGGCATAAATTAGTTGGAGATGATTTAATTGTTATTTCACGCTTAAACGAAAATACCTTAGTTGGAAAAGCACACAACAAAAAGTTGTCTCATTGTCTTGCAATTAGAGGAATTGGTTTAGTTGACATACGAAAGTTTTATGGAATTACTGCTGTTAAAGAAACAAAACGAATACAATTAATTGCAAATCTTGAAGAGTGGGATACTACTAAGGTTTATGATGCTTTAGATTTTGAAGAAAAAACTCAAAGCGTACTAGGTGTTGAACTTCCTCGTTTAGAGATACCTGTAAAACATGGACGAAATGTCGCAATTATCATAGAGATGGCAGCAAAAAAACAAAGACTAAAAATGATGGAAGCTTCTATAGAAACAAATTTTATGCAAGATGTTTTACAAATTGGAAAATCTATTGGAAAAGATTATTATAATGATGATTTATATTAATTAAGGTGGAAAAGAATGGCAACAAGAAATGTAAAGGTAGAAAATCGTGCAGGCGTACACATGCGTCCTTCAACTTTAATTACAAAAACTAGTCATGAGTTTAAGTCAGAGATTTTTATACTTTATAACAACTCTAAGATTAATGCACGCTCTGTTATGGGACTATTGTCTATGGCTGCAATGTATGGGGCAGAACTCACAATAGAGGCAATAGGTGAAGATGAAGAGCAAGCCTTAAATGCAATAGAAGCTTTGTTTATTAGTAAATTTGCAGAAGACTAGTCTTTTGGGAAGATATTATGGCATCACCAATTTATCTTTTTACCGGTCCTGAAATAGGGGAGCGTAATGTAGCTATTGCTAAAATAAAAGATAGTCTAGCTAAACAGTATGGAGCTTTAGATTTGCATAATATTTATGCAGGCTTAACTCCTATTTCTGATGTGCTTTCTATTTTACAAACTGGAAGTTTATTTAATAATGCTATTTGTGTTGTGCTAAACAACGCTCATGAGATTACCAAAAAAGATGAAATACAGGCTATCGCTGACTGGGCTAAATCTAGCATGAGCTTCCCTTCATTTTTGATTTTAACATCTGATGAAATTTCTATAAATAAATCAATAGAAACTATTGTTCCAAAAGCTCAAAAACAAATCTTTTGGGAATTGTTTGAAAATAAAAAAAGAGAGTGGATTACTCGATTTTTTGCAAAAGAAAAAATGAAGATAGCAGAGGATGCTATAGATTCTATTTTAGAGCTAGTGGAAAATAATACCGAAATGCTAAAAACATCTTGCTCTCATTTAGTTCTTTTTTTTGATGAAGGTAAAATTGTTGAGGCAAAAGATATTGAAACTTTGTTATCTCATACAAAGGAAGAAACTCCTTTTAGTTTATTTGATGCTATAAGTTATCTAAATTTCTCACAAAGTTTGAGTATTGTACAAAAACTCATGCAAATTAAAAATACTTCGCCTATACAGATTATTGCAGGACTTACCTTTTGTTTTAGGCGACTCTTAGACTGGCATACTATTATTAGGGTAAATAATGGTTTTAGTGAGATGGCAGTAAAAACTAAAGGGTTTACATCAAAAACCGCCATTGAACAGTATAAACGAGCTGGAAAAAACTTTTCCATTGAAGATACTGAAAGGATTCTCTTTTTATTAGATCATATTGATTTTGAAATGCGTCTTACAGGTTCCTCTTTTCAAAACATATTACTAGAATACTTAATCTATTTAATCATTGCAAAACGTGGAGTAATGGTTAATAACTACACACCTCATCCATATAAAATATTCTAATTTATATTGATTATTGCAGTATAATTGTTTCTATCGTGATTGAATTGAAAAACTTATATTTAATTTGAGGAAGATCATTAAAAGCATAATTGTACTCATGAGTGCTACATGTACAGTTTCGTTATGCAAAACTGTACAGTTTGCGATGTCTAAATAATGCAGTTTCGCATAGCTAAACTGTACAGTTTGCGACCCCTAAACTGTACAGTTTAGGGGCAGTACATTAGCTAAGGTACTACCATAACACTAGCTAATGTACAATTCTAACATTAGCTAATGTATTGATTTAACGTTGGGTTGAGTATAGTGTATTTTATATGAAATTGAAGAGATTCATGGAAGTGAGTTAAGCTATAATACATTATTCTATCAATATTCATCTTCTGTTTCCTTGAGTGTTACACCTGGAACTATTGCTAAACCTTTTGTATATTCAGGTAAGAATACCTTACTTTGTCCACTTTCAAAAAAATGGACATTAATTGCAATTTCTCCCTCTTCTTCTTTTACATCATCTATTCTACCATATCCATAATCTTTATGCGAAACGCACATTCCAATTTTATATTTAGTAGTTCCGTTTGAGAAGATGCTAGCGAGTTCTATTTTCATTTTATTTCCGAAACGTATCTCGTAAGCTTCAACCAAACCTTCTCCTATTTCAGATAAGAAAATACTAGGGGATGTGTATCCACTACTATAGACATTTCGTCTATAGCGGCATGAAGTGATAAAAAGATTATCCATGGCTCTTGTGCAAGCAACATACATGAGTCTTCTTTCTTCTTCAATCTCACTTGAGTCATATTCATTTCGTGGAAATAGTCCTTTTTCTAAACCTGTTACTACGACATTTTTAAATTCTAAACCTTTAGTGTTGTGCATTGACATAAGTTTTACACATTTTTCATATCTTTTGCTATCTTTATTTTCTAGTTCTTCTCTTAAAGCAATGTAGTCAAGAAAATCGTTTAATCCTATTTTATTTAATTGATAATGGACAGCACTATTGACTAATTCATTTAAGTTTCCGCATTTTTCTGTTTTATTTTTTTTGTCTATTTCTTGATAGTAAGTATAAATTCCAGAAAGTTTTAGTGCATGGTCTATAAAAACAGAAAGACTATTTTGAAAAGCTTCATTAATTCCATCTCTTTCAATTTTTACATTTTCAGAAAAAAGGAGTTTTCTTAAACTCATTAATTTATTAATAAATTCACCTAGCTTTTCTTTTGCAACCTTGTTTAGTTTTTTGACATTTCCAATTATGAGTGAGATGCTAGAAATAAAGTCATGTTCAAAAATTAACTGCTCTTGTATACTTTCTTTCTGTTCTTTTAGAAATAAATTGGTTGTATTAATAATATCTTCGCACTTAGTTTTTCCAATTCCTTCAATATATTTGAGTAATAGTCGTCTTAAAGCTACTTCATCACTTCCTGAAAAAATTAATGAAAGAAGTGCTATAGCGTCTTTAATTTCTTCTCTTTGATAAAACTCCATGCTTCCTACTACAATGTATGGAATATTGTGATATAAAAATGTGGTTTCAAAAGTGTTTGACTGCTTATTTGTTCTATATATAATAGCCCAGTCCCCTATGTCATAGCCCTTATCCTTATATTCTAATATCAAACTAGCACAATAAGCTGCTTCCATGTCTTGATTTTCTAAAATTGCTACTTGAACTTCGTTTCCTTTGCCACGAGTTGCAGTTAAATCTTTTTTGAATCTTTCGCTATTGTGTGCAATAATTGAATTGGCAACCTTTAAGATGTTTTCTTTTGAGCGGTAGTTTTTGTCTAGTGTGATGCTATCTGTTTTTTTAAACATCTCTTGAAAGTTTAATATATTTTTAATTTCTGCTCCTCTAAACTTATATATTGCTTGATCTTCGTCTCCAACAACACAAAGATATTGTCCTTCTCCTGCAAGAAGTTTTAGTAATTCTACTTGTGCAATGTTTGTGTCTTGATATTCGTCAACCAAGATGACAGAGAACTTATGTTGCATTTTTGCACGAATTGCTAGATTTTCTTTTAATATTTGTTGAGGAAGTAATATTAAGTCTCCAAAGTCAACATTTTGGCTAGCCTTTAATTTATTTTGATATTCAGTGTATATTTTTCTAAAAACTGAGCTTGAGTCAATTTTAGAAAGGTCATCTGAAGTGGGGGTTAGGCAGTAGTCTTTGGCACGTGAGATTTTTTCAAAAAAATAAGAAACTTCTTTGTTGGTTAATTCAACTTCAAAGCTTTGTTCTTTTAATGGCAATTCTGATGGCAGTTCAATAGTTTTTGCAAAGTTATATTCGCATTTTTCTTTTTGTGTGATGATAAGCTTAATATGTGCTAATAGGGTACATGAATCTTCAACATCATAGATGGTAAAATATGGATTTAAGCCTACATCTCTTGCAAATTGACGCAAGAACCAGACACCGAAGGAATGAAATGTTTTTATAACTGCATCTTCTGCTTGTTCACATAGGTGTGTGGCTCGCTCTTTCATTTCTTTTGCTGCTTTGTTTGTGAATGTGAGAGCTAAAATTGAAGATGGACTGACATTTAATCGTTCTATCAAATAGGCTATTTTAGTAGTGATAACTCTAGTTTTTCCTGAGCCTGCTCCTGCTCTAATTAAAAGCGGTATGCCTGAATGATATACGGCTTTTTTTTGCATTTCATTAAGATTTTCAAGATGTTCATTGAGTGTTGTTTTTTCTTTCATAGGTGAGAAGGATTATAGCATAGAGATTAATTATTGATAAAGAGAATAAAAGGATTGTGGGGCATAGTGATTGATTTGTTTTTTCACGCTGTATGCTTTTGCAATTAAGTAGTGTTTAGTTAAAGATGTGTTATCACAAAATTGTAAAAGTTTTTGAAGTGTATCCCTTGATTGAAGTGAGTATTTGATGATAGTCTACCCAAAGCTATTTTTTAAGAATAGAGGTGTTTTATGAAGTGTGTGTTTTTAGGTCCTCCAGGAGCTGGAAAGGGTACTTTGGCGTTGGAAGTTTCTAAACTATATGACATAGTCCATATTTCAACAGGTGATTTGTTTCGTTCTGCAATTAAAAATGGGACAGAACTAGGAAAAAAAATAAAGGCTGTTATTGAAAGTGGAGCTTTGGTTAGTGATGATTTGACAGTGGAACTTCTTAAAGAAAGACTTAAAAAAGATGACTGGAAAAAAGGTTTTATTCTTGATGGATTTCCACGCACTATTGCTCAAGCTGAAGCTCTTTCAAAGTTGGTTGAGCTTGACTATGTTATCAATCTTGATATTTCTGATGAAGAGGTGATTGAGCGTCTTTCAGGTAGAAGAGTGTGTTCAAAATGTGGACAGAGTTTTCATATTAAATTTATGAAGCCAAAGCTTGAAAATATCTGTGATTCTTGTGGTGAATCTCTTATAACAAGAGAAGATGATAAAAGAGAGGCTATAGAAAAAAGATTAAAAACTTATGCAGAGCAGACATATCCACTTATCAAGTATTACAAAGAAAAAGGTTTATTGGTAGATATTGATGCTCGCCCTTCTACAGCAGAAATATTAAAAGATTTTAAGGCTAGATTTACTAAATAATGATGATAAGTTTTTTTAAGAGTCCATTTTGATATGGATTTTTAAAAAACTCTTAGGTTTTGCTTTTGTGGAAAAAGTCTATTCAATATCTGAGATAACTAACAAAGTAAAAAATATTCTCGAAGAAAGTGTAGGATATGTATGTCTTGAGGGGGAAGTTTCGAACTACAAAGCTCAAAGTTCAGGTCATCTTTATTTTACGCTTAAAGACGATGATGCTTCTATTTCTGCTGTGATGTTCAGAGGCAAAGCCATGGGCTTAAAATTTGTCTTGAAAGATGGACTTACTGTTAAAGCATTTGGAGCAATTTCTGTCTATCAAAAGCGTGGAACTTATCAGATAGTGATTGATAAGATGGAGCTTTCAGGTGAAGGCGATATTTTGCGAATGCTGGAGCTTAGAAAGCAAAAGTTAGCTAGTGAAGGTTTATTTGACTCTAAAAGAAAAAAACAACTTCCATTTTTGCCTGAGAAGGTAGCAATTATTACAAGCCCTACAGGAGCTGCAGTTCAAGATATAATCAATGTTTGTAAAAGGCGAAATCCAAAATTGCAATTAAACATTTTGCCTGCAGTTGTGCAAGGGGATGAGGCTACTCTTTCTTTGATTAGGCAACTTAGAATAGCTAACTTACATAATTTGGGTGATGTCATCATTATAGGAAGAGGGGGAGGAAGTATTGAAGATTTACTTCCTTTTTCTGATGAAGATGTGGTAAGAGAAATTGCATCTTCTACTATCCCTGTCATTTCTAGCGTAGGTCATGAAATCGATTGGGCTTTGTCGGATTTTGCTTCAGATGTTAGGGCTCCTACCCCATCTGCTGCTGCAGAGTTGGTGACTCCATTGCTTTCTGATATTATTGAAGAACTTAAAGATGCTAGTGAAGGACTTGTAAGTTCAATCAAAAATAGGATAGAAAGATTAAAACTTTTATGTTCTTCGTTTAGTGGAGAACGCTTGGAATTCATGTTTAGGCGTATTGAGCAACCTTTTTTGATGAGGTTTGATGACGCAAAAGAAGCATTGCTTTACAATATGAAAGAACGCATTTTAGACTTTAAAAGATATCATGTGATATTGTTAGAACGTCTTAAAGGTGCGAGTCCTAAAGATATATTGAAGCGAGGGTTTTCCATTGTTACAAATGAAAAAGGAATTTCTATAACGAGTGCAAAAGATGTGAAAATAGGCGAGAAGCTTAATGTTATGACATATGACGGAAGCTTCAATGTTTCTTCTTTAAAAGAATAAATTAGATGTGTTTGTTATAGTTTATTATGGGCTTTTAAAATATATAAATAATTCACAAAAAAGGGATTGTGGATTAGGAGGAATGAGAGTATGCATGTGGTTAAGGCGGAAGATATAAAAAATGCTGTAAAAAAAATGGCAATAGAGGCAGCTTATAACCTTCCAGATGATGTTAAAAATTGCCTTTTTAAGGCTAAAGAAGCTGAAAGCTGGAGCTTGGCAAAAGATACACTTTCACAAATTATTGAAAACGCAGATATTGCTAAAAATACTTCGTCCCCAATGTGCCAAGATACTGGTATGGCAGTGCTTTTTGTGGATATTGGTCAAGACGTGCATATTGAAGGTGGCTTTATAGAAGACGCAATCAATCAAGGTGTTAGAGAGGGGTATAGCGAAGGATATTTGAGAAAGTCTGTTGTTAAAGATCCTGTTTATAATAGAGTGAATACTAAAGATAATACACCAGCTATAGTAAATTATAGGATTGTAGAAGGAGATAAGCTACACATCATGTTTACAGCCAAGGGCTTTGGTTCTGAAAACATGTCACGTCTTGCTATGTTAAAGCCTTCAGATGGTGTTGAAGGGGTAAAGAAATTTATACTTGAGACCGTGGAGCTAGCAGGACCTAATCCTTGCCCTCCAATTGTTGTAGGTGTTGGAATAGGAGGAACTGTTGACAGAGTTACTCTTCTTGCAAAAAAAGCCTTAATGCGAGATATGACTTCTTATAATGCTGACCCTTTCTATGAAGCTCTTGAAAAAGAAATGCTAGAAAAAGTGAATGCCTTGGGTATAGGACCACAAGGTTATGGAGGACGCACTACCGCTTTGCGTGTTCTTATCGAAACTTATCCTACTCACATAGCTGGATTGCCTGTGTGTGTTAATATAAATTGCCATGCGACAAGGCATAAAGAAGTTACATTGTAGGAGAGGAAAATTATGATAAAAATTAAAACACCATTTACCAGAGAGATGCTTAAGGATATTAAGGCTGGTGATATTGTTTATATAAGTGGGTATGTTTATACGGGTAGAGATGCAGCTCATAAGCGTTTTTGTGAACTTTTAGAGAAAGGTGAGGCACTTCCTTTTGATGCAAAAGGAGCTGTAATTTATTATGTGGGTCCAAGTCCTGCAAAACCCGGTGAACCTATAGGTTCTGCAGGCCCTACCACCAGCTATAGAATGGATGCTTACACTCCACAAATGCTTGATGAAGGTCTTATGGGGATGATTGGAAAAGGGAAGCGTGATGATAAGGTTGTTGAAAAGATTATAGAAAAAGGGGCTTGCTACTTTGCGGCTATTGGTGGAGCTGCTGCACTAATTAAGAGTAAGATTAAAGAAGCTACGTTGGTGTGTTATGAAGATTTAGGAGCAGAAGCTGTGAGACGGCTTTATGTTGAAGACTTTCCTGTTACTTGCATAATAGATTCTCAAGGAAATAATTTATATAAGTTGGGACGTAAGGCTTATTTGGATTCACTTAAAAACTAGAAATTAGTCGCCATAAATGAACATGAAGTCAAATGGTTTCAAAATATACTAGACTTTTTTAGTGTTGTATGGTAGTCTTGGCGAGTGGACTAGGGGCTTTTGATTCTATTTTTTTGTCCTAAAAGTAGAAATAAGATAGTCTCTACCGGTAAAGAGTATGGAGATTTGACATGGGCAATTATTTTGTTAGGCGTTTGTTGCTTATCTTTCCCACGTTTATTGGGATTACTGTGGTGGTTTTTATTATTACACGGTTTGTTCCAGGTGGACCTGTGGAGCAAGCTATAATGAATAGAATGCTAGCACAGGGAGGTAAAAACTCAGTGCAAAATACGCAACCGCTGAGTGAAGAAAAGATTGCTGATTTAAATGCCTATTATGGTTTTGATCAACCTGTCTGGAAGAGCTATCTAATATGGTTGGGTAAATTGGTTCGTGGTGATTTTGGACGTTCTACGAAGTATAATGATCCTGTTTTGGGTATGATTGTTTCACGTTTTCCAATTTCTTTGCGATTTGGCATTATTTCTTTAATTCTTACATATTCAATTTGTATCCCTATGGGTGTGCGTAAGGCTTTAAAGCATAGGCAAACATACGATAATGTTACTTCCATACTAATCTTTGTGGGCTATGCTCTTCCTAGCTTTGTTGTGGCTATTATTCTCCTTTCATTCTTTTCTTTTAGACTTGGCTGGTTTCCTTCGGGAGATATGTATTCTCGTGGTTATGAAAACTTTAATTTCTTTCAAAAAATATGGGATAATGTTAAACACATGTTCCTACCGATGATTGCTTATGTTTTGGCAAGCTTTGCAGGACTTACTATTGTTATGAAGAATAACTTGATGGAAAATATGGCTGCAGATTATGTGAAAACAGCAGTTGCAAAGGGACGTACGTTTAAGGATGCTATGTGGAAGCATGCTTTTAGGAATAGTATGATTCCAATTGCAGCGGGACTTGGTAACGTGATAAGTGTATTTTTCTCTGGTGCTTTTCTTATAGAGAAAATTTTTAATATTCAAGGTATGGGCTTGTTAGGCTTTAGAGCGATCGAAGAACGTGATTATCCTGTTGTTCTCGGCACTTTAGCGATGACTGCTACTGTAACGCTGGTTGGAAATATCTTGAGTGATTTTATACTATCGCTTGTAGATCCTAGAATTAAGCTTGGTCGATAGGGAGGAAAGAGATGAGTGTAAGCAAGAAAAGCAAAAGTAAGAAAAAAGAGAAAGAAACTAAAGAAGTGAGTGTTTCTTCTAAAAGTAATTTTGCTATTATGTGGAGTTTTATAGTTGAAAAGTTCTCTATAGATCCTCTTACAAAGAAGCGTATTATGCGTTTTAAGCAAATTAAAAGGGCTTATGCATCTTTCGTTATTATGGTTGCAACTCTTGTCATTGCTCTTTTTGCTGAGTTATTGATAAACAAAAGGCCACTCGTTATGTGGGCAGATGGAGCTCTTTACTTTCCTGTGTATGGGAAGATGAATTACAACAAAGATTTTAACTTTGCGGATAATGATCACTCTGAGATTAATTATAGAGAGTTCAAAAAAGAGTTGCGTGAGAAAAAAAGAGGTTGGATGTTGCTTCCTCTGATTCCTTTTGATGCTTTTGAAATTGATAATGCTGAAGCACCGCTTTCTCTTACCTTTTCAGGTACTCCTTGTTTGGGGGTTGCTACTGATATGACTGTGGTGGAGCCTGAAGGTAATCGTCTTGTTTATCGCTGGTTTGATACAAATGAAACTGATGCTGTAAGACAAGGAGAAAGCGAAAAGTATGTGTGGATAAAATATTCTTCTACGGACGCGAAGGATTCCAATGCAAAGCTTTCTGATTCTCCTGATAGCTCTAAACAGTATATAGGTCTTGCTTGGGACAAAACTACCAAAGCTCGCTCTAATAATCATGATGATTATACGTGGTTTAGGATAGGAACGCAAAACAATTCTTTTAAACAACCTAATGGTAAGTACACATGGATTAGGTATGCAAGTAATAACAAGGGGCATATAATGCATCCGCTCCCACCTTCACTGAAAACTGGACATATTTTAGGAACTGACAGAATCGGTCGTGATGTTCTTGCTCGTCTTGTGTATGGTTATAGAATTGCTATCCTTTTTTCACTTTTGTATGTATTTATTACCTTCTTTATAGGTATAGTAGTAGGCGTGTTGATGGGCTATTATGGTGGAATGTTCGATACCGTTTTGCAGCGTTTTATAGAGATATGGGAACAAATTCCTTTCTTGTATATGGTTATGATTCTATCTGCAATTTTTGCGCCTTCTTTTACCATTTTCTTAGCTATATTTGTTCTTTTTGGTTGGACAGGAAAAACTTGGACTGCAAGAGCTATGACATATAGGGAGAGAGAGAGAGATTATATTTTAGCTGCTCGTTCTATGGGAGCTAGCACGTGGCGAATTGTTTCTGTACATGTTATTCCTAACATAATAGTTATTATTTTGACATCCTTGCCATTTGCTATATCAGGGGGTATATCGAGTCTTACATCGCTTGACTTCCTAGGCTATGGATTGAGACCGCCAACACCTAGTTGGGGAGAACTTTTGAATGTTGGTATTGCGACATTTAAAAATGCTCCTTGGATATTGTCATCAATTACTGTGGCGATGGTGTGTATCTTGGTTATGATCACGTTTATAGGGGAAGGTTTACGTGATGCTTTTGATCCACGTCGCTTTACTGTGTATAGATAAGAATTAAAATGTATTTTTAGATATTGGTTAAAAACTGATTGTTGAATGGCTATAGAGGGGGTGCTTTAGTGAAAAACTTAGTTAAGTTTTTAGTTTTGTGTGCTGTTTTCGGACTCTTGTTTGGATGTTCCGAGGAAGGTCAGAATCGTGGGGGTGCGGATTCATCTTCTATGTCTGCTTTGGAGAAGTATGAAAAGGTGACCATGGAAGAGTTAGAGCAAGTAAGTTCTCGTTCTTTTGCATCTCCTATACAAGTCGATGAAGGCTTGCATGTAGAAGGTGTTACCGAAGAGCTTGATTGGATTTATGCTAATTATCCAGATTTAGGTTCTCCGCTATGTAAGAAAGGTGGTGTGTGGAAGACGAGTTTGTTTGAGTATCCAACAACATTTAGAGCTTTCGGCCCTGAATCAAATGTTGGAACTAGATATCTAATGTCTCTTAACCCTTCGCTTGTTGGTATATCTGATGAGACGAGAGAGTTTTACTCTTTTGCAGCATCACATTGGGCATTCTCCAGTGATAAGAAGTCTGTGTATTTCAAACTTAGAGAAGATATGAAATGGTCTGATGGACAACCTTGTACAGCTGACGACTATTTGTTTTATCGTGAAGCTGTGATGGATCCTGATGCAGAAGATTTTTTTATGAGCGATTATTGGGAAAAGAAAAAAGTAGAAAAGATTGGTACGTATTGTATCAAGGTTACTGATATGGAGGATAAGATTAATCCTACATCCACCTTGCTACTTCAACTCAATATGTCTCCAATGCCAAAGCATTTTTTCCCAAATGGTATTCAGAAGGAATGGTACAAAGAATATAACTATAAGTATATGCCTACAACTGGGCCATACGTTATGGCAGAGGATGAGAATATAACAGGTGAATTACTTGTATTTAAGAAAGTACCTGATTGGTGGGGACACAAAGTGCTAGGAAATGGCATGGCTAACTTTGACAAGATTGAGTACAAGGTTATCACTGGTGGTTTGGATATTGCTAAAGAGTATTTTTATAAGGGAGAGCTTTATAGCTACGCTTTGAATATTCCACAGGAATGGAAAGATTCTGCAGATAATGACAAAATTACTAACGGATATATAGACCGTTGGGTGTTCAATATGGTACCAATGCAAGGTTTTTCCGGAATCCAATTTAACGTGCAGGCAGATTTTGTAAATGATGTGCGTGTGAGACAGGCTTTATACTATGCTATTGATATGCAAGGTATGATTGATAATGCCCTTTATGGAGAATACAGAAGATACAAGAACATAGGTATGGGGCATGTTTGGGGTGGGTATGACTTTGATGATCATACCATTACAAAGCCTGACTTTGATCCTAAAAAAGCTGGAGAACTGTTGGCTATTGCTGGTTATGACACTGTAGGAAATGATGGTATTAGGGTTAATAAGGATGGAAAGAGAGCATCTTTCGAACTTTTGTATTCACAACAACATCATACAGAGCGTCTAACAGTTTTGAAAGAACAAGCTAAGAAAGCTGGTGTTGACTTGCAACTTAAGATGATGCAGCAGGGTATGTTTAATGCTGTTCTTAATAGAAAGCATCAGGCATGGTTTGGACTTATGACAACTTACTACTATCCTACTTATTGGCAGTCATTTTCTAGCAAAAACGCTGATACTATCCCTTCTAACAACTTTTATGGATATAAGAGTGCAGAGATGGATAAGCTTATAGAAGTTGAGAAAACATCTTCTGATTTAGCAGAATTGTCTGAGAATTGCAAAGCAATTCAGAGATTGGTAGACAAAGAGGCATTGATTATCCCAGATTATTACCTTGATTTTGCAAGAGCAGGTATGTGGAAGTGGGTGCGTTTTCCTTCTCATGGAAACTTGAAGTTTTCTGGTAGTGCAGATATCTTGGACCCTATGTGGGGATATTTCTGGATTGATGAAGATATAAAGAAAGAAGTTGAAGATGCTATGAAAAATGGCAAAACTTTTGAGCCCAAAACTTGGCGTCTTAGCAAAAGATATGCTCAAGATTAAAATATAATATCAAGAAAAATTAAGGGACTTTGAGATATCTTAAAGTCCCTACATTAATTATAATTAAGCAAATTGGCAAACTTGGAGTTTATATGGAAGACCTTCTTAAAATTGAAGATTTGTCTGTTTCGTTTTCTACGGATGCTGGTACTGTTGAAGTGCTTGATAGAGTGTCTATACATATTGGACGAGGGGAGACATTATCTTTAGTTGGAGAGTCAGGATGTGGGAAAAGTGTTACGGCATCTTCTATAATGAGGTTGCTTCCTCACCCTGCAGGCAAAGTAACAAGTGGAAAGATCACCTTTGATGGACAAGATATAATGTCTTTGCCTATTGGTGATATGTATCGTATACGTGGTTCTTCTATTGCCATGATATTCCAAGAGCCTATGACAGCTCTAAATCCAGTGCATTTGATCAAATATCAAATCGCTGAAGTCTTAAAACTTCATAGAAAAGATATCCCTGAAGCAAAACTTGATGACTACGTGTTAAAGTACTTGAAGGACGTTGAAATGCCGTCTCCTGAGATGAGACTTAATAATTATCCATTTCAACTTTCTGGTGGTATGAGACAACGTGTTATGATAGCTATGGCTCTTGCGGGACAACCTAAGTTACTCATTGCAGATGAACCTACTACAGCTCTTGATGTAACTGTTCAAGCGCAAATTATAGCACTAATTAAAGACTTGCAAAAAAAGAATAACATGAGTGTTATGTATATAACTCATGATATGGGGGTTGTGGCTGAAGTTAGTGATAGAGTTGCAGTTATGTATGCAGGTCAGGTTGTTGAGTCAGCAGATGTTGTTACAATATTTAAAAATCCAAGGCATCCATATACACGGGGGCTTATTGCTTCTATGCCTAAATTAGATTCAAAGCCTAAAACACGCCTTCCATATATACAAGGTAGTGTCCCAACACCACGTGCCTATCCTGCAACATGTAGGTTTGCAGATAGATGTTCTTATGCCACAGATTATTGTAGAGCTAATTCGCCTATTCTTGAAGACATTGAACCAAATCATAGGATTCGATGTTTTAGAGCTAGAGAATTGGGTGAGCTTTAAGTAAACTTTGAGGAGTTATTATGAGTGCAGGAGAAGTTATTTTTGAAGTTAAAGACTTAGTCCAAGAGTTTACTCATGGCAAATATAGTAAAGTTGTCGTTCATGCCTTGAATGGTGTTTCTCTTTCTGTTTATAAGGGAGAGACGTTGGGCTTGGTAGGTGAGACTGGTTGTGGTAAAAGTACCCTTTGTCGTGCAATTATGCGTCTTTATAAGCCAACTTCGGGAAGTGTTAAATACAAAGGTCGCGATATTACTCGTTTGCATGAGTGGAGTTTGCGGGATGTTAGGCGTAATGTTCAGATGATTTTCCAAGACCCGGCGGATTCTATGAACTCAAGGTTGAATGTGGGGTATATCATTGAAGAGCCTTTGATTATACAAACTAGACTTTCTATTGCTGAAAGGCGTGAAAAGGCTATGTATCTTTTAAAGCACGTTGGTTTACCTGAAGATGCTTATTTTAGATATCCACATGAATTTTCTGGTGGTCAGAGGCAGCGTGTGGCCATTGCTAGAGCTTTGGCACTTGATCCTGAGATTATTGTTTGTGATGAACCTGTTAGTGCTTTGGACGTTTCTGTGCAATCACAAGTTTTAAACCTTCTTCTTGATATGCAGGAAGAGAGAAAACTAACTGTAATTTTTATATCTCATGGATTGAATGTTGTTCGTCACATGTCTGATCGTGTTGCAGTTATGTATTTGGGTTCTATTATGGAACTAGCTTCGTCTGAAGCTATATATTCAAATCCATTGCACCCATACACTCAGGCTTTGATTGCTGCTATTCCTGAGCCAGACCCTGAGCGAAGAACGAGGAGAATACCGTTTACTGGAGAAATACCTTCGCCAATTCACTTACCTACAGGCTGTCCTTTCCATATGAACTGTACTAGACGTATTGATAAGTGTGTTACAGAAAAACCTGAATATAGAGAAGTTGAAAAAGGACATTTCTGTGCTTGTCACGTAGTCTAAGTTTATCTTGTTTCCAATAAAAGCCACTACTCTCTTCTAAAATAATTTAATTAGAGTTTTTGGGGTATGAGTGTGGCTTGTATGAGAGGTGTGTATGCAATTAGTTTTAGCTAGACATGGAGAAAGTGTTTGGAATAAAGAGAACTTATTTACAGGTTGGACTGATGTAGACCTTTCCGAAAAGGGCTGGGGAGAGGCAAGAGAGGCAGGAAAACTTTTAAAGCTAAAAAAATTCGACTTTGATATTTGTTTCACTTCTTATTTAAAACGTGCCATCCATACATTAAATATGATCCTTGAGGAGATGGATAGGGAGTACTTGCCCGTACTTAAAGCGTGGCAACTGAATGAACGGCATTATGGAGCGTTGCAAGGATTAAACAAAGCTGAGACAACAAAAAAATATGGAGAAGAACAGGTGAAACTTTGGCGACGTTCTTTTGATGTAGCCCCTCCTCCTCTTCAAGAAAATGATGAGCGTCTACCTTCTCTTCAAGATGCTTATCGTGATGTTCCTCCCTCTTCTTTACCATTGACAGAGAGTCTGAAAATTACTATTGAACGTGTTGTTCCATATTTTGAAAGTGAAATTAAACCTCTTATGAAAGAAGGAAAAAGAGTGTTGATTGTAGCTCATGGTAATTCGTTGCGTTCATTAGTTAAATATTTTGAAAATATTTCGGATAAGGATATTGTTGATGTGAATATTCCAACAGCTGTTCCATTAGTCTATAATTTCGATTCTAATTTTAATGTATCTTCTAAGTCTTATTTGGGAGATATAGATGCTATTAACGCCAAAATTAACTCTGTTTCAAAACAAGCAAGTATTTCAAAATAATGATTTTATCTCTTGCCCCAATGGCAGATATAACCCATTTGGGCTTTAGGCGATTAGTTAGTTATTTCTCTTCTCCAGATATTTTTTATTCTGAAATGATTCATAGTCCATCTTTACTTTCAGGTGGGCATTTTGAAAAGTGGTATACAAGGACTTATACTTGTGAGAACTTAGTCTGGCAGCTTACATCCAATGAAACGCAAACGATAAAAGAGACAATTCCTATTTTGTTGAATGAAGGTGGAATTGGAATTGATTTAAATATGGGTTGTGCTGCCCCACACATAGTTGCAACGGGTGCTGGTTTTGCTTGGTTGAAAAAGCCAAAAGATGAAGTAAAACGCTTCGTTCAAAATGCTCGTAATGCAATTGATGCAATTGGTGGGAAGGGTAAAATACTTAGTGTTAAGTTGCGTCTTCCTTCAGAAGAACATTCTGCACTTTTTGATTTTTGCAGATTTTTAGTAGATTTAGGCGTTGAACGGATAACACTTCATCCACGTTTGCAAAAAGAAAAATATACTAGACCTCCTCATTATGAATATCTTGAAAAACTTAGTGAAGAACTACCTATAGCAATCTTTGGAAATGGAGATATAAAAACTTATACAGATATTCAAAAATTGCAGATAAAGTTTCCAAAAGTTGCCGGTTGGATGATTGGAAGAGAAGCTATTAAAAAGCCATGGATTTTTAATAGCCTTAAAATGAAAGAAGATATTGAAGTAGATGCTTTGCAGGTTGTTTCAATGTTTATCACTCTGTTAAAGGAAAACCAACCAGAAGAATTTCATCTTTTGCGTGCAAAACGTTTTTTTGCTTATTTTTGTGACAACTTTAGTTTTACTCATTATATCAAAACAAAAGTTTTGAATTCAAAATCAGTTGATGAAATTATTCCACTATTTGAAAAATATTTTGAAGAAATGCCAGACGATCGTGTAATTACTTCCTAAGATTATTGGCAATTTTTAATAGTTCTTCCCTTGTATTTTTGCTCGGTTCTTCTAGAACCCTATCCAATAATTTTTTTAAGATAATCCCTAAACTAACTCCTTTTTCAAAGCCATTATTCAATAGATCATTTCCTGTAATATTGAGGTCTTTTAGGCTCAAGGGATGTTTCTCTTCTATGATTATTTTAATCTCATTTTCCAGTTTTTCCAATTCTTCAAAGGAAATGCCACTAAAATCTTGAATATAAGAGGACTCATCAAAACATTGAGTCGATAATCCTGAAAGCATTGCTTTTTTCAATACGAAAAAATCATTTATATACTCTTTTCCAACATCTTTAACAAAATGTCTAACTTTAATAGCATTGTTTATAGATGAGATGTTAAAATCAGAAAATGTAACTAGATGACTAACATAGCTAAGTATTTTATTTGAATATTTGAGTCTTTTTAAGATGTTTTTGATTTTTTCAATAGATTTTTCTTCTTTATAGATATGGCAAAATAAGAGTGTAAGCCTTAACTCAAACCTCTCTTTTGGAATGTAAGAAGTTTGAGAAATTAAAATTTCAAAGTCTTTTTTCTTTAGGCTTGCAGTTTCAGGTAAAAATATAGAAAAAACATTAGTTTTTCTTAAAAGTCTTAAAGCTTTGTCAAAACATTTAGCTTTAAGAATCTTATTAAACTCTTCTTGGATTCTTTCAATGGAGACCTTTGCTACTTTCTCTAAAGAAAGGCATATGGCGTTAAGAGTTTGGCTTTCAAGTTCAAATCCCAATTGTCCAGCAAACCTTATAGCTCTAAGAGGACGTAGTCCATCTTCTGAAAATCTCATAAGTGGATTTCCAACTGCACGAATTAAAGAAGCTTCTATGTCAGCTTTTCCATTAAACGGGTCAAAAAGAGTGCCATCAGGCAATGATGCTGCCATTGCATTCATAGTAAAATCGCGTCTACTTAAATCCTCTACAATAGAAGAGCCATAGACTATTTTGTCAGGATGGCGAGCATCAGTGTAGCCTTCTTCACGTCTTAAAGTTGTGCATTCAATACTTTTCCCTCTAAAGCGAATGGTTACAGTGCCATGCTCGATACCTGTTGGAATTATTTTCTTGAAAAGATGAGAAACTTCTTCTGGCAGAGCATCTGTTGCAACATCTATGTCATAGTTTTCTCTTTGTAAATATCTATCGCGCAAAGCTCCACCAACTAAATATACCGAAAACCCTGCTTTTTTAAAAACATTAGCAAAAGATACTAAATCTTTATCAATTTCTATTTTTTCACACACAATTTTTTATTATATCAATATCAGTCTTTTATATAAAGAGATTTAAAGATTATTGATGAAAATTAAGAAAAAATTTGGCAAATCCAAATATTGCATTATAGACTATGGGTATACATTTTATTTTATAGGAGGTTTTTAGGATGAAACGTATTTTTAAACTTTCAATTTTTGGTTTGGCGATATTGGCCATGTCGCTTTTTGCATGTAAACATCATGAAGACAGAGGAAATATTAATGAGCCTAAAACTCAAGGAGATCCTGAGCTTGTGCTTTCATATTTAAAAGTACATGATGATGAGGCAAAAGACATAGGCATTCTTGAATTTAATGTTGGTAACAACATAACAACTGTTACACCTGATAAAGTAATCGCCAAATTTAACTATGGTAATGAAACAAATAAGAAGATTGATGTAACTGTGGCATATAAAGGTGAAGCTTCATCTTTGAATGAAGGAGATAATACTTTAATTTTGAGTGTTCCTGCAGTACCAAAGCAATATAAAGTTTGGAGCAAAGAGATAAAGGTTACAAGAGCAAAAAAACAAGGTAATCCAATAGTAATTGCTGGTTACTATATTGATGATAATATAGTAACAAATTCTTCAATAGACCAACTCATCAATAAGGATTCATGCACATTAAAGATTACAGTTAGAAATCAATATGAAAAAGTAGAAATTGACGGAGAGGTAGTTAACTATGTTGCTGGAGCTAATGCAGGTGATCTAGGTTCATATTCAAAAGAAATTACAGGAATTGTTAAAGGAACTACAAAAAAAAATTGCTATTAAAATCACTGATGTTGCTTATATAAATAGTCCTTTTAATAAAAATATTATGGTTAAACATGAAGATGCTTCTTCGTATGTTAAAGCTGAAATTGATAGAATTTGGGTTGGTGAAACATCTTACAAACCAGCTACTGATGTGAATGGAAAGAATGTCACATTAACTGGTGATGAACTCAACCTTTCTGTTATATTTAAAAACAATGTGCCAGCTGATAGAGAAAAACTTAAATTTATACTTGATGATGGCTTGGGAGATAAAACAAAAGAAGTGAATGTTGTAGGAAAAAGGGTAGATTGCAAATTTACATCAATGACTCAAGGGGAACACGATGTAAAAATTGAGCGATATGTACAAAATGAATGCAAAGATACATTTACCTTTAAGGTTACTTATTCAGTTCAATTGGAAAAGATACATGTTGCAAATTTTAAAATTGAAAATGAAGGGGAGCCTAATAATACAGTAATTTTCGCTAAAAAAGGTGGAGCAGGTAAGAGGAGCTTATCTGAATTAGAATTAGCTGAAGAAGCTAATCTTTATGAGTATATATTTTCTCAAGGTAATAAAATTTCTATAACATTAGATGTTATAACAGAAGGCACACAAGCTCAATATAAGGTAGACTCTGGTAGTTGGACTACAATGGCTATTGGAACAAAAACGGATATATCCTTGTCTAACGATATGGCACGTATAGAAATAAAGATTACAAAATCAGGTTCTAAGGATGTCTTATATAGGTTCAAAGTAGTAAAAAAAATTATTAGAGTTAAAGCTATCACTGTTGGGGCAACCTCTTATACTTGGGAACAATTTTCTAGTTTAACTGAACCTATTGATGTTTCCGAAGATAAAATTACAATTACAGCCAGTTGGGAAAATACTGAGCCTCTTACCCCAACATTAAAAAGAAATAATAAAGCGATACCTACAACTTCTGTTGTAAATAAAACTGCAACATGGACTCAAGTTCCGCTTGAAGCTGGAGAAACTACGTTTAGACTGACTTTAGACATACCTAATTTTCCTTGGAGAAATAAGGTTTTCAAAGTTAGAAGACCTACCACTCAAGATGGCAACACTAATGTTTCTGAAATAAAGATATTTGGCTTTAGAAGAGAGACGTTAAGTCCTAAAAGACTTGAGTGGGCATTTGCTAAAGAAGGAATGAATGAATTTGACCTTTACATCAAGCCCGAATCTAGCGAAGTGCAAGGAATCAAAATGAAAGAACCTTCTGAAGCTATACTCTCTAAGACTGTTGAAGCAGGTTATGAAGGATATTATAAGGCTAACTTATCTATTATATCAGGAAATAAAATAATATTTGAAGTGAAAGTTAAAGATGGGTCTACAAAAGAATATTTTATTGATAAAAAAGGTGAACTTAAAACAGGTAATCCTTCTTCTATAGCTTGTAGTGTATTTATAAAAGATAGTCGTCTTTATTATGATAGTGCCCTTCCTTCAAAAACAACATCAAGTAAGAAAAGCTTTGATAATAATTTTTTAGTAGAAGTTCATGTTTCTGAAAATAAAACTTATTTCATGTTTTATATTAATGATTATGCAGGTTTTAAAGAACCCACATTTACTGAAGGTGCTACACTTCAAGGATATGAAAAGAATAATAATCTACATGAGTATACTATTTCTTATGATACTTCTACTATGCAAACAGGAGATAAAAAAGATATCGAAATACACTTGAACTTTGAATCTCCAACTGGCAAAACTATTGATTTATTCCAATATGCAAAATATACAATCAAGTTGATTAAGGACTAAAAGCTAAAACACTGATTAATTTTAATTGATAATTAATCAGTTGGTTTCTAACTAAGGAAAGGGCTAAAGATAGCTCTTTCCTTTTTTATTGTTTTTTAATTTTTAGAAAGCCAATAAATTCCAATCTACTATATAAAGGTTTAAAAGAAGGATCATTTCCGTACGTCACGGCATACATGTTTACATACCAATACTCATCTGTTTCAGTACTAGAAGAAGGAGTAGGATAAACATCTTCCTGTGAGGAGTTGATATCATTTTTTTTAAACTCTTGGGCATTACTACGAATAGGAATCCCTATCTTCACTCCATCAATATAAAATCCTACCTCTTCGCCTATATATTCTGTAAGTCTTATTTTTATCTTTCTATCTGTTGTGTGTTTTTTAATTAATGGACGATCATTTGAACTTACATCTTTTAGAGATAAGACTTTGTATTTCATTGTTTCTGATAAATAAATTGCACTAACGCTTGGATTATCTTCATCATACTTATATATTTTAGAGTAGTCAGAAAGTCGTTCTTGTTTCCTTTCATATATTCTATAATATACTTCAAAGCCCCTAACATAGCTTGAAACACTTGCATTTTTTGTCTCTGAGGTTTCAAACATGAGATATTTATTAGAATCGTCTTCAGAGTCATAGTTATTATTTAATATCGTAGGTGGCTCTAAATATGTAACAGTGTCAAGACCACAAGAGAATACGCATAATGCAAAAATTAAAACTACTGCTTTCATGCCTTACATTTTAACTTTTTTATAAAGATTTAGTTAAGTAGGAATAACTACAGAAGTTTTCTTATAAATTATAGGATATTTATTACATAAAAAAACATTTGCATGTTGCCAGTTTTTACTTGATGTACCTTTAAGTTTAAATTTTTATTTTCTTTATAAAATATTTTTTCAAGTTCTTCTTTGTTTGTAATAAAGCCTAACTTCCAGCTTGAAAAGTCTTTAGTTCTTTTAGCAATTTCTTTGTATAGCCCTACTACTTTTTCTTCGTCAAGGAGACGCACGCCATAAGGTGGGTTCGAGATTAGCATACCTTCTTTATATTGGGGAGTGAGCTCGTTAAATGAAGATTGAAATATTTCAGGGCGTGGAATATGGTGAGGAAAGCCTGCTTCTGTTAAGATGCGTCCTGCCAAAATACAAGCCCTTTCTGCGTTAGCTTTTGCTAAAGAAACAGCTTTTGGATCTATGTCAGAAGCGGTAATCCTAATAAGACAATCTGTGCGGACATTTTCCAAAGCTTTTTCTTTTATGCTAGAAATGACTTCTTTCAAAACATCTTTATTAAAACAAGCAAAGTCTTCAAATGCAAAACTTCGATTAATTCCCGGTGGAATGTTGCAAGCATAATAAGTAGCCTCAATTGGAATAGTTCCACTTCCTGTAAAAGCATCATGCAAGGGGTGTTTTCTTTTCCATTGCATAAATTGCAATAAGCTAGCTGCTACAGTTTCTCTTAAAGGAGCTTCTCCACCACTTAATCTATAGCCACGTTTATACAAAGGCTCCCCTGAGGTATCAAGACAAACATAAAGTTCATCATATTCCAAATATAAACGTACAATATGAGACTTTCCACTCTCACTTAATGTGTGTTGTTTCCATATATCACAAAGTCTACTACAAATTGCCTTATATGCCATTGATTGAAGTGCATGTTCTGAGGCTAGTTTTGACTTAAAGACAGAGACTTTGTCTAAAACTATTTTTGAATTTTTATTAAAAAACTTTTCCCACTCTATTTCTTTTAAAAGAGAGAAAAAACTATCAAAATCAGTTATTTTCTTTTTTGCTAATAATAAAAAAATGCGATCTGTTGTTCGTAAAAAATAGTTTGTCTTAAAAAGAGAAGGTAAAAGATCTTCTTCAGAAGAAAAAAAGACTCTCCCAACCTTTCGATCATAAGGAGAAAAACCGGACAGCTTTAATTCATTTGTGAGAATTGGCTCACAACCTACACTGCATAATGCAAGAAAATTATTCATCGTACCATTATATAATTAATAATTAGCTTTTGAAAGTGGGTAGATTACAATATAGAAATAGAAATTGTATTTATAGATCACAATTTGCTAATTTCTTCTATTAAATTGCTTGCTGTAAGTGCATAGTTATTTTTGATATTATGCGAAGCTAAGGCGTGTGCTACGCTAGAAGTGATGGTTGCATTTAAAGCTGAATATCCTTGGGCTAGTAAGGACGCAATAAGCCCAGTAAGGACATCTCCAGTTCCTCCTTTTGCAAGAGAGACGCTCCCCATTGCATTAATGTATATTGTTTCTTTATTGCATATAAAACTATTGCAATCTTTTAATAAAAGGACTGTATTAGGATATCTAGCACAAAATTCTTTCATAATAATAACTTTATCTTTTCTAATTTCATCTATAGATAAAGATGTGCCAATAGTGTTTTTTAATAATGTTTGCATTTCTTTCGGATGTGGTGTTAAAACTACTGAAGTAGCCTTATCTAAAATAGAAGTAATTTTTTTGTATGAAAGAATATCAGCGTCAAGCACTAAAGGTATATGCGGGTTTTTAGATGTAAAACTTAATGCTTCATTAAAGATATTTTCATTTTCTTTACCCAGACCTTGACCTATTGCGATGCTTGTAGCTTCTTTTACTATGCTTTTGCAATACATAAAATCAGGTTTTGTAAAAGGTGTATCTCCTGAAATACTTACTAAACCAGCTCCAAAAATTAAGCTTGAAGCAGCTGCAAGTTGGCTTGCTCCTTTTTTTTCTCCTGAAACAATGCAAACGTGTCCAAAAGAACCTTTGTTCATGTTTTGTCTATTTCGATATGGGAGGTGAGCATCACAATTTTGTAGTAAAAAAAGATTTGTTTCTCCCTCATATTTTTCAATTGGAAGAGGAAGCCTTTTAAGGATGATTTGCCCCACATAGTCTTTTGCAAAGCTAGAAAAAAGTTGACTTCTTAAAGCTCCAATACATACTGTGGTATCTGCTCTAAAACAATTTTCTCTTGGAATGCCTTGTATGTCTAAAGCTGAAGGCACATCACAGGCAATTTTATAAGATTTTATTTCATTCATTTTTTTTAATATTTGAATATATTCGCTTCTTACTTCTCCCTTAAAGCCTGTTCCAAAAAGAGCGTCAACCAAAATATCACAAGTGTTTTCTATATTGTTTTGTGTTTTAATTCCTAAAAGATCTAGTCTTTCTTTTTGTATACATGCCATTTTAGACTTAGGAGGAAATGGTAAAACTGTGATGACATTAAAATCATCGTGCAAAATTCTTGAAAGAGCTAAACCATCTCCTCCATTATCCGAAGAGCCACATACAATTTGAATAGTTTTTTTGATAGGTACTTCTAATAAAAAACCACTTTTATATTTTTGATAAAAATCTTCATTACCATATGCTATTTCTTTTATAACTTGAGCTAAACCAAAACTAGCTACTTCCATTAAAATGTTTGAATCACAATGATAAGTATTTATAGCTTTTTCATCGTGAGTTTTTAATTGATCAAAGACTTTGAGCATAAGGTCTCTCCTTTTTTGATAATTTTTAATTTATATTTAATATTAACGAGATGTCAATAGACATATTTATAAACATCAACTAGAATAAAAAGTAGAGGAACTTTTTATGATGTGTTTTTGTGATCTTTGTTATTTTTTTCTAAACAACTTATCTTGTGTGTTAAAGACTTCTCTTAGCAAATTTTCAATCTCTACATTAGAGCATGTTATAATAATACATTAGCTAGTGTTATGGTTGTACCTTAGCTAATGTACTCAGGCAAAACTGTACAGTTTAGGGGTCGTAAACTGTACTATTTAGACATCGCAAACTGTATTATTTAGCTATCGTAAACTGTACAGTTTCGCATATAGCGAAATAGCTTAATTTCGGATGTCATAACGGATGGCAATTTATTGCAATTCGAAGGCTTGGGGGCTTAGGGGCGTCCCTATCGGGCTTTGCAAGTCAAAAGTTGGCGTTGTCGACGTTCAGTACTTGAGAATAGGAATTTGTATTGCCCCTTCAATACTTCCTTGAGTCTTGTTTGCAACTCCCCCCGTTCTATGCTATGATGAGGCTATGCAAAAGATAAGAAACATGCCTATAGGTGTTCAAAGTTTTGAAGCTATGAGGCTTGGAAACTTTGTGTATGTAGATAAAACTCACTTCATTCCTAAGTTGGAGAAGCTTAGCATAGCCTACTTCTTCGCACGTCCTCGTCGTTTTGGGAAAAGCCTTTTTATTTCGACATTGCAAGCCTATTTTGAAGGCAGAAAAGAACTTTTTAAGGGGCTTGCCATCGAGAAGTTTAAGGCAGAAGCGGGCAGTGAATGGCAAAGCTACCCTGTACTAAAGCTAGATTTGAATGCTAAGGAGTACACAGAGAAAGAGCATTTGAAGGCTATTTTAAATGACCATATAAACGGATGGAAACAAAAGTACAATATTCAGTTTGAAGCGACAGACCCAGATAGTGCTTTTGCAAAGATTATTAAAGCTTTACACGAAAAGTTTAATCAAAGAGTGGTCATTTTAATCGACGAATATGACAAGCCCCTCATTGCCACGCTGGAGAATGAAGAATTACACGAGCAATACCGAGCCACACTCAAGGCATTTTATAGCGTGATAAAAAGCTCAAACGACTACATTCATTTAAGCTTTCTTACGGGAGTAACAAAGTTCAGCAAGGTGAGTATATTTTCTGACTTAAACAATCTTTTTGATATTAGTTTTGATGAAGAATATTCAAGTCTTTGTGGAATAACAGAGGAAGAATTAAAAAATAACTTTTCAAACGAAGTAGAAGTTCTAGCCAACAAATATGAAAAAACTCAGGAAGAGATGTTGTCAATCTTAAAAAGGAAATATGATGGCTATCGTTTTAGTAAAAAAGAAGAGAGAATATATAATCCGTTTAGCTTGTGTATTGCTTTTGAAAGAAAAGACTTAGGCGACTATTGGTTTGAGAGCGGGACACCTACCTTTATGGTTCATCTGTTTGAGCAAAAAGCCTTTGCACTTCCTGACCTAGAAGGAAACATAACGATGAGTGCAAGGTCTATCGATATGTATAGGCTTAGCTACAGCAATTTAATTCCACTTTTGTTTCAATCAGGCTACCTCACGATAAAGGGCTACGACCGAGAGCTTGATATGTATGTTTTGGGTTATCCGAATGACGAAGTAAAATATGCTTTTATTGAGTGTTTGATGATGGTTTACACGAGTGCGAGAAAAGATCCGTCTGGTGAGTTTATGATAGGAGACTTTTTGAATAGCATGAGAAAAGGGGACATAGACCGAGTACTCACGCTCATAAAGGCATTGATGGCAAGCATTCCGTACGACTCTTTGCCTGAAGATAAGCAGTTTTTGCGAGAGCAGAACTATCAAACAACAATCTATCTTATCTTTCGTCTTATGGGGGAGTATGTGAGGACTGAAGTACACTCCTCGCAAGGACGCTCTGATGTGGAAGTGGAAACAGCGGACAGCATTTACATCTTTGAGTTTAAGGTGGGTGGCAAGCCTCAAGACGCAATAGCTCAAATCAAAGATGCAGGCTATGCAGATAAGCATAAAGCAAGCAACAAAAACATCTATCTTATAGGAGCTACCATTAGCCGAAACAAACGCACGCTTGTCAAATGGGTGGTGGAGAAGGTTTTGTCCTAGCGGATGGCCTTTTATTTGCTTTGCAATAAATTGCCGATGATAGTGTTCTTTTAGGGGCGATGCCCCCTATGAGCCTATTTTTTTAACCTTGCTATAAATTGCAAGGTTGAGAGCGTTTTGTGGGGAAGGAAAGGCACAACTGTTCGAAGCAGTTTTTCCTTTCCTCCCCCACACCCCAACCTATCCTTTTCACATCGCTCGGGGAGTGCCCCGAGACCCCCGAATTGCTTTGCGAGAGCTTTAAGGTTGCATATGGAGTAAGATGGTCGGGGCGTTCTCTTTAATCGAGGCTTTCCCTGCTCGGGGAAGACTGTGTTCCCTGCTCGAGTGGGTCGAGCAACACTGCTCGAGAGGTTCGAGCCGTCTTGCTCGAGATGTTCGAGTCGCCTTATCTAATGGTTTCGACTCGCCTTATCTAATGGTCTTAGATCGTTCTATCTAATGGTCTTAGATCGTTCTATCTAAGGGTCTTAGATCGTTCTATCTAAGGGTCTCGATACGGGCGTATCGAGGGTCGCCACTCGCCTTATTGAAGGGGCTTCATCCGCTCGAGTGAAGGGTCGCCACTCGGGCGAGTGGGACATATCCACTTTGAGAATATTAGCTTAAAGCTAATATTCTCAAGTACTGAACGTCGGCAACGCCGACTTTTGACTTGCAAAGCTCGAAGAGACGCCCCTAAGAAGCCCCATTTCTTGCTGGCTTTTTATCTACTTGCTCAAAGGAAGTGGCTTTGATAGGGCGGACAAAATCTGTGATTTTGCCTTGCACAGATAGCTGGTTATTTCATCGGTAGACTATTGAGCGGTGAGCGATTTCGATGATGGTGATAATTAGCTTATCATCATGTATATAAAACAGCGGTAATCCCCCACGCTGTATCGCCATAAACCCGCAAGGTTTGAAGTAAGAGTTTTCCCGCGAGAGCGAGGATTATCGAGTGTGGTAATTTCACTCATATATTTCTTAATTTGAGTTTGTACTGCTTTATCAAGTCTTGAAAACTGCTTACTTGCTTTTGGGGTGTATTCAATTTTCATTTTAATCCAAGCTCTTTGTACAAAACTTCAGCAGGAATTGTCGCCTCCCCACTTTTTTCAAAGTCAGCCCACGCCTTTTCGGCAAGGTAGCGGCTCAGAGCATTTTGCAAAACAACGTCTTTGGTTGTTCCGCTCATTTGTGCCGCCTGTTCTAATTCACGATAGGTTTTTTGTGTCATAGTCATTGTAGGCATAGTAAGTCTACTTATTCTTTTGTTGTGTGATGGGTAATTATGACTTATCCATTGGATATTATCAATTGCCCATTCGGGCGAGAGTTTAGGGGTGGTTGCCCCTTATGAACCCCAGCTCTTTTTATTTGCAATAAATTGCAGGGATGAAAGCGTTCCTTTAGGAGAGGGGCAGGGACACTGTTCCCTGTCGGGCTTTTCAAGTCGAAGCAGTTTCCCCGCCCCGCCTTGACGCTACGCTGGCAGTCCTCCTAAGACCTCTCCCCACCCTTTCACGTCGCTTAGGGGCGTCAAAAGTCGGCGTTGCCGACGTTTTGTTGAGAATATTAGCTTTAAGCTAATATTCTCAAATAGGAATTTGTATTGCCCCTAAGAACCCCGGTGTTTGCTGGGGCGGTCTCTTTAAGTGAGGCATTCACTTCGCTCGGAGGGAGGCTTTCACTTCGCTCGGGATAAGGGTTGTGTCTCGCTCGGGATAAGGTGTCTCTTCCGAGCGGGATAAGGGTTGCGTCTCGCTCGGATCAGACATGCCCACTCGGGCGAGTGTGCCTATCCCACTCGGGCGTGTGAGCCTATCCCACTCGAGCGGGTGTGTTAGAGCCTTTAACTTATAGCCTTGTAAATAAGGTGTTTTTATTATAGACTTCGAGGTCTATTAGGGGAGTGTTATGAGTGATGATGCAAAAATGGAAGATATTGTAAGTCTTTGCAAAAGACGTGGTTTTGTTTTTCAATCTTCAGAGATATATGGTGGGCAAAATGGAGCTTGGGATTACGGTCCTAATGGGATTGAGCTAAAAAATAATGTTGCTCGTCTTTGGTGGAAAGAGATGACTAGGCTTCATGATAATATAGTAGGCCTTGATGCTAGCATTTTAATGCACCCTAGAGTGTGGGAAGCTTCAGGTCACGTAGAAAACTTTACTGATCCATTGGTTGATTGTAAAAAGTGCAAGATGCGTTTTAGAGCAGATCACTTAGAAAAAGAAAATCTTGAAAAAAAGTTATGTCCTGAGTGTGGAGGAGAACTTACAGATACTCGCAAATTTAACCTTATGTTTAAGACACATATAGGTCCTACTGATGATAATTCAAATCTTTTATATCTTCGTCCAGAAACGGCTCAAGGAATTTATGTTAACTATAAAAATATCTTGCAGTCAAACAGGTTAAAACTTCCATTTGGTATTGCTCAAATTGGTAAGGCTTTTCGTAATGAGATTGTAACAAAGAACTTCATTTTTAGAACTTGTGAGTTTGAACAAATGGAAATGCAGTTTTTTGTCAAACCAGAGACAGATGAGCAATGGTTTGAGTATTGGAGAGAGGAACGCTGGAAGTTTTATGAAAAGTATGGTGTAAATATGGCACGCCTCCGTTGGCATAGGCATGGGGCAGATGAACTTGCTCACTATGCAAAAGATGCTTATGACATTGAATATGAGTTTCCAATGGGATTTAAAGAACTTGAAGGTGTTCACAATCGAACTGATTTTGACCTCAATCGTCACACAGAGTATTCAGGAAAAGATCTATCATATGTTGATCAAGATGATGGGAACAAGAAATATATTCCTTATATAATTGAAACTTCTGCAGGACTCACTAGAAATGTTTTGATGTTCATCTGCGACGCTTATGCAAAAGAAAAGGTGGCAGATAAGGGTAATGATGATGACTGGCGAACAGTTTTGCATTTTCATCCTTTGGTGGCTCCAACTACTGTTGCGGTGCTTCCGTTGATGAAAAAAGATGGATTAGCAGAGCTTGCAAAATCTATTCAAGATGACCTTAGAGATGAATATAAGACTGACTATGACGCATCGGGTGCTATAGGAAAACGCTATAGAAGACAAGATGAGGTGGGAACTCCTTTTTGCATTACTGTTGACTATGAATCGTTGGAAAAAAAGACTGTTACATTAAGGCATAGAGACTCGATGGAGCAAGTGCGTATTCCTATAGAAAATGTTGGAGAAGAAATAAAAAAAGAAATAAAAAAGTATGTAAGGAGGTAAAACGATGGAATATAAGTATGATGCTCATGATGCCTCTTTGATGACACCTTTTTTGTATCGTTTTTTTATCTCGCCAATGCTTAGGATTGTGCCATATCAGATTCCTGCGAATATTATAACGATTGTTGCTAATTCTTGTGTATTAGTGTCTTTTATTATTGCTGGTATGGGATATTATAAAGGTAATTTTGATTTTTATTTTTTAATCCCTATCTTATGTTTTTTGTATCTTGTTGGCGATTGTTTTGATGGAGTGCAAGCAAGGCGTACAAAAACATGTTCTCCTCTAGGTGAATATTTTGATCATTTTTTAGATAGTTTTGTTACAGGTTTGCTTACAGGTACTTTGCTTTTTGCATTAAGATCAACTAGTCCAATTGTTTTGATTTTTCCATTTCAAGCTTTGTATTTGGGGCAAATTGGTACTTTTTGGGAAAGACTAAAAAAAGGTGTGATGTCTTTTGGGCTTATTAGCACAAGTGAAGGTGTTATGGCAATAGCTATTCCTTCATTTTTAGTTTCTATTCCTTTGGTTCAACGCCTTATTGTTGTGAATAAATTAATTTTTTCACTTTCAATTATGGATTTGATACTTTTGGTAGCTTTCTTTTTTGCAGGTGTTGCTGGTGTTAAGGCTATTATTGCTTCAAAAAAATATAGTTTTAAACTTCTTTTACATGTGATTTTTTCTAGTTTTATAACAATATCCTGTGTGTATTTTGGTTTTTCTATTCTTTTAACAACATTGTTGACTACATTTTATAATGCTTTTTTTATCTCACCATTACTTTCGGCTATTTCTACAGGCAAAGAAGAAAAATTTCCAGATTTAATCTTACCTTTGTTATTTGTGCTTTATTTCTTTATGAAAGATTGGCAGTCCATTATATCTATTGCACAGCTTATTTACATAGTAGGTAGAGTTGTATTGCGATTTTCAATTTTTGTCTTTGAAAATAGACAGTATTGGGTGTGGAAAAATAAAGAGTGTGTTCCAATAGATATCTTAGGAAAACACTGATAAAACTAGATGACTAGTGCATACTTTGTTGTTATATAAAACTAATCAAGGTTTTGATTTTAGCTTTATGTTATGCTTTCCAAGTTTGGAAGAGAAGGTTGTGATGAGGATATAGTTGCAATTTTGTTTTCTGCTTGGATTTCCTTGTATAACTCTTGCCTAAACACCTCTACTTCTTGGGGGGCATTTATTCCTATTTTAACCTGTTCTCCCCTCACTTCTATTATGGTGAGTTCTATATCCTTGCCTATTAGTATTTTTTGGTTTGTTTTTCGAGAAAGAATTAGCATTAGTTTTTCTCTCTAGTTTCAAGTTCTGCTATGATGTCATGTTTTGTTTTCCAAGATCCACCTGCTACTACTTGCATTGCTTTTTTGTTCTTTTTGTTTATGACTAAAGGACCTTGGAGATTTGCAGTTGGAGGAATACCGGGGTTTGACACAGTAACAAGTGCAAATATCAACGCATCTGTTGGAGATTTTAGTTCTAGTTTGTTTAAAATATCGTTATTTAGATCAATTTCATAATCCGGACGGAAAATAAATGGGTCTATAAGTATGAAAGTAGGTCCTCCCTCTTGAACTGAAGCAACCCAAAAAAAAGGTGGAACATCTGAAACTATTAATGCAAACTCATGATATTCCTCAAAGCCAAAAAAACCATCCTCAAGAGTAATTATTTGCTCTTCTTCCACTTCTACAACGCCAAAACCTTTAACTGTAACTTTCATATTTTTTATACTCTTCCCCTTGCAATATGCTAACTTGTCAAAATGGAATTTAATTATACACAAAAAGAGATATATAAGGAAGATAGTTATCAGCTATTAGTAATTATTTATTAAAAATGAAAAGATAAGTTTGTATATCTCCATAATACTAAATATTACCAAATTAATTGAATTTGTTATAAAATAGATATATGAGGCTCTTGACTATTATCCAAAATAGTTTAATATATATGGTATGAGCGACTATTTTGATATAAACAATGAAGAACTCTTAAAAGATTTCTTCAGCGAAGCTACTCAACAAGTTGAAGTGCTTGAGAGTAACATTTTAGTTATTGAGCAAAATCCACAGGACTATGGTGCAGTTGATGAAATTTTTCGTGCTGCACATACATTGAAGGGGGGTTCTGCAACTGTTGAAATGATGGAGCTTTCTTCTTTTACTCATGCTATGGAAGATTTGCTCGATCAGGTTAGGAGTAAGGTTGTTTCCATTACGGAAGATGTTGTAGACCTTCTTCTAAAAGCAATTGATATAATTAAAGCAATGCTGGAGTCCCGCACTAATGGTGTGCCATATGGTGAGGATGTTTCAGATATGGTCGCAAAATTACGCTCTTATGTTCCAGATAAAAAGGGAGGAGCTAAAAAAGCTCCTGCTCCCAAGGTTGAAGCTCCACCACCTCCAAAAGAAGAAACTCAGGAAGTTGCCGTGTCAAGTGTTGACGCTGTGGATGTTGGAAAATATTTTTCTGAATATGAGTTTTTGGAACTTAAGGAAGTTGTCAAAGGTAGTAAATTATACACCGTTTTAGTTACTTTTGATGAAAATTACCCTATGAATACTGTCGGAGGTATTCAGGTTTTTGCAAGTTTAAAGCAGGCAGGTAATGTTTTGAAGACTGTGCCTGATTTTGATTCTCTTTACGAAGATGTTTTCCATGAAAAGGTTTTATATTTCGTGGGGACTTCTAAATCATTAGATGAAGTTAAAGATTTGGCTTCAATTAATGAGGTTACACTTAAGGTTGAAGTGGCAGAGCCTAACCTTGCAGATATGGCAGAGAAAGCAGGAAAGGTTAGTGCATATGAAGAGCCTAAAAAAGAGGTTGTAGAACCTAAAAAGGTGGAAACACCTGTTGCTTCTCAAAAAGAAGAAACCTCTCAGGCTACTGCTTCAACTAAGGCGGCTCCAAAAGCTCCTGCAACGGGTTCATCTTCTAGCTCTCATGCACCTAGTGCTGTTTTACGTGTAGATGCTAAACGTATTGACTACTTGTTGAATTTGGTTAGTGAGACTGTCATAACAAAAGCCTCGTTAAATCAGAGTGCAATAGAGTTTAGTGATTTATATAACAATTTTCAGAGTGCTAGTTCTGATTATAAGGATAGAATTAGAAAACTATTAGATAAGCTACCAACGTACCTAGAAAAAATTAAGAATGGGTACAACATAAATGAGATTAAGCAAGAAATAGGGCAAGAATATGCTTCTCTTTTTGAGATTTTTTCTGATTTTGATTCTAAAATGAAGTATTCTGTGACTAAGTTTAAGTCATCAGCACAGAACTTGGGGCGAATAGCTGGAGAATTGCAAGAAGGTGTTATGAAGATTCGTATGGTGCCTATCAGCCAGATATTTAGTCGTTTCCCAAGAGTTGTTAGAGATTTATCAAAAGATTTACATAAAAATATCCAATTGGTGATTGAAGGTGAAGATACCGAACTTGATAAATCTGTAGTTGAGGATCTTCTTGATCCTATAATGCACTGCGTGCGAAATGCTTTGGATCATGGTGTTGAAACTCCAGAAGTGAGAAAAGCTGCAGGAAAGCCTGAACAAGGTATCATGCTCTTAAAGGCAAGTAATGAAGGAAACATGATTGTTATTGAAGTTTCTGATGATGGTCATGGTATTGATGTTGAAAAGGTTAAAGCTAAGGCAGTCGAAAAAGGAATTTTGCATCCTGGAAAGAAGCTAACAGATGTTGAGGCTTTTCAGTTAGTGTTTGCACCAGGTTTTTCAACTAGCGATAAGATATCAAATGTTTCAGGTCGTGGTGTAGGTCTTGATGTTGTAAAGACTCATATCGAAAAACTTAATGGAACAGTTACCGTTGAGTCTGAATTAAATGTTGGAACTCGTTTTATAATTAAATTACCGCTTACTTTGGCAATCATCCAAGGTCTTCTTGTGCGTGTTGGAGAGCAAGTTTACTCTATTCCGATTACTTCTGTTATTGAAAGTCATAGAGTTAAAGGTGAGGAAATTAGATGTATTGATAATTATGAAGTCTTTAACGTACGCGAAGAAGTCAATAGCTTATTAAGGTTGAATAGGCTATTTGGTATTGCTTCTAATGATACTGATGAAGATGGTTATAATTATATAGTTATTGTTGGAACTGAAGATAAAAAAGTTGGACTCATGGTTGATAGCCTGATTGGTGAAGAAGATGTGGTTATTAAACCATTGAAAGATCAGTTTACATCTTCTCCTGGAATTGCGGGAGCATCTATTTTAGGTGATGGTTCGGTTTCGCTAATTATTGATGTAGGACAACTTCTTGAATTAGGTTTGAAACAAGAAATGCAAGCTAGAGAAAGACGAGAAGCTTCTATATGGTAGAAATAGCTAAGAATGTGAGGATTGTATGGAAAATGTAGTAGAGCAGACTATTAATGTGAATGAAGTTGAAGAAATTAACGATAAGCTATCTGTCATAGACTTTAAAATGGTGACATTTTCTTTGGCGAACAAAGATTATGCGATAAATATTATGCAGGTTAAGGAAATTGCGAAAGCTGGCAATTTTACTTATGTTCCGAATACCTCTCCTTTTGTTCTTGGTGTGTATAATTTGAGAGGAGATATTATACCTGTGATTGATTTACGTATCTTTTTTAACATTCCTGTTAAGTTGCGTAAAAAAGACCAGATTGAAAGTATGGTTATTATTACAGTTGATGAACAAACTTTTGGTGTGGTAGTAGATTCTATCGATAAGGTTGTTGGTATTTCTAGTAATTCAATTCAGCCTCCTCATCCAATTTTTGGTGATATTAATATAAAGTACATACATGGTGTGGTTGAAAATGGTGGAAGATTGTATGTTCTTCTTGACGTGAATAAGATATTTGCATCCCGTAATGCAACTAGTAGTGCTTCAGTTGTTGAAGAAGAGGTTTTTGAAACAAAAATTGAAGAAAAGAAGAGTCAAACAACTAATAGTAATGAGGTTTTGGGTATTCGCTTTGTTAGTGATACTCTTGCAGCTTATGGTAAATTTTTCCCAAGTCCTATTAATGAGGATTGGATTTCTAAACGTTATGTTGAATGGGCTAATTCAAGAACTCCTTCAGAATTGCAAATTCAAAGTGAAAAAGATGCTGAAGTTTTCCTTTCAACTTTTCTTTCTCCATCTACTAAGAAGATATGGTCTGAGGACTATTTTGAAAAAATATTGCATTCATTGCCAGATAATGCTTCAAAAACTATTACAGCATGGAATGTCGGTTGTTCTTTAGGTTATGAAACTTTTAGTTTTGCGGTTTTATTAAAAACAAAGTATCCACGTGCAAGTATTAAGATATTTGCTAATGATTCAGATTTGTTGGCTATATCAGGTGCACCTATGTTAACTGTTCCAGAGGAGCTATTGGATAGTGTTTATGGTAAATATCTTGTGAAAGGTACTAATGGTTCATATTCTTTTAATAAAGAAATAAAAGATATGATACTTTTTGAATATCATGATTGTGTTCATCAGAACACTGTTCCTGATGTTGATATAATTCTTGCAAGAGATGTGTTATCATTTTTAACTCTTCCAAATCAAAACTCGATTTTGGCTGAGTTTAAAGAGAAGCTAAAGAACACTGGAGTTGTGATATTGGGAGCAAATGAGGCAATGCCTAAACATGAAGGTTGGTTGCGTCATCAAGGTGATGTTGTCACTTTTTCAAAGGAATAAATATAAGGTGAAGGAGACGGTATGCGTGTAGAATATATCAATCCGTTTAGTCAGGCAGCATATGATATTCTTACAGAAGTGTTAGGTGGTGATATAAAGAGAGGAAACCTATACTTGAAAGAAACTTGTATGCCAATGATGGGAGTTGCAGCTATTGTAGGTTTAGCTGGTGATGTTGAGGGGCGTGTCATTTTTGATATGACGTTGCCAACTGCTTTGAAGATTGCTTCTGCAATGAACTCAGAGGAGTTGCCACAGTTTGATGAGTTGGCAAGGGCTACAATTACAGAACTTGCAAACTTGATTACGGGACGTGCTGTAACTAGCTTACATGATTTAGGTTTTAGGTTTGATTTGACCCCTCCCGCATTGTTTACAGGAGAGAAGATGGAAATATCAAATATGAATATGGAAGCACTTATTGTTCCAATTGAAACCGACTGTGGTAAGGTTGAAATAAATGTTGCTATTCGTGATAGAGTGTAAGGAGGTACCCTGTGATATCTAAACAAGATTTTCCGACTATTAATGAAAGAGCTCCACAAGGTATTAAAGCAGATGGAACTCCATATAAGGTTTTGTTAGTTGATGATTCTGTTTTCGTTACTAAGCAAATTAGCCAGATACTTGGTAGTGAAGGTTATGAGATTGTAGGCGTTGCAGGTGATGGTTTTGAAGGTGTGCAAAAATATAAGGAATTGTGTCCTAACGTAGACCTTGTTACTATGGATATAACCATGCCAAAGATGGATGGTATAACAGCTTTGGAGCAGATTATGGAATTTGATAAGAATGCTCGTGTTGTTATGATTACTGCTCTTGGAAAAGAAGAATTGGTTAAAAAGGCCATTTTAATGGGAGCAAAAAATTATATTATCAAACCTTTAGATAGAAAGAGTGTACTAGAAAGAGTTGCTACTATTTTGTCAAAGTAATTTTCATCATTAAACATGGGGAGAACTACTCCCCATGTTTATAGTCTACTGTTATGCCTAAATCAGTTCGTGTTTGTTTTGCAGGTGATGTTTGTGGTGCTTTTGGTATTTCAGTTTTGCTCAAAACTTTGCCATCTATTATTAAAGATAATTCCATAGATTTCGTTTTTGTTAATGCTGAGAATGCGGATAATGGCTCTGGTATTCATCCTCAAGATGCGTCGCTATTGTTTTCTAATGGTGTTGATGTCATCACGGGTGGAAATCATACTCTGGAAAAATTTAATGTTAGGCAAGTGTTTGGGCAACATACTGATTGTAGGATATTGAGGCCACTAAACTATCCTAAAGGTGTTGTAGGTGCTGGTTTTGTTAAGGTAACAAAAAATAGTGTGAATTATACAGTGTTGAATCTTCAAGGAAGAGAAGGTATGCATTATCTTGATTGTCCTTTTAGATGTGCTGATGGTGTTTTGTCTGAGATTTCTGCATCTATTGTCCTTGTTGATTTTCATGCAGAATCGACGCAGGAAAAGGAAGCACTAGCGTTTTATCTTGATGGTAGGTGTTCTTTTTTGGGTGGAACACATACGCATGTTCAGACTGCTGATGCTAGGATACTTCCACATGGTATGGCGTATATAACAGATGTGGGAATGATTGGTGCGTTTGATTCAGTTATTGGTGGAGATGCTTCTGTTGCAATTAGAAGAATGAAAACTCAAGTTTGTGAGAAAATTCCTCTGGTTTCTACAGGTAAAGCAATATTTTCAGCTACTATAATAGACATAGATGTTGCATCCAAAAAGGCTTATGCTATAAAACCTATCATTATAATAGACTAATAAAAATCTGGTAATTGTTTTCAAGAATTAGTAGGGGTATATTAAAAACTTCAGTTTAGCTATTGACAATATGAGCCGATAGTTGTATCGTCAGGTGTCAAATTATTTTATTGATTGGAATTTTTCAAGTACTTATTTTTATGTCCTGTTGGTTTATTTTAAAACAGATAAAATTTCTCTAATTAATCCATATTAAATTTAAATGGGAGTATGAAGTGTCAAAATTTAATGATCAAACAGATGATATATCAGAGATGAATGCTGGTGTGGAGTCTAGTCTTTTTCCTGAAACAGAAAATGAAAAAAAAGTAGTTGTCCGTCCAACAAGGGCGAGACGTGCCTCTGCAGATACTAAAGAGCCTAGAGTGGCAAAAAGAGTTTCTGTACACGAGCGAAGGAGTATTTCTTCAAAAGATAATGAAGAAGTACAAGATAATAGTAGGCAAGATGAAAAGCTCGTTATAAATGACCTTACAAAGATGAAGATGAATGATCTTCGCTCTCTTGCTATTAGTTATGGTATACAAGAAGATGAAATGGCTTCTATGAAGAAGCAAGAGATAATTTATAGTATACTAAAAAGTCATACCATGAAGGGTGGAATGATTACGGCATCAGGAGCTCTTGAAATATTAGCTGATGGTTATGGTTTTTTGCGTTCTCCTCAAAATAGTTATTTGCCAAGTAGTGATGATATCTATGTTTCTCCTAGCCAAATAAGATTGTTTAATTTAAGGACAGGGGACACTGTTGCGGGACAGGTGCGTTTTCCAAAAGAAGGAGAGCGATATTTTGCACTTTTAAGAATTGAGACGGTTAATTTTGATGAAGTGGTTAAGTCCCAACGTCGTATTCCATTTGATAACTTAACGCCATTATATCCTAGAAACAAGTTACACCTTGAAACTACAACTGAAGAGATTTCAACTCGTATTTTAGACCTTTTTTCTCCTCTTGGTAAGGGGCAAAGAGCTTTGATAGTTGCTCCTCCCAGAACGGGAAAAACAATATTTTTGCAAAAAATAGCAAATGCAATCACTACGAACCATCCAGAAGTTTATTTGATTGTGTTATTGATTGATGAGCGACCTGAAGAAGTTACAGACATGGAGCGAAGTGTAAACGCTGAGGTTATTTCTTCAACTTTTGATGAGCAGGCTACTAGGCACATTCAAGTGGCAGAGATGGTAATGGAAAAAGCAAAAAGACTTGTAGAACACAAGTATGACGTGGTTATTCTTTTGGATTCTATTACACGTTTAGCTAGGGCATATAACCAAACGATGCCAACTTCTGGTAAAGTTCTTTCTGGTGGTGTTGATTCTAATGCTTTGCATAAGCCTAAAAGATTTTTTGGTGCTGCTAGAAATATAGAAGAAGGTGGAAGCTTGACAATTATCGCGACTGCTTTGGTTGAAACTGGTAGCAAGATGGACGAAGTTATATTTGAGGAGTTTAAAGGAACAGGAAATATGGAAGTTAATCTTGATAGGAAACTTTCTGATCGTCGCCTTTTCCCAGCTATCAACATAAAGAAATCTGGTACACGCAAGGAAGAGCTTTTATTAACTGAAAATGAAATGAACCTGATGTGGATATTAAGAAAGTTTATCAATCCACTTGATGACACTCAGACAATTGAATTCTTGATTGATAAGATGACTAAAACAAAAAATAATGAGGCTTTTTTAAAGTCTATGAATACTGGACTTGCATAATATTTTGTTATGCTATATCATTCTTGGTCTAATGTTCTTTTTAGGGAGTTGTTTATGAAAAAAGATATTCATCCAAAATATGAAGATGCTACCATTACATGTGCTTGTGGAAATGTTATTAAAACACGTTCTACAGTTAAAGATATAAAGGTTGAAATTTGCTCTCAGTGCCATCCTTTTTTTACCGGTAAGCAGAAATTGGTTGACACTGCTGGTCGAATTGAAAAATTCAAGATGCGATACGGTATAAAAGACTAAGTTTCTTTTTGTTTTCATTGTCATTTTTTTTCTCGGAAATTTAAGATATGTTGGAAGATATACGGAATATAGGTGTAATGGCACACATAGATGCTGGAAAAACCACTACCACCGAGCGTATCTTGTTCTATACAGGAAAGATACACAAGATAGGCGAGATTGATGATGGTCAGGCAACTATGGATTGGATGACTCAAGAGCAGGAACGGGGTATAACAATTCAAAGTGCCGCCACTACAACATATTGGAATAAACATCAAATCAATATAATCGACACTCCGGGACATGTTGATTTTACAGCAGAAGTTGAGCGTTCTTTGCGTGTGTTGGATTCAGCTGTAACTGTTCTTTGTGCTGTTGGTGGAGTGCAGCCTCAAACGGAAACTGTTTGGCATCAAGCAGATCGTTACCGTGTTCCACGTCTTTGTTTTGTGAATAAGATGGATAGGCTAGGGGCATCTTTCTTTGATGTTTTGGAAGACGTGAAACATAAGTTTGGAGTAACTCCGGTTCCTTTGCAAATTCCGATTGGCTCTAGTGACACCTTTAGAGGCGTGATTGATCTTATAAAGATGCAAGAGATTTACTGGGATGAGACTACACAAGGGGAGAAGTTCACTCTTAAACCTATATCTGAAGAACGACTTGAAGAGGCGGAGCTTTGGCACGAAAAAATGTTAGATGCTCTTTCTTCTTTTTCTGATGAAATCACAGAACTTATTTTGAATGAACAAGAGGTAAGTGAAGAGCTTATCAAAAAAGAAATAAAAAGAGGGATTCTCTCTCTCTCAATTGTTCCATTTCTTTGTGGTAGCGCAAGAAAAAACATTGGTATCCAGCCGTTATTGGATGCTATTACGTGGTATCTACCATCTCCTTTGGAAACTCAAAAAATTACAGCTTATAACATCAAGAAAAAGGAAGATATTAGTATTCCTTGCAAAAAAGATGGCTCTCCCTTAGCTTTGGCATTTAAGATTCAGCATGATAGAGAAAAGGGACTTTTGTGCTATGTTAGAATGTACTCTGGGAGTATAAAAACTGGAAGTATGGTCTATAATGTTACAAAAAAGAAAAAGGAAAGGGTTAATCGAATTTTAAGAATGCACTCTAATAAGGCAGAACAAATAGATAGCATAGAAGCTGGGGATATTGCAGTTTTTATTGGTCTTAAAGAAGTGCAAACGGGAGATACTCTTTCTATAGAATCTTCAAATCTTTTGCTTGAAAATATGGATTTCCCAGAGCCTGTAATCTCTGTTGCTGTAGAAAGTGAAAGTCTTTCTGAGCGTGATAAATTAAAAGAAGCATTATTTATATTGTCTAAAGAAGATCCAACATTTAAATCTAAAGAGGATGAAGAGACCGGGCAACTTATCATTTCCGGTATGGGAGAGCTACACTTAGAGGTGCTTACATCACGCCTATTGGAAGAGTTCAACATTAAGGCAAAGATTGGAAAAGCTCAGGTTACATATAGAGAGTCGATAGAAAAAGAAGCAACTCATACTCAAAGATATGCTAAGGTTATTTCAGGAAAAGAAAACACAGCAGAGCTTACACTAAAAGTTATTCCTCTAAAAAGAGGAGAAGGAAATAAGTTTTCTTCAGAAGTTAAAGGCTATGCACAGGGACAAGTTAAAAGCGGAGGCTTACCTACTGAGGTTTTAGAAGCAGTTGAAAATACTGTTAATTCTTCATTTTCTAGTGGTATTAGATTGGGTTACCCTTGCGTTGATGTGGAAGTAGTTCTCACTAGTGCTGTGTATAAGGAAGAAAGTTCTACGACCTTTGCATTTGAGTCTTGTGCTGCTATGTGTATGCAAGAAGCTTTGCTGGAAGCTTCTCCTATATTGCTTGAACCATATATGAATGTAGAGATAGTATGCCCAAAAGACTTTGTAGGGGACGCTATGAACCGTGTAACTCAACGTGGCGGACTTATTATCAGTATGGAAGAAAAAGCTAATAGTCAGCTCATTCATGCTAAGGCTTCTTTGGAAAAGATGTTTGGTTTTTCAACAGATTTGCGTTCTGCAACACAAGGAAGAGCTTCTTTTACAATGACCTTCAGCCATTTTGAAGTGAAAGCGGAATAGCTTAATGTATAACAGTTGGTTTGAAGAACATTAGTCTGAGGTAAAAGTTGTGATGAAGCTTTAAAGCTTTCTTATCTATTTTTTTTGGCAATAAAGAACATTAAAAGTTTTTCAGGTTTCTTGTCTCAATAGGCTATTGTGATTTTTTTGGTTAGCTATCTTTTGTTAGATAGCTAATTTTTTCTATCTCATTTTTTCTTTGCAAATACTTCTCCATTTATTATCCAAGTTTTACCTTTATCAAAAGACGTTTTATTTTCCCAATGAAATTCTAATGTTGAAATATTATCGAAAACCCACAGATTTAATCCTGCTTTATTGCTTAAATTTGTCAAGATAATTTTATCTCCAACTTTTTCTGCTTCTAAGTAAACCATTTTACCTAAACAAGCATAACAAATATCCCACTTTTGTTTTTTAGGATTATAAACTCTTATTGTTGTGCCATACTCTGCACCCGGTTGTTGATTTAAGCTTCTTTCACTTCTTGATGGACAAATAAAAACGTCTTGTATTCCATCTCCGTTTAGTATTGGCGAAAATATCCATTCACCAATAACATGTCTTTCGTTTGTAGAATCTTTTCCATCTACCCATTCAATCTCCCATGCACCAATCAAATCACTAAAAATATTTTTTTGATTATTATTTTCTCCAACCAATGCTTTATAAAACTCCATAACAATCACCTCCAGAACTTACAATTTATTTATCTCAACTCTTTCTTTACTATACCATATTTCAACTCAAGTTTTATAGCGTTGATAATTATGCTTGAAGCTAATTAATAAGTGCCTTATTGAGCTTAATGCTTGAGTGTATTTTCTTCATTTGCAATATCCTAACATTTAATGTTATAATCAGCACATGCAAGAAAGACACATGCCTATAGGCATACAAGATTTTGAAACAATGAGAACTGCGTCTTACGTTTATGTTGACAAGACTCAGTTTATTCCTCAATTAGAGATTGTGGGACGAGCTTATTTTCTCACTCGACCTCGTCGCTTTGGTAAGAGCTTATTTATTTCGACATTGCAAGCCTATTTTGAAGGAAGAAAAGAGCTATTTGAAGGACTTGCTATCGAGAAAATCAAAGCAGAAAGGGGGGAGGAATGGCAAAAGTATCCTGTGTTAAAGCTAGATTTGAATGCTAAAAAATATACTAAAGAAGAACATCTTGATGAGGTTTTAACTGAGCATATTGATAAATGGAAAAGTATTTATAATATTGAGTGTAAATATAAAGCTCCAGAATCTGCTTTCGCATATATCATTCAATCTTTATACGAAAAGTTTAACCAAAGAGTAGTCATTCTAATTGATGAGTATGATAAGCCACTGATTGCTAGTATAGAAAATGAAGAATTAAACAATGCTTACCGAGCCACACTAAAAGCATTTTATAGCGTGATTAAAAGCTTGAATGGATGCATTCATTTAAGCTTTCTAACAGGGGTAACCAAGTTTAGCAAGGTTAGTATTTTTTCCGACTTGAATAATCTTGATGATATTAGCTTTGACAAAGAATATTCAAGTATTTGTGGCATAACAGAAAAAGAATTGGAAAGCAATTTTAAGCTGGAAATTGAAGAGTTAGCAAACGATTGCAACAAGCCATATAACGAAATGGTAGATACTCTGAGGACAAAATATGATGGCTATCGGTTTAGCAAAAAAGAAGAACGCATATATAATCCGTTCAGTCTTTTAAATGCTCTTGCGAAAAAGGAGTTAGGAGACTACTGGTTTGAGACAGGCACACCAACTTTTATGGTGCGTCTACTGGCAAAATGTGAGTTTAATATTCCTGATTTGGAAGGAAACTTAAAAATAACACTAGATAATTTGGACGCTTATAGAGTGGCAAAGGAAAGTTTTATTCCACTTCTTTTTCAAGCAGGCTATGTTACAATCAAAGATTATGATGAAGAGTTAAATAGATATATTTTAGGCTTTCCAAATGATGAAGTGCGCTATGCTTTTCTAAAGCAGTTATTAAAAGTGTATACAACTGCAAACACAACTCCTGATGGAACATTTATGGTGGATGAGTTTTTGGATGGTATAAGGGCTGGAGATATTGAAAGGGTGCTCACTCTTATGAAGTCTCTTATAGCAAGCATTCCTTATGACTCACTTGAAAAAGAAAAACTGGAATTGAGAGAACATAATTATCAGAGTGCAATATATCTGGTTTTTCGTCTTTTGGGGCAATATGTTAGGACTGAAGTACACTCCTCAAAAGGACGCTCTGATGTTGAAGTGGAAACAAAAGACGCAATCTATATCTTTGAGTTCAAGATGAAAGGGCGTGCTGAAGAAGCAATTGCACAAATCAAGGAGCAAGGCTATGCCGAAAAGCACAGAGCTAGCAATAAAAACATCTATCTCATAGGAGCTAGCATTGCTAGAGGCAAACGCACGCTAGGTAAATGGGTCGTGGAAAAGGTTTAGATAATTGCTGATTGATATCGGCGACAAGCCAATAATTACACATTATCCATCAAATACTGCATTCCACGCTCGAGGCTACACATCCTTCCCTGCTCGAGGAAGACTGCATTCCCCGCTCGTGGAACACATCCTTCCTCGCTCGAGGGTCTCGATACGGGCGTATCAAGGGTCTCGATCCGAGCAAGTGTGCATGTCCCGCTCGAGCGTGCAAAGCCCCTCTGCTCGAGTGAGCAAAGACCTTCTGCTCGAGCTTTTCCCTTCGTGCTTTTCAAGTCAAGTCAAGTCCCCTAGACAAACAGGAATTTATCACTCTCATTTGGTTTTCTTAGGCTTTCTTTTCGGGAAGTTCTGCATACATACCTTTCAGTAATTCTGTAATCAAATCTGAATCTTCAAATTTGTCGAATACGTGCATCAGTGTCTTTGAGCCTTCATACGGATAACGCAATTCAGAATCCGCAAGTAGCCTGTCCGATGTCGGCGTTCTCTTCAAAAACAGCTCATTATCGCCAATGTCACCTATCAGCTTACCATTGAGGTATACAAGATATCCGCCCATCATTGATTTGATGACAATATCACCGGCGACAGAAAAACATTCACGTACATATTCATTAAATTCATTCATTATGATTACCTCCCACAATCTCCCAATTTAACGCACTGTAGATTATCCTCATTTTATATACTACATCTGAAATGCCGTTATCCAAAAACATATTCCGACTATAATCGAAAGCGGATTCATAACATATTTTTCTTTCTTACTTTTTGAAATCACGTTCATAATAGTATTCAAAGATAGGTAAGTGGCAAAGAAGAAACAAAGATATTTGGTAACCTTAAAAGACAACCGCAAGGGAATAAAACCGCCTGCTTGCAAAATAATTATCATTGCAAAAATCTGAATACCCACCGAAATGACTGCCACAACTCTAAATTTCTTAGTTAAGATTTTATGTTGTCCACCCATTGTAAATTCACCCAAAGGCAAACCGCAAGCAACAAGAACTGTCATAGTTGCTATAACTCCAAATAATACTGCACCTAATATTGAAAGCATAAATCAATATTCTCACTTCAAAGTATCTTTGCTTCCGTCACCACATCCTCAATTCTTTTAGCAATATCTTCTTCACTTTCTGTAGCATCAAGAATAAATATTTTCATTTCGGGATGATGAGTGCGATAGAACTCTATAATTTCAAGGTAGTTATCTCTTACCTTAGTTAAAAAGTTTATGTTTTCGTACAGTTCTTTTGTGTTGCCTCTTTTTTCAATTCTTTCAAGTGCTTTTTTAGGCTCTATGTCTAAGAAAAAGAGAATGGTAGGCAGTGGGAAGTCTTCATTTTGTTTAATCACCTTTGCTTTTTCTTCTCCAAAGCCTTGATATGCTAAGCTAGAAAACAAATAACGGTCAGAACATACAAGAAAGCCCTTTTCTATGCTTTCGATTATACCTTCTTTTCCGTATATGTGTTCACATCTATCGGTTGCAAAAAGGCGTATAACCGTTTCATCAGTAAAACATTCTTTTTTATTTAAAAAACTTCTAATGAGTAAGCCTATAGAAGAGGAGGTAGGTTCTTGGGTTCCAATAGCTTTTATGTTCCTATCATCACAAAGCTTCAAAAGTTTATTTAATTGAGTTGTAGTGCCTGAACCATCAATTCCTTCAAACACAATAAAACGTTCTATTATCATGGAGACGGATTATAGCAATTGAATATATGCTAGTAAAGACTTCAAAGTGGCAAACCGATAAAGCAAGTTAGGATTGTCGTTTGAGGAGGATAAGGATGAGACGCATAAGTTCTAATATACAACACGCAGATAGCAATTACGCAATAAGGAAGCAGGAATCTCGTCTGCATAAATTAAATAACAGCATTCAATCTCAACGTAAAATTCAAACATTGAGGGATGACCCATTAGCTGCAGGTCATTCTGTTAGGTATAAATCATTTTTAGCTCGTCTTGAGCGTTTTGAAAAAAATGCAAAAACATTGCAAGATCAATATAGCGTGGCGGAGTCCAGCATAAATAGCACTTTGGAGATTATGCACAGAATCAGGACTCTCGCAGTGCAAAACGCAAATGGTGTGTATCAGGCTTCTGACCTACAAAAAGCTGCAAATGAAGTGGACGAATTACTAAAAGAGTTAATTCAAATAGGAAATGCTTCCACTGCTGATGGAGTGAGGGTTTTTGCAGGTGCAAAGAGTTTTACAGAGCCTTTTGAAGCTGTCTGGGGCAGTGTGTATGGAGCAGATGAAAGTGTAATCACTGATGTGCGTTATGTGGGAGCTTTAGGAGCTAAGGTTGTTGAAACTGACGAGCAAAACTATGTTCTAGCAGATAACGTCGGAAATAGGATTTTTTGGGCAGAGAGGCAATCGTTGTTTTCTTCAACTGATGCTAAAGACTACATAGTGCCTTTTGATAGTGTGATAGGAATTGATGGAGTGGATATTAGCCTAACTGAAGGAGACAATATCTACGCCATTGTTTCTAAGATAAATGATTCAGGTGCTCCTATAAAAGCTCATCTTGACCCCGTAACTAACGGTTTATCACTGGTGACAGTGGACGCACACCAGATTTGGTTGCAAGATGGGGAAGGGGCTTCTATCCTTTCTGATTTAGGCTTAATTAAAGAAGAAGGGGAAGCTCCTTACAATATTGCTAACTCAGCACGCGTTTCTGGTGGTTCTCTTTTTGATGCTGTTATTGCAATGAGGGATGCTCTTTTTGCAGAAGATCAAGAAACATTAGGCGGAAAGGTGTTGGGAGCAATTGATGGAAGTATTGATACCATCACAACAAGAATGACAGAGCTGGGAGCTAGATATAGCAGGGCTGAAGCAGTCTTGGCTCGTCTTAGCAACCAAACACTAAACGTAACTCAAGCAGAGTCTCGCGAGGCGGATTTGGATTTTACCAAAGCCATAACTGATTTGAAGATGTATGAATTTATTCATTCTGCTTCATTAAGTGTTTTGGGAAATCTTTATAAGTCATCATTGCTTAATCACTTGAAGTAAACTAAGAAAATAATTGAGAAGCACTCGTATTTGCGAGTGCAACATGTGTACTTTGTGGCATTAAACTATCACTAACCTTCGTCTATGTGGTTGACATGGATGTCCTTGGATATTAAACACGTATTGTTAATAAAGACTATTTAATAAGTTTTCTTCTTGTTTTTTATTTTTTCTTTTTGTAGATTAAAGATATTAAGGGTTAATTGGTATTTTCAAGGAGTAGCTTTATGAAAGAAGATTTTTTTGATGTGTTTGGAATGAGTTGTGCTGCCTGTTCTTCTGCTATCGAAAAAACTTTGTTAAAGCTGGATGGCATAAAAAAAGTTCAAGTTTCACTTCTTACAAATAGTATGAAAGTTTCTTATGAACCTAGTATTATTAGTATAGAAAAAATAGCTAAAACAGTTGAGAGTGTAGGTTATAAAGCTATTCTAAAAAATAATGATGGAGTAAAAGTAAGCCTGAATAAAAGCAAAGAAAAGGACGATAGCTACGTTCTTAAAAAGAGATTGATTTTTTCGGCTCTTTTTAGCCTGCCACTTTTTTATATTTCTATGGGAGGCATGTTGGACCTTCCAATTCCAAACTTTCTTATAGAAAATGCTATTTCTTTTGCATTCACCCAATTTTTACTTTCTTTGGCGGTTGTTATTATAAATCAATCTATTTTTATTAAAGGATTTTCTAATCTTCTAAAAAAACATGCTACAATGGATTCTCTAATTGCAATAGGTTCTGCCTCTTCAATTCTTTATGGTGTTTTTTCAATATATAGACTTATTTATTGTGATGCTACTTCTTCTGAGATACGTATTATAGTTCATTTTCTATATTTTGAATCTTCTGCAACTATTTTAACCTTGGTAACACTTGGTAAATACATGGAAAGTCTTGCAAAGAAAAAAACTTTAAAAGCTATCAAAAGTCTTATGGAATTAACACCAAAGAGTGCAAATGTTATTAGAGATGGAAAAACTATTACTATACCTTATGAGAAAATAGTTTTAGGTGATATTGTTTGCATAAAAGAAGGAGAGAGAGTTCCATGTGATGGAGTAGTATTTGATGGTGTTTCTTTATTAGATGAAGCAGCTATTACTGGAGAAAGTCTCCCTGTAGAAAAAAGAAAGGGCGACAAAGTGATAAGTGCTTCAATAAATTGTCGAGGATATTTCACTTTTAAGGCAACAGAAGTAGGAGAGGACACCACTCTTTCTAAAATTATTGCTTTAGTAAAAGAAGCTGCTGATAGCTCAGCTCCTATTGCCCATTTGGCAGATAAAGTTTCTACTATCTTTGTACCTGTAGTACTAGTTATTTCTCTGTTTTCTTTTATTTTTTGGCTTCTTCTTATACAAGATTTTACACTCGCCTTTTCTATTGCAATTTCAGTATTGGTTATTTCATGTCCCTGTGCTTTAGGACTTGCAACACCAACTGCAATAATGGTTGGTATGGGGAGATCTGCATCTTTAGGCATTTTAATTAAGTCAGGCGATGCTTTAGAGACTTTTCATAAAGTGAAAACAATAGTATTTGATAAAACGGGAACAATAACAGAAGGTAAGCCTAGTGTTAACTTGATTAAATCTTTTTCTTCTCTCTTTTCAGAAGAAGATATTTTGTCTTTTGCCTACTCAATAGAAGAAAAATCGTCTCATCCAATAGCTTTTAGTATTATAAGAGAAGCTGAAAAAAAGAATAGTAAAAGACAAGAAGTAAGAGATTTTGAAAGTTTTATTGGAAAAGGTGTTAGCGGAAAAATAGGAGATAGAACTATCCTCATTGGCAATATGAGGCTAATGGAGGATTTTAAATGTGATAAAACTATTGATGATAAAATAATTGATTTGAAAGAGACTAACTTGTTTGTTGCAGTCTTTGAAGGTGAAAATAACGGGAAGATTATAGGAATGATTAGTATTTCTGACAAGGTGAAAGAAGAGGCTGTTTCATCTATTGCTAAGTTAAAAGCATTAGGTATAAAACCTATTATGCTGACAGGTGATAATGAAAAGGTTGCAATGAAAGTGGGGGAATTAGTTGGAATTGATGAAGTTTATTCTTCATGTATGCCACTGGATAAAGCTCATCTAATCGAAAAACTAAAAAAAGATTGCATTGTCGCAATGGTGGGAGACGGCATTAATGATGCCCCATCTTTGGCAAAAGCTGATGTTGGCATTGCTATTGGAAAAGGGGAAGATATTGCAATTGAAAGTGCTGATATTATTTTGATGAATGGGAATTTACAAACACTTATTTCTGCTTTGTGCCTTAGTAAATATGTGATGAAGATTATAAAAGAAAATCTATTTTGGGCTTTGTTTTATAATTCTCTTTGTATTCCTATTGCTGCAGGAGTTTTGCTTCCATTTGGAATACACCTATCGCCTTCTTTTGCTGCTTTGGCTATGAGTTTTTCATCAGTTAGTGTAGTTCTTAATGCTTTAAGAATTAATACTTTTAAAGGAAGCATAGGGCATGGGGCAGTTTCGCCGAATGAACCTATAGCTGATAAATTAGAGAACATTGGAGGTAGTACTATGAAAATTTTTGTGGAAGATATTTCGTGCAAACATTGTGTGGCAAGGATTGAAAAAGCTTTGAATGAAAAGCTGGCAAATGCAAAAGTTAAAATTGACTTAGAAAGTAAGGTAGTTGAGGTGGAAGGAGCTAGTATTGATGATGTAATTTCTATAATTAAAGAGGCTGGTTACACACCTACATTAAAAGAATAATTTTTCCATTCTATCTATCTTCATTCAAAACATTCTAAGTATTTTTAATACAATTTTTAGCAGGTTAACTCACTTTGTGTGCGTTAGCCTGCTAGGAAAAAATATTACTTAATGTTGAAAAGTAAATATACAAGCAATTGCTATTCGGTAGAATTCAACGTACTGTGGCTTTTTTTCATTTACAGTGTTTTTTTCGTAGAACGTATTTATAGGTTTGGTGTAATTCTTTCGTGTAAAAAACTGTGGACTTATTGCAATGTTAAGATATTTTGTTGCTTCAAAAATTATTATTGGAGTGATGTAAGCATACATGTATTGATCGCCCCAATCAGTCTTATTGCTAGGCTCTGTATAGAGTTTTTTTTCTGTTTCGATCAATAAACCTATAAATTTTAGGGGAATTGGCATAAGATAGCCTATTGTATAGCTTGCTGTATAGAGCCAAGAGTTTCTGCTTTCGCCATAATCTTCTTTATAGACCCAAGAGTCATGGCTAGTCATATTGGCAGCTCCAAAGTATTTAAAGCCTTGGTCTATAAGTAAAACTACATGACTCCACTTATTATTTAGTACTGCACCTAAATCAAATTGTAGCTTAGTTCCAAAGCGAGTATTAAAAAAGAAATCTTTTCCATTGATTGCTATTTTTTTTGATTTTCCTGTCCCATCATCAATGTTTTTAGCAAAGCCATGAAAGCGACTAAAACTCCAGCCTGTTCCAATGCCACTTCCTGCATAAAAGTTTAAAAAAGCTATTGGAGTGAATGTTGCTTTAAAATTTAGCTCAAAAGTAACAGGTGTTAAATTTGCTCCTGCAGTAAACTTTAAGCTATTAGAATGCGTTAGTGGATTATCAAAACGTAAAAGTGGTACTTCAAGAGTTTCTGATAGGTCAATAACAAAACCCCAAGGGTATAAAGCCATTAAAGAAAGATCAGTTTGAAAAGTTGAAGGGTAGGTAGTTGGCTTTTTTACAGTTTCTTTTTCTGTCTTTTGAGTAGTATTTTGAGGTGTTTTTGCCTCATTTTCTTTTTCTTCGACGCTTTCTTCTTGTGAAAAAACATTAAAAGATATAAAGATAAAAAAAATAATAATTAGTAATTTGATTCTCAAATTATCCTCCTAAATAAAATATAGAAAAATTATTTAATCAAGTTTTTTAATTGCAATTTTAAGACGCTCCAGAGCTTTTTCAATAACAATTTTTGGAGCTGCAACATTCATTCTTGCAAATCCTTTTCCTTTTTCAGCTCCAAAAACATACCCTTGTGTTAAAAAAAGATGTGATGAATCTTTTAAGAAGCTTTCAAGCTTTTCATCTGAGAGTTTTAGGTTGGAAAAATCTATCCATAAAAGATATGTTCCTTCAGGATAGTATGCTTTTAGGCTAGGAATATTTTCTTTGATGTAACTAACTGCAAATTCTAAATTACTAGAAATTACTTCTAGTGCTTCATTAAGCCATAGTTCGCACTCATTATAAGCTACTTCATAGGCTTTGTAGCTAAGTCCTAAATTGATATGACTAGGTATTTTTTCAAGTTCTTCAGAAAACTTCTCTCTATTTTTTCCATCGGGAATGATAGAAACGCTTAAGCCCAAACCTGCTAAGTTAAAGGTCTTTGAAAGTGATGTGCAGGTAATAATTTTTTCTTTTAATCTTTCATCAACTGTTTCTAATACTGTATGAGTATGACCTTGCATAATTATGTCGTGATGAATTTCATCAGCAATGATAAAAATATCATACTTTAAACATAAATCACTTAAATGTTTTAATTCATCTTTTTTCCAAACTCTTCCAACTGGATTATGTGGAGAGCAAAAAATAATTGCTTTTGCTTTTCCAGATTTAAAGATACCTTCTAATTTTTCAAAATCAATTGTGTAATAGCCATTATTATTAATAAGATTGCATTCTATTAAAGTTCTTTCTGTTCTATTCACAGCAAAGTAAAAAGGACCGTAAACAGGTGGCATAATTACAACTCCATCGCCTTTTTTTGTGAAAGTTTTTACAGCTGTAAAAATGGATGTTACAACTCCAGATGTGCAAACAAGTGAAGAGCCTAAGACTTCATAGTTGTGCCTTCTTTTCATCCAATTAGTGAATGCTTTTACAAAATCTTCATTCATATAAGAATAACCTAAGATTGTGCTATCAACATATTCTTTAATTGCATTTATAACTTCAGGAGGGTTTTTAAACTCCATATCTGCCGTAGAAAGTGGAACTACATCGTTAGGTATATTAGGATTGTAGTCTAGCATGTTATGCCATTTGGATGAAGTTTTTCTTCTATCAACTAATGATTCAAAATCATATTTCATAAAGGCCTCCATTAATAACTTTAATGTTCTTGATTTTCTAGTTGTGGCACATAAGCTGTATATGTTGGAATAAAGTCTATGTGTACCGTACCTGTAGGACCATTTCTCTGTTTTGCCACAATCAACTCAGTGTCTATTGGTTTTGTTGGGTCTTCATGTGTTTCTTTTCTAGGGCGATGTAAAAACATTACAACGTCCGCATCTTGTTCAAGAGAGCCTGATTCTCTAATGCTAGAAAGTACAGGACGTTTTTCTTCTGTGTCTCTAGTCAATTGAGATAGAGCAACGATTGGGATACCCAACTCTCTCGCCAAAGCTTTCAAAGAACGTGATATTTCAGCAATTTGCTCATGGCGTGGTGTCAAATAATTTTCACTATTTATAAGCCCTATGTAGTCAATAAAGATTATTTTCACTCCATATTGAGTGCATAATTGTCTTGACATAGCTCTTAAATCCAAAAGCTTCATGTTTGGCATTTCTACCATGTATATTGGAGCGTCATATATTTGACCACAAACGTTTGTTATTTTCTTTAGTTCTTTTATCGTTAAATTAGCAGAACGGAGTTTTTTAGAATCTAGCTTTGCTTCTAACGAAAGAAGACGTTGCATAAGTTGCATTTCAGACATTTCAAGAGAAAAGAATGCTGTGGGTATCTTATCTCTAATTGCAATATTTGTAGCCATTGACATAGCAAAAGCTGTTTTTCCTATAGAAGGTCTAGCTCCAACGATAATAAACTCGGAAGGTTGAAAGCCAAACGTCATAGAGTCCAATGAAGGAAAGCCTGAGGCAATACCTGTTATGTCAGCTTTTCTACTATGGAGTTGCTGTAAATGTTCCAAAAATGGTTGAATAATATCTGCAATTTTTTTAAAACTTGCAGATACACCAGCGTCAGTTAGTTCAAAAATCTTTTTTTGTGCTTCTTCAAGTAGGTCTCTACTTCCGATGGAGTTGTTATAGACATCTGATAAAATTTTGTGAGATGCTTTAATTAAGTTTCGTCTTATGGATGCATCAAGGACAATTTTAGCATAATATTCAACATTCGCTGTAGATGGTACTGTGTCAGTAAGTGTAGCTATGTATGCAACTCCTCCTACATTTTCAAGTAGGTTAGAAGTTTCTAGTTTATTTTTTAATACTAATATGTCTGGATTTTCACCTGATGTGTATAGCTCAAGTAAAGTTTTGTATATATTTTGATGTGCTATTTTATAAAAGTCTTCCGTTTTTAATATTGTAGAAACTATCCCAATGCTAGAGTGATCTAAAAGCATAGCTCCAAGAGTTGCTTTCTCTGCATCTATGTCTTGTGGAGGAAGCTTATTTTTAGATAATATATTGTCATTTAGTGAAAAATCACTCATGTTGCAACTCCTATAGGTAGTTTAATGCAATTTTTTCTTTAAGTTTTTCTTCAACAAGTGGAGGAACCATAGAAGATAGATCGCCTCCAAGAGAAGCTAACTCTCTTATAGAGCTAGAACGCAAGACAAAATAGCTAGGATCTGGGGGCAAAAATAGTGTTTCGATTTCTTTATCTAGCCCCCTATTAAGGAGAGCTAAGTCAAATTCGTAAGAAAAATCTGAAACGTTTCGTACTCCTCGCACTAAGACTTTTATATCATGTGCTTTAGCATATTCAACAACTAAGGAATCCCATACAGAAACAGAAACATTTGGATATCCTTTGATGAGTTCTTGGAGCATATCCAACCTTTCTTCAACACTAAAAAGATAAGATTTTCTTTTATTTACTGCGAGAATAACATGCAATTCCGTAAAGATCTTGCTAGAACGCAAAATTACGTCAATATGCCCATAAGTTGGCGGATCAAAAGAACCCGCAAATAAAGCCTTAACCATAAGAGTTTATGAATCTACTGTATAAAAATGATAATGGTCAAGGGGAGACCTCTTAAGCTCCCCATTTTTTAATTCTATCTTTCTCTAAAGACAATACGCCCACGTGTGAGATCGTAAGGGGATAGATCAACTTTAACCTTGTCTCCTGGAACTATCTTAATAGAATGCTTTCGCATTTTGCCTGACAAGTGAGCTAGAATAACATGCTTATTTTTTAGCTCTACCCTAAACATTGTATTTGGCAATGCTTCTTTAACAATGCCCTCAACTTCAATAGCTTCTTCTTTAGCCACAAATCCTCCAAAAAGGCAAATATTTCAAAAAAAGTATTTGCTTTTTTTTCTATTCAACTCTATAATAATAGAAGTAAATAATGTATTTGTCAACATTATTAGGAGTGAATGAAATGGACAACGCTTTTATTGAAAAAATGAAAAGCCTTCTATTAGAAGAAAAACAAGATATACTTGGTGCTATAAGCAGAAACGAAAAGAATTTTGAAGATGGAATTGAAAATGCCTCTCCTAGAGATTTCGGTGATATAGCATCTTACGCTAGTGATCAGGACCTATTAGATGTCTTAGGTGCACAGAATCTAAAAAAGATTCAAGCTATAAACGCAGCCCTTCTAAGGATAGAAGAGAATAGATACGGAAAATGCGTTAAATGTTCAAAAGACATCTCAGAGGATAGACTCAAGACCTTACCTTATGCCATAAAGTGTGTTTCTTGCCAATCTCTTGATGAAAGAAGACACTAGGCTTCTCCCTTAAAAAGACTAGAAGAAAAGAATTTATCTAACTCCCTTTCTGAATATCGTTTCGAATTCAGAAAGTTTTCTTTCACTTGCTCGATTGTTTCGGCATCGAGTTCTAGCTTTTTATCATTTTTTAGGTATATTACAAAGTCCTCAAACACAGAAAGTGGAAGCCAAGGGAATGCTATGTCAAAAATGTTATACCATTCCATATATTGTGCTGTGTTTTCTTTTACTAAGTCTAAACCTTGGCTACGCAGTCTTTCTCTTTTTTCAGGTGATATGGTAAAGATTTTTTTATTTAATAATGTGCAATACTCTTCTGTTGAAAAGAGAGTGCCTACTCTTTGAATCAAAGAAGATTTTTCAACAGATGGAATATCTGCTAATACAGAAGCTGTAACAATGTTCATTCCTTCATTTATTACATCACTGAGACGTTTGTTTTCCATTTTTACAAACTCAAGCGTTTGTTCTAGGTCTCCTTTTTCAAGCAATGGTCTTAAAATTTCTTCGTTATCCATACGTCCTCCTGTATTACATACCAGCGATAGGATTTATCCTATAATTTTTTTTGAGTATTTTCAAGATGAATAAAACTGAGAAAATAATAAATATAGACAAAAAAAACAAAAAACCTATATAGAAAGGTTTGCTTTTAACTCTTGTATTTTGGGAGCTAGATGAGGAGCAAATAGCAGAGCTTTATCATAGAAGGCAACAGCCTTGTCCGGACGCTTCATTCTTTCATAACAAAGTCCTAAGAAAATTAAAGCTTCTGCAATGCGTGAAGACTTAGGATATTTTCCAATAAATCCTGTTAATAATTGCAATGCCTGCACGTACTCACCTGTTTCAAAAAGACACCTTGCGGCCCTAATATGTGAGTCTTCTAATAATTGATCTCTAGCATCAGGTGAATCTATAACATGCTGATATTTAAGAAATGCCTCATCAAATTTTCCTTTTGAAAATAGCTCATTGGCTGAACAGAACATACTTTCTGCATCTGCTTCATACATAGACATGGAGCTAGCCATATTTGGTAATGGGTTTACTGTTTTTTTAGCTTCATGTGTTAAATTCACACCAAAAGAATAGCCTTGCATATCCTTAGCAGTTTGAATAATTTTTACAATTTCAGATTTATATTTCCCTTGTGGATAGTTTTGTAAATATCTAATGCTCACTTGGTTTGCTGCGTCAAAATGTTGTGAATTATAAAAAGCCTGCACTACACTAAAAAGACCATCTTCAGGGTTCACATCTTCTTTGCTATCAAGTAAAGATGCTAGTTTTTTGTGAATTGAACGAAGTTGTTTTGAGAACACTTTGATCATTTGTAAAATAATTCTTGTATTTGATTGTGCAAATGTTTCAAATTCCTGAGGATGAAAGGCTAGACATACTGAGTTTGTCAAAACAATGGCATTATCTTCTCTAGGAAAATTACCTAAAGCAGATTTAACACCAAAGAACTCTCCTTCTTTTATGTAGTTTGTTACCTGCCCACCTGTCTCAATATCTACTGAGGTTAATGCAATGCTCCCTGTTTGAAGTAAGAAAACTCTATCATCAAAATCTCCTGCAAAATATACCACAGAGTTTGAGTTGTATGTTATCGCCTTGGGCATTTTCTTTTCATCCTCCAAAATTGTTATGAAATCTCAATATAGTAATCGTCAATATAGCACAATTTCTACAGAAAAACTGAAGCATTCTAGCATATATTCATAAAAATGGCTAGGTAAACAAATATCCTTTCAAGGTGATGGTAGATGTTTTAGTGAGATTATAGATGGCTATTTTTAGCTTGTGGTGAATACTTATCTTGTAATTTATCTTAAATTGTCAAAAAGGTAGTCTAACTAATAGAAAAAACTAAAATACAATCTTGCCAAGAGTAAGCAAAAACTGTAATGTTAGCTACTGCTAAGTAGTATATACATATCAAAAAAAGAAAGCTGACTATTTTTAAGTAGCAAAAACATTGAATAAAAAGATAAATATCTTAAAAGGTTTTTATGCCTTAATAAATTGGAGAACTATATTTATGGAAGAATTAATCTTTAGTTGTAATGAAAAAATCATTAAAAATGGGGATAAAACAATTTTAGCAGGTATTCTAAATGTAACTCCTGATTCCTTTTCTGATGGTGGAAAGTATTTTAATGCTAATGATGCTTTAACACAAGCTAAAAAGATGATTAGTGAAGGAGCTACAATTCTTGATATTGGAGGAGAATCCACACGTCCTGGAAGTGAAGCAATAACAGAAGAAGAAGAAATAAAAAGAATTATTCCTGTTATTCATGCGATTAGAAAAGAAGATAAAGATGTTATTATTTCTGTTGATACATGGAGAGCAAATGTTGCAAAAGCTTCTATAGAAGAAGGTGCTGATATTATTAACGATATTACAGGCTTATTGGGTGATGAAAAAATGTCTCAAGTAATAGCTAATAGCAAATGTGGCGTTGTGGCAATGTTTAATCCTGTTACTGCACGTCCTTACCATGAAGGTAGTCGAGTGTTTAGAACTTTCGGATATGGAAAACCTTTTTCTGATGAAAAACTAGACTATTTTGCAAGTCTTTCTATAATAGAACTTATGAAAGCATATTTTGAAAAAACTTTTGAAATATGCGAGAAAGCTGGAATAGAAAAAAACAGAATAATGCTTGATCCGGGTATTGGTTTTGGTCTTACAATGAAAGAAAATCTAGAACTAATTCAAAATGTGGAACTAATTCATCAAATGGGCTATCTTTCTTTTGTTGGAGTTTCTAGGAAACGGTTTATTGTAAGTATTCTTCAAACAGCTGGTTTTAATGCATCTCTTTCAACAGAAGAAGGACTTTCTGTGGCAGATTATGCCTCTTCATTTTTGAGTGCAATAGCTGCTTATAATGGTGTAAATGTTCTAAGAGTGCATAATGTATCAAAACATCTACAAGCTATATTAATTGGTGATGGCGTAAGAATGTCAAATCTTGCAAAAGATGTTAATTTTTCTCAATATAAGTCTTCTAAATAAGTTTTCTATTTCTCTATTTTGTGTCAAATAGATACAAAATAGAGTGCGGTTTATATAATTTTTGTCAATTTTTATTTATTAAATCCCTAAATTATTAATTGTGTGGACTTATGATACATATTTAATACTGTTTCCTTGATTATCTTTTCATTTTAATATTTTTTTTCTATGTTAAAGAGTATTTTGGGATGTTTTTTCCTAATTTAACTATGAATTTAATTACTTATTCTTATTTTTTTAGTTTGGCATGCTTTATGCTATATAGATTAACAGAGTTGCAAAGCTCAAAGTTCGTGCGTAATGCACGAGATGGAGGTTATTTATGAATAAGGCTATGGCTAATTATGATGGAGGAAGAAGTATGTTGGATGTGTTGTTTGATGATTTTGGGAGAACTATGTTGGGAAAAGACATTATGAAAAATGACGTGCGTATAAGTCCAGCTGTAGATGTTAGAGAAACAGAAAAGGGCTATGTTATGGAAGTTGATTTACCTGGTTATTCTGAAAAAGATATTAATATCAACATGCAAGACCGAGTTTTAACGTTGTCTTGCAAAAAAGACAGTACTGAAGAGAAAAAAGAGGGCGGTTATCTCATTAAAGAAAGAAATACTTCAGAGTTTAAACGTAGGTTTAACTTTTCAGATGATATAGATGAAAAAGCAATCTCTGCAGTCTTTGAAAATGGAGTATTGGAAGTGAGTATTCCAAAAAAGGCAGAGACAAAACCCTTTCAAATTGAAGTGAAGCGAAAAGCTTAAAAACCTTTCCTATTATGGAACTCTAAAGTTTATGGGTGGGGAGAGTTCCATAATAGGTATTATTATAATTAATTTATAAATCATAATAACTACAATCTTTTTGAACACATCTAAAATTTCATTTTACAAAATAAAAAATATTTTCAAACAAACTGGGCTTCCTTTTTTCTTTTTTATAAAACTTAAAATTTGTTACGATAATGTAGACTGAGGTGGTTATGGCTAATATTGAGCAGATAATGAAAGAGAAGGGACTTATCAAAGTTCCAGTTGAAAAAGAAAAAGATAATCCTTATAGAAAAGTTGCAAAATTTTTGTTTATCATTGGGGCTAGTCAAGCAAGCCGTGTTATTAAAAGTTTATCTAGTGACCAAGTGGATAAGATAGTTGCAGAACTTGTAACAATTCAAACAGTTGGTAAAGAAGAAGCAGAAGAAATATTAAAAGAATTTTCTGGACTCTATGATAAAGCAAAGCAAGTTTTTGGTGGAATAGATACTGCAAGGGAAATGCTGGAAAAGGCTTTTGGTAAAGAAAAAGCCAATAAAATCATAGATAGTAGTATTCCTGAAGAAAAAAAGATAAGTTTTGACTACCTCAAAGATATAGATAATGAAACTCTTGGAATGTTACTAGAAGGAGAGATGATTGCAACTAAATCCCTAATTTTATCACAGCTACCAGCTAAACAAGTAGCAAAATATATTAGCAGTGCAAAAGATAAAAATGAGATTATCAAAGCTATGTTAGATATGAAAAAGGTGAGTAGCGATATTCTCTTTGAAGTTGCTGAAGCAATGCGTAAAAAGATGAGTAAAATCAAAATATCAACTACGGCTATTGATGGAAAAACATCGTTGTTAAGTATTTTACGAAATCTTGATTATAAAGCAGGGGAAGAGATTATTAATTCTATTGCTGAAAATGATAGTTTTCTTGCAAAAGAGTTAAAAGAAAATATTTTTACTCTTGATGATATTATTAGCATTCCTGACTTTCAACTACAGAAGTTTTTATTTGGGTTTGATGATGATATTCTTACTAAGCTTATTCATGGAAAAAATGATGCATTTAGAAATAAGATTTTATCTAATCTTTCTGGTGGCAGGGGAAAAAGAATTGAAGAAGAAGAGAAAATGCAAGAGTTATTTTTTAAAAAAGATGTAAAAGAAGCTACAAATACATTTATGCAAAAAATAAGAGAAGCACAAGCAAATGGAGAACTTGAGATTCTTATAGGCGATGATGCCCAATGGGTGTAAGATAAAAACTATTCTTCCACGATTTTTATTTCTTTTTCGTTTAAGTTATAAAGCTTGTATACAATAATGTTTATTTGAGAGTCCAGAATATCTATGTGCTGCTTCAAGAATTTCTTATCTTGTTCAAACTTTGCTTTTTCAAGCTCTTTGTGTGCTTCTATCATTTGTTTTGATAGTTGAATAAAAGGTTCTTGTTCTTCTAGCGAAATAGATTTAATTGGCAAGTCTTTTAATTGGTATCCTTTTATTTTAGGAAACAACTCTTTATTATCAGAATAAGTCGTCTTCCATAAATGTCTTATCAAACCTGAGTTTAAAACGCAAAAAATATAGTATAGCGAAAATTCGCCAGTTTTAGACCAAAGGCTATACAATGTATTGGAAGCAAGAACTCCTGCTTTACTTAGTCCAACTACTGGTAACTTACCAATCTGTCTAACTACCGCTTAACCTGCATTTGCGGCTTGTCCGCAATGTTAGGTTGAAGCGGGTGTTAGACACCATCTATACCTTAAACTTTTTTACTTCCTTCGCCAAGTTATCAATACTTGCCTTATTCTTTTGTGTTATCTCATTGACATCCTGCACCGCATTACTAATCTGTACCGCACCGCTTGCCATTTCATTCATACTGTCGGCTATCACACGGGTAAGGTCATCGAGTTTCCGCATTTCTTCTGCAACACCCTCACCGCCGCGTAGCATCTCACCGGAACCGGCTTGTACCTCATTTGTTACTGCATTAATTGTTTTAATAGCTCCAAGTACTTCGCGGCTGCCGTTTTCCTGCTCCCTCATCGCTTCCATAAGCCGGTTACTCATCTCCTTTACCTGTTCGGAAAGCGTAAAGATTGCATTAAACTTTTCTCCCGCCGTTTTTGACGAACTTGATAGGCTTTCAATTTCTCCCGATAAGGTTTTAAGCGTTGCCGTAATGGTTTTACCCTGTGCACTTGATTCTTCGGCGAGCTTACGGATTTCATCAGCGACGACGGCAAAGCCTTTGCCCGCTTCTCCGGCGTGAGCCGCTTCAATCGCTGCATTCATCGCAAGCAGGTTCGTTTGACTTGCAATATGCTGAATAACATTACTTGCTTCTAAAAGTCCGCCTGATTCTTCGGCTATCTTTTGCGTTACGCTTGTTGAGCTGGTAATAGTTTCTTTGCCTTCGGCAGTTGCCGCTGCAAGCGTTTTAATAGTATCATTGGTTTTATCAAGGGTCTGTGTAATGGAAGCGATATTTGCGACCATTTGCTCAACAGCAGAAGAAGATTGTGCAACGCTGGCCGCTTGATTTTCAATACTTGCATTCAGCTGTTTGATGGTGCGGATAATTTCTTCCACCGTTGCGGCAGTTTCAGTTACACTTGCCGCTTGCGTATGCGCTTGCTGCTTTACCCCGTCGATGTTTGCACTGATTTGATGGACGGCACTGGCGGTCTCAGTCATATTACTTGCAAGTTCATTGCCGATGTCTTCCATCGTATTCGTATTTATGCCGACTTCCTGAATTGAAGCAGCTATTTTCTCGATTGTTTGATTAAAGTATGCCGACAAATCGGTAATTTCATCGTTACCTATTAACGGCAACCGCACCGTTAAATCTCCCTCTCCTTCTGCAATATCTTTGAGAACTGCGACAGTTTGTTTTATTGGACGAGTTATCTGGTGAGCAAGAAATGAAAGAAGAATTAAAATGACAGCCAGACCCACTATGCTGATTCCAGTGCTAACCCTCCGTATTTCATCGGCTTCAACCATTATTTCTGAAAGAGGGGCATAGACAAGAATACTCCATTTTGCCATCCCAATATTGAGTGGAGCATAGGCAAGAATTTTTTTTTCACGTTCAAAGTCATATGCGCCTACACCTACACCCCCTTTTGCCGCTTCTATCTCAAGTTTTGCCAGAGGTACAAGACTTTTATTGGTAACAGATTCCTTTGCAACATTCCATTCTTTTTTCACTCTTTTTTCATAACTTTCAATATCGCCCTCTGCAATTGTAACACCTTCATGATTAATCATGTATGCCTGTCCTGTTTTCATCACTTTGACATCTGTCAGTTGCTCGCAAAGCCAAATTGCCGGAAGCACAACAGTAATAGCCCCAATAACTGTTTTTTCATTATGTACGGGAACTGCAAACAGTATGATAAAATCTTTGTTAAGAATACTTTCAAAGGGGCTTGAAATATATATTTTACCTTGCATAGCATGGGCGAACCATTCTTGTTCGGAAATATTCACCGGTTTTTGATTTCGTTGATACGAAATCCCCTCTGTAGTAACAAATGCATAACGGGTTTCAACCTCTTCTTTATGTAACTCATACAGCATATCCGCTTTTTCCTGATTCGATAGCGTCTTACTATCAAAAAAGGGCATTTTTGCAGTTTCTTTCAATGCTGAAAGAAAAATACTAATACGTGCATGAATAATGCGAGAAGTATCTTGTGCTTTTGTTATAAGTGCGTGTTCCGCCTGTGTACGGACAGTAGCAACAGTTTTTTTATTGATTATAAATAATAGAATGGCAAAAACAACCATTAGTGTTGAACCTGCAATTAAAATGATCTTTTTACTTATTGTCAGTCGTTGATAAAAAAGAGTTGTTTTTTGATTTTTCATAACGACAGTTATCTGCGATTCATCACATTTTTCGGGGGGGGGGATAACATATTCTTTCATTTTTGTCAAGTCTCCTTATTGCTTTTAAAATTTAACTTTTCATTTCAGATATATCACAACATTGAAATATTTTCAATATTACTTTTTCGCACCGATAGGTTTCTGTCTAACTAGCGTTTTAAACCGCACGGCAGTTTATCTGCCGTGTCGGCTTTGAAAACCGTGTTAGCCGTCATACCCTAAACTTCCCGACTTCTTCCGAGAGGCTCTCTATCGCTTCTTTATTCTTTCTCGTTATTCCATTCACTTCCTGTACAGCCTTGTTTATCTGCACCGCCCCGCTTGCCATCTCGTTCATGCTGTCCGTTATCATTCGGCTCAAGCCGTCAAGTTCACCCATTTCCGCTGCGACACTCTCTCCGTTTTGCACCATCTCTTTGCTGCCGGTACGCACCTCATCCGTTACATGATTGATTGTCTGTATCGCCTGCAACACCTCGCGACTTCCGTTTTCCTGCTCACGCATCGCACCCATAATGCTCCCGCTCATCGCCTTGACCTGCTCGGCAAGCAAATCTATCGTACTGAACTTTTCCTGTGCAAGCCGTGCTGAAACCGAAAGCGTTTCTATTTCCGTGCCGAGTATTTTCAGCGTTTCCGTTATCGCCTTTCCCTGTATGCTCGACTCTTCGGCAAGCTTACGGATCTCATCGGCGACAACCGCAAATCCTTTTCCAGTCTCTCCGGCGTGTGCCGCTTCGATTGCCGCATTCATCGCCAATAAATTCGTCTGGCTTGCGATATTCTGAATGACGTTGCTCGCTTCAATTAAGCCCCCCGACTCTTCGGCGATTTTCTGCGTTATGCTGTTTGCCCCCGACACGCTTTTCTTTCCGTCCTCCGTTGCCGCCGCAAGCGACCTGACCGTCTCATCACTTTTTTCCAAAGTCTGCGTTATGGAAGAAATATTCGCCGTCATTTGCTCCACTGCCGACGACGACTGCATAACCCCCGCCGCCTGTTTTTCTATCCTGCCGTTGAGCTCCTGTGCCGTGCGGATTATCTTTTCCATTTCCGCACCCATTTTATTGACACCGCTTGACTGTTTTTCTACTTGCTGCTTTATGCCGTCGATATTCGCCGTAATCTCGTTGACCGCACTTGCCGTTTCCGTCATATTCGCAGACAGCTCGCAGCTTACTTGCTCCATGCTCTCGGTGTTTTTGCCTACCGATTTGATTGACCTGCCGATTTTTTCAAGCGTTTGATTGAAGTACCCGGATAATTCGGCGATTTCGTCCGCCCCGCGAACCGGAAGTCGCAGCGTCAAGTTGCCGTCCTTTTCCAGTATCGTTTTCAGCACCGACTGCACGCGGGCGACAGGGTATAAGATTTTTGCCTTTTTTATATACGAAATTCCAAAAAAAACAAGAATATTCAACACAAAAAAGATGATAACCCCGATTTTTACGACGTGCTGTTTTTTATGTGCGATTCGTTCGGTTTCGTTGACGACCGCATTCGTCGTGTTCCACAAGGCTTCGCTCATTTCGATTAATTTTTGTATATCGCCCTCACCCTTTCGGAAGCGACGGATTTCTGTTTTCAAATCCTCCCACGCTTTTTGAAGGCAGCACGTTTTTTCGCAGTATGATTTTTCGGTGATGCAGGCGATGTTTTCCGCCTTATTTCCCTTGCATACGGTTTGCACAACGGTATCCAAGAACGCTATCAGTTCATCGGACGGTTTCCCCGCAAGTTCCATTTTTACAAGACGCTGAGACCCGCCACGTATCACCCCCGATTTGTTGACCAGTATCGCATCGCCTTTCATATCGGAAATGCGGAACAGCATAAAACTGTTATTTGCAACTAACAGCACAATCAGACTCGCTATGATAATTTTGAACGCATATTTTATTTTCATCTAAGCAATCCTCTTTTTTTATTATTTGAAAGCCTTTTTCAGCACCATGACGCTTATGCTGTACGGCTAACATTCGCTTAACCTGCATTTGCGGATCTTCCGCAATGTCAGCGTTGAAGCGGGTGTTAGATGCAATTTCTATGATAACTATATTTTAATATCTATATATATCAAAGAAAATTTATGCTTTATTTTTCTCTTCAATGTGCCGCAACGGTGTACGCTTTTAGATTATTTGAAACAATCAACTTAACCTTATTTTCAAAAAATTTATATTTTACCACCCGATGAAGATAGTTTTCTCATTCCTCATATGTTTCATTATAAATATCAGTAAGATTTTTACCGTCATAAGCCCATTTTCTAGTTGGCTGTATTGCATAATCTAATTGTAATAATTCTTGC